>NZ_JBHTCO010000044.1:0-158110 GCF_042665295.1 Scopulibacillus cellulosilyticus
AAAATGCATATACACGTAACTCCTATCCTTCTCTTGTTTCTGGACAATTCAAGTGTAAAGGATTAAGGAGCTTGCGTGTATTTTTTTGTTTTAATTTTTCTCATACCCCAACAAATATTATAGAGCCCTTATAAAATAGTCTAGGATAATATTAATTGGAAATGGTATCTTAAAAAAGGCAAAAAGGGGCCGCACAGCGATTTATCAATCGCTGAACGCCCCCTTGTAAACTGATAGCTATGGGCTATATCCTATATTTAAGATGATGTTCAAAAAGTCCGGGAAATATTGACTTCGAATTTCTTCGTTGCGTTGGAACTCCGGTCCTCACGTAGCTGTCTACGCTCCGGTCCTCTTTCCTTCCGCGCCTCGAACTTCTCGTCCCTATTTGTCCTCCTTTTTGAACTTATTGATGTTCAAAAAGTCTAAATATGATTGATACCAAGTCCAATTGTTTCGTGCTCAAGGCCTTTGACCGGAGCGCCAATTGTACCATATAAAGCTACTGCAAGCCATTCTCCCTCACGCTTATCTTTGTAAGGATTTCCGCGGACAATAGAAAATGTCAAACCGACTGTCCGTAAAACAGTGCCTAATTGATTATTGCCTCGCGTTACACCACTGAGTGCTTCCAGAATGCCATGATACAAAGCATGGGCTTCCCGATATAATTGATGTTCAATCATGCCTTGATTTTTTGCCGCTGTTTCAACGGCTGCCACCACTTTCTGTGCATCCATTGAACCTACCTTCCCTTTGCAACAGCGCCATCCTAAATCAGCTAATTCCTTGGGCAGCTTATATTCGGGCTGGAGAAGCAGCATAAGTGCTTGTTTTCCAATCAGATGGTCACGATCCAGCGGCATAACTTTCACTCTCTTCTAATAACTAATCACTGACTTTATTGTATTCGTTTACATTTCAAGTGTCAATCTTTTGTTTTATTTTTCTTTTGGAAATTATCCACAGTTCACGGGGTCAGACCCCAAAAATGTGGATAAAGAAGCGATCATTGGTAAAAATATCGACATGACTACCATTCTTATTTTTTTAAGTTTCTACCCGTGGTTGTTTGTCTTTTTTATTTTTGTTGCCCTTCGGATGGATCAGTGGGCAAAGACAAGTTTGTTTCTGTTAGTTCTTTGGTTAATGACTATGCCTTTTGCGGCTATTTTCATTGATGATTCTAAAAAGGAGAAAAACACAAAATCTAAGTCTAAACCTAACAAAAGTTAATGAGGGATACAGATGATATGGCCTTGGAAAAAAAACAATAGAAAATTAAAGACGGAGATGCTGGAGCAAAAGCCTCAAGATATTAAAGAACTTTTTAAGAATATGGAGGAGTCTGATGACTTTTCGCATTTTAAACACCATCAAGATTCCATGTCATGCTGGGTATCTTTTTATAAAACAATTGTCGGACTAAAGGCTGTCCATGAGGAAATTCTCCCTTATGTTTTTAAAAAGGACGTTAAAAGCATTAAGGATATTATGGGGAATTTACCCATTGAAGATCCATTATTAACAAGGGATATCAGGCAAATTCAGGACAAAATGATGCAAGGTCATGTTGCTATTCAAATGAAAGAGGACGACCCTGAATGCTTGCTTATTCCCGCCCCTTCAACAGAAAATCGACAAGTCACTAATCCAGAAACAGAAACAAGCATTGTCGGTCCTAAAGAAGGCTTTGTTGAATCGCTTGATACAAACATTGACCTTGTACGTAAAAGATTGCCGCTTCCAAATCTTTATTTGAAAGAAACGAAGGTTGGGAAGTTATCTAAAACCCGGGTCGCTATCATTTATATAAAAGGGATTGCCAATCAAGAAAACGTTAACACTATCTGGCAAAGAATCAAAGATATTGAATTTGACCAAATTGTTGACAGCTCAATGATCTCACAAATCATTACTGACAACCAGCATTCGCCTTTTCCGCAATTTATTGATACTGAACGTCCGGATCGTACAGCTTCAACAATTGCTGAAGGAAAAATTGCTGTACTGGTCGATGGTTCGCCCCATGCCGTGATTGTTCCAACTACAATTGTTGACTTCTTTATATCTTTTGATGACTATTTTATGCCTTGGCATATTGCTTCTTGTTTCCGCCTGATACGTCTTGTTGCTGTTACTTTTTCAGTGTTTTCATCACCATTATACGTTGCCATTTTAACTTATCATTATGAAGTGATACCAAGGGATCTTTTAGCAACTCTCGTTTCTTCAAGAGCTATTATTCCTTTTCCGCCTATTTTTGAGGCGCTTATTATGGAATTAACCATTGAGATGCTCCGGGAAGCCGGTGCCAGGCTCCCGACAAAAGTCGGTCAAACGATTGGTATTGTCGGCGGTCTCGTTATCGGAACCGCTTCAGTGCAAGCAGGGGTTGCCAGTAATGTTTTACTGATCATTTGCGCTATGGCTGCACTCGCTTCCTTTACAACACCGAATTATCGAATGGGTAATACGATTCGTTTAATTCGTTTTCCATTTTTATTGGCCGCACAATTATGGGGGTTAATCGGTATTTCCCTTTGCTTTGGTTTTTATTTATCACATTTGCTTAAATTAACGTCTTTGGGGCGGCCTTACATTGAACCGTTTTTTCCGCCGCGCTTTAATGATCTGAAGGATACTTTTATCCGTTTGCCAATTAATAAGCAAATAACACGGCCTTTATTTTTACGGCCGGAGGATCCAATGCGCATGAATAAAAGCCGATCTCAAAAGAAAAAGGATATTGATGAATAATTTACCAATTTAAAATCCTGCTTAAAAAGAAAGGATTTGGATCATGCCGACGTCAACGCCGACAAAAACAAAAATAAATGAGAATAGTCAAGTATCGCCCTTTCTTGTCTTTTTCCTTATTACTGCAATGCAATTTGGCGTCGGAATCCTGGGCTTTGCGCGTTATATAACAGGATTCGCAGGCTACGATGCCTGGATTTCAGTTTTACTTTCCGGGTTAAGCACCAATATCATTTTATGGTTGATTTACAAAATTATCGAACACGGAAACGGCAATGATATCATAACGATCCACAGGGAACTTTTCGGAAAGTGGCTTGGCGGACTGTTAAGTTTAGGCATTCTCAGCTATTTTTTTATATATGTCGTGACGATCATTAGAAGTTATATTGAAGTCATCCAAATTTGGCTGTTTCCCCAATTTTCTACATGGGAGCTGGCCTTTCTTATTTTACTGTTGGCCTATACATTTGTTGTCGGCGGCTTTCGAACGGTGGCAGGCATGAGCTTTTTAAGCATCGTGTATGGAGGATTTTTGATGCTTATTGTTTACTTCCCTTTGGAATACGCACATTTCAGCAACCTTCTTCCGTTTTTTGATCATTCCGTGCCGTCTCTATTAATGGCAACAAAACAAATGATATTAAGCTTTCTGGGCTTTGAACTTATTTTCATTTATTATCCATTTATTAAACGACCGGATCAATCAAAAAAATGGGCGCATGCCGCCACAATGTATACCACTTTTATTTATGTCGTTATCGTGCTGGTTATATTTGTTTATTTTAGTGAAAGGCAGCTTAGTCATACCATTTGGTCGACATTATCATTATGGAAAATTGCTAAATTGCCGATTATAGAGCGGTTTGAATATGTCGGCGTTTCCATTTGGATATTTATCATTTTACCTAATATTTGTCTTGGCGTATGGACGGTTACAAGAGGGCTGAAGCTGCAATTCCCTATAAGACAAAGAACTGTCCTGCCTTTCGTACTGATTGTTATTCTGATTATTACAGGATTATTTAAAAATCGCACCGCCATTGATAAATTAAATTCAACAGTATCAATTGCCGGGTTATATTTTGTTTATTGTTATATACCATTTTTGTTTATTTATCAATGGCTGTTTCAAAAGGTGAAAAAATATGAAAAACATTAAAAAACGGATGAAAGCCTTGTTAATTTTATTATTTTGCACCGTTTTAACCGGTTGTTTGCCAACCGATATCGTTGACGATATTTATACCGTTCAAACGATTGGTTTTGACTATGCCGGCAATCATGAAATTCTTGGCACTGTTGTGGCTCCGATTTACGCCCAATCTCAAGGAGGAGGCAGTCAGCAGGGCGGCGCTCAACAAGGGCCGTCGACCACAGATACATTTTCTACAGTGTCACATACAGATAAAGAAGTTGTAGAAAAATTACAAACGGAATCAGAGCAAAAAATTAAGCTGGGTAAATTAACAGTTGCCCTTATAAACGATGCTTTAGCTAAAAAAGGGATTGAAAAGTATCTTGATTACTTTAACAGAAATCCGGATATCGGACGGGATGTGTACGTAGCCATTGTCGATGGAAGCACAAGAAGGCTCTTGAATGGGCAGTATGCTTCTAACCCGGATGTATCCCGTTATCTATTCGATTTAATTCAGCAAAATATTGAGGAAAACTTTCCAAACACTAATCTTCATGAGTATTTTTATGAATATTACGGCAAGGGCATTAATGCATTTTTGCCCGTTCTAAAAAAACATAAGGATCACATTGAAATGGAGGGCATTGGACTTATTAAAAACAACCGGTATATTGGGCTGCTGCCATTTAAATATGTGTTTATTTTTAAAATGCTGCGTGAACCTTTTAATCAAGGAACATATGCACTTAATTTAAGCCCTCATAAATTCGTAACAGTTAAAAATATTGGATCAAAAGTTAAATATAAAGTTAAAGACGGGAACAGCAGACAGCCGAAAATCTGGATCAACGTAAAATTGAATGGTGTTATCACTGAGGCTTCCGTTCAAGGTAATCCGCAAAAATATATTAATACTGTCTCTTCAACATTAGAAAAGGATCTTAAAAATAAAGGAACTAAAGTGATTAAATTATTGCAAAGAAAGAATACAGATCCTCTTGGTTTAGGCGACCAGGTTCGCAGTTATACGTATAACTGGAACGAAAAACAATGGTACAAGCATTATCCGCATGCAAAAATTAAACTGAATGTTGATGTTAATATTACCCAAACCGGTATTGTAGATTGATCTTGTCTCTTACCTCTAAAAGAAACTGGAATGGAGACATTGTCTATTGGAAATTCTACGATAATAATTAATCAAATTTTTAATGGAGGAATTTCATATGCGCTTTCATCACATCATTCAACATATGGCCAATCATAAAATTAAGGAGAATAAAAAGAAAGGAAAACCCGCCGTTATCGAATGGTGGCAATTAAGCCTGATCGGGATCGGTTCGATTATGGGTGCCGGATTCTTCTTAGGGGCTGGTCTATCCATTAAAACAGCCGGACCTTCAGTCATTATTGGCTATTTTCTTGCGGGGATTGCAGCATTTTTTACATTTGCGGCGTTAGCCGAAATGACTGTTAACGACCCGGAAAAGGGATCGTTTCGAACTTATGCGAAAAAAGCTTACGGTGATATGTTTGGATTTATCAGCGGCTGGGGCTATTGGTTTTCAGGGGTCTTGATTATGTCCAGTGAAATCACCGCCCTTTCAACCTTCGCACAATATTGGTTCCACAGTATACCTCTATGGATCTTTTCTATTATTTTTTCATGTCTTGGGATTTTTGTGATTCTATTAGGTGTCAGTGATTTTGGTAAAATCGAGTCGCTATTTGCGGTCATCAAGCTTGCAACATTAGTTATCATTATTATTTTTGGCGCGCTTGTTATTTTCGGCTGGACACCTTCCGCACTTCATACTGCCGCCCATATTCATTCACCTTTTTACAACGGTATTTTTACAAATGGGTTTTTCGGCTTTTTTACGGGCATTCTTTTTGTTCTTTTTTCGTTTGGAGGGATTGGTGTTGTCGGTGTAACAGCAAGCCAATTACGGAACAAATCTGATGTTCCAAAGGCAGGTTATGTCCTTGTTATTTCCTTAACAGGAGTATACATTTTATCTTTGCTCGTTGTTTTAAGTCTTGCAAAATGGACGGCTATCAATGAATCGAAAAGTCCGTTTTTAACAGCATTAGGTTCATTAAATATTCCTTTTCTTGGAACCATCTTTAACATTATTATTATTACTGCCTCATTCTCGACAATGGTTGGCGCGCTGTATTCTATAACAAATATTTTAGTCTCATTGGCAAAAGACCATGACGCTCCAGAAATTCTTGGTAAAACAAATAAACGCGGCGTCCCGATTGCCGGTCTTGTGTTAACAGCTTGTATTCTGGCCGTCATTATTGTCTTATCCTACTTTTTACCAAAATCAGTTTATGAATATTTAACGACAGCGGCGAGTGTTATGCTTCTGTTCAATTGGATGGCTATCAACCTTTCTGAATGGAAAAATCGTAAGAGCTATCATGGGGATAAGTTTAAAATGCCGTTACATCCGTTTTCAAATATCATCACCTTGATGATTATTGTCTTTGCGATTGTCGGCGGTTTATTTACTGCAAAAGAAAGAATTGGCGTACTGGTTGCTATTGGTATTATCGTTATAATTACCATTGTCTCCTGGATATATCACCGTATTTTGGCGGGAGGATTACAAAAAGGAAAACAGCCGCAGCCAAACAGTTAGGCTGGTTAGAAGAGCTTCCAAAATCAATCGATCTAACAAATAGTTAAAATTATCCTTTTAAAACAGAATCGGCCAATTCACCAAAGGCGGCGTGGACATCGCCATAAAGAATCCTTGGGTAGAACAACCGCCGGGGGCGCCGAACTGAGAACAATTAAAAAAAGAAGTAGTTTCCTTTGTATTTGATTAGCATGATACTTAGCCAATTGCAAATACTAATTAAAAGGCTGCCTGAATAATGGCAGCTTTTTTACCCAATTCTTTAAAAATCATAAAGGAGATATAAGTTTTGAAAAATAAACCTAATGGTGCCAGGCGCTATAAGGCCTACGTTAGTTCTCTGGGAACAACACAAATTCATCTAAGGTCTCCTATAGTAATAGCTTGGTGGTCTGCTGCTCTTCCGGGCTTTGGTCATCTTCTTCTTTCAAAATACCTTAGAGGGTTTGTACTCGTTTTTTGGGAAATTATCATTAACGTTAATGCCAATATAAATAACGCTATGATATACTCCTTTACCGGACGTTTTGAAATGGCTAAGCAGATCCTTGAGCCCAGATGGATGCTTTTATACATTCCTATGTACTTTTATGCAATTTGGGACAGCTACCGAACAGCCGTTGATTTAAACAAAATTTATGTTTTAGCAAATAGAGAAAATGCGGATTTTCCCAGTTTTCAAATAACCGCTCTTGAAATAAATTATTTGGATAAAAGAAAGCCTTGGGTTGCTGTCATGTGGTCAGCATGTATGCCGGGAGCCGGCCAGCTTTATATACATAGGATTATTACAGCATTTTTTATTCTTACTTGGTGGATTTCCACTATTTATTTTTCAAGAGCTCTTGAGGGAATACATTTCCTTTTACTTGGTGAGTTAACTAACTCAAACAATGTACTGCGCAGCGAATGGTTATTGTATTTACCTTCCATTTATTTTTTCGCTATTTATGATGCCTATGTTAATACTGTTGAAAATAATAAGTTATTTGATAATGAGCAGAAAGGTTTTTTTAAAAAAAGATATCAAAAGTCTAAATGGATTTTACCATTTATGATAACTCTAAAAAACAGGTGAAAAAAATGTTTATTGTTGCAACCTTTGACCATTCAATTTATTTAGAATTAGCCCTGTCTCTACTGGAAGAGATCGGGATTAAAAAACAAGATATTCTTGCTATCCCGCTGGAAAATCGTGATCATAATATACAATTGTTTGATAATATTCACCGCTCGGACGGTACAAGTCTTTTTGACTTAGGGGCGGCTGCAGCAACCGCTTTATCGGTGGTAGGGGCAAGTATTGGCTTTCAACTTAAATGGGGACCGATCATATGGGGACTAATTGGGGCTGCAATAGGTTTTATGATAGGATTCATCATTGATTTATTTATTACCCGTAAAAAAAAGAAAAGCGGACGTAAAAAAAACACTGAGGTTATTCTCATTGTTCATTGCCAAAGTCATCAAGTTAAAACAATAGAAAAGATCTTTTGGGAGAACCAATCTTTCGGTATAGGAAAGTTAGATTAAAAAGGGGGACGCATCCGTGGTTCTAGCCATCGCATCCTTAATCGTTTTTATTATTTTAGTCGCTATTTCAAAAAAACGAATAACAAAAGTAGATTTATACACGACCTCTCTTTTTGCAGTGATTTTATCTTACACTGTGGATTTTATTTTAGGAGGAAAATACCAACTTTACGGTTATTTTAAACCGGGTGTCACTTATAGTGATTTTATCGTCATTTTGGGCATTTATCCTGCTATAAACATGCTGTTTCTGAATTACTTTCCTTTTAAAAAAAGGGTTTGGCTTAAGGCTGTATATATTATTTTATGGTCACTGTTTGCAATCGGGTATGAATGGTTAGCAGTCAAAGCAGGCTTATTTTATCATAGCGGGTGGAAGCTTTGGTATTCAGTACCAATTTACCCCATTTTATATTTAATTCTTTTAGGAAATTTAAAGTTCACTCAAAAGCTTCAATAAAGAAAACTTGGCTGGTGCCAAGCCTTAAAAGGCGCAGGCAACTGCTTAGTTGCCCTTATACTAGGATCTTAAAATTGGCTCCTACATCGAATGGCTGCGTCGCTGCCAATTTATTTTTTCCTTACGTAAAATAAAATACCCCGGATGGACGCCATGTCTGCCATACCGGGATATTTCATGTTAATTGGTTTTTCCTTAATTATTTTTCTGGTTTTCTTTTATTTTTTCCTTAATCGCCTTTCTTAGCTGCTGATTCGTTTTACCTTCTTGGGAAATACCGAGTTTCTTTGCTTTATCAACTAATTTTTCATGAATTTTATCTTTCACAGCTTGTCTTAATTCTTTTGTTGATTTACCTTTTGTATCAATATTAAGTCTCTCAGCTTTTTTCATCAATTTCTCTTTATGGTGTTCTTGTATTTTGGCTTTAATTTCATGCCTTAATTGTTGATTGCTTTTACCCTTTGTTTCTATCCCCAGCTTTTCGGCCCGTTTTGTTAAGCGTTCTGTCATCCGTTTTTTCTTTTCCTGTTTGACATCTTTTTTTATCTGTTTATCTGATTTGCCTTTAGTGCTGATACCAAATTTCTTTGCCTTTTCGATCAGTTTATCATGATTGATCGGCTTTTCATGATGAACAGTGACCGATGAACTGCTCTTCGTTTGATCTTGGGCATGAGCCGTTGCAGAAATGCCTGAGAAACCGCCAATAACAAGGGTTGATGCTATGACTAAAGACGTTCCTATTTTCTTTTTCATTCTTCTACTCACACTCCTTAAATGGTTGTATGAACAGTTTACCCATCATTTGTGGCAAAACTGTGGAGCTATGGTAGTTTTTGCATGAAATTTTATTTGTTTTTTGCGAAGCTTATAGTAAAGACAGCTCCGCCCTTTTCTTGATTACAAGCATGAATTTCACCATTACAGCCTTCAACGATAGCTCTGGAAATGGCTAAGCCCAGGCCTGATTGTCCTTTATCACCTTTAATAAACCTGTGAAAGATATAAGGTAATACATCATGAGAAATGCCTGGACCATCATCAACAATTTCTACTTTGATATTATTTTTATCTGTAAGATATGTGATATTAATAGTATCTTTAGCATACCTTAACGCATTAGAAAGAATATTGATGAAAGCTTGCATCAATTTATCGTTATCTGCTTGAACCAAATCAGATGCCTTATCACCCAAACCATCATGGATATTGATTTTTTTCTGTTTTTCATTAATTAATGGCATTAACCGTTCGATGGCTTCGTTCATAACCTCTTTTACAGAGACTTGCTTAAAGTGAAAAATATTTTCATCAGTCTCTAATTTTGCGAGGAGTACCATTTCTGTAACCAATGATTTCATACGGTCACTTTCATTAATAATTAAATTTAATCCATCTTGGGCTTCTTGACCGGAAAAAACACCGTCTTTTATCCCTTCTGCATAACCTCGAATCGTCATTAATGGTGATTTCAGCTCATGTGAAGCGTTTTGAAAAAAGTGTTTTTGGGTATTAATATATTGCTTAAGCTCTCCTGACATTTGAGAAACGGAACGCGCCACCTCGCCAATTTCCCCGGCGGCTTTAACCTTTTCGATATCATCAAATTGCCTTTTCGTTATTTTTTTCAAAGCTTTATTCACCTGTGATAAAGGAGTCACCAGTCTCCTTGTAATAATGGTACTTAAAATAAGCGCTAAAATACCTCCAAAAGCAAGTATCAGAAATAACTTTTTGGCAATATCCCATTGTAAATCCTTAATGCCGGTTAGTGGTGTTGCCAATACTAAAGCAAGCTTTTGTTTATTCATTCTTACCCGAAAAGTTTCAACAACATATTTCCCCTGTCCGGTATTCCATACACCTCTTAAAACTCTTGGGGGCTCATATTGCAGCTTGTTCAAAAAGGTGCTAGTCACATCGGACGGTAATGACGAAAACATTAACTGCCGATCATTCATATTAACAAGTAAAACTTCAATTTTCCCGGCCTGCTCCGGAACTTTCGTTAACCTGTTTAATTCTTCATCAAATAAATAATCATTTTGACCTTTAGCATAATTAACGAATGCTTGACCTTTCAGCCTTAGCTCTTTAAACTGATCTTCAATAAGCATATTTAAAAGCAAAGAATAGAAGACATAGGCTGCTAAACCAAGAATAATAAACATAAGGGTTATGAACGAAATGTTCAGCTGATGCTTTAGTTTCATTTTTCAACACTTCGATCTGACCTCAGCCGATATCCATACCCCCGAACTGTTTCTAGCGGAAAACCTTTCATTTTTCCCCTGATCCTTTTAACAAGGTCATCAACTGCCCGATCACTTCCAAAATAATCGTTCCCCCATACATGATTTAGAATACTTTCACGGGACATCGCCTGATCGACGTTTTTTGTCAGTAAATGAATAAACTGATATTCTTTGTTTGTTACTTGAACCTCTTGGCCTCTCCAGTATACTAGTCTCTTTCTTATATCAATTTCTAAATGATCAATATAGAACGTGTTAACGGAAGGGTCATTTTTCGCTTCTTTTAGCGCATACCAACGGTGCAGATGACGTTTAACCCTGGCAACGAGCTCCCTTGGACTGAAAGGTTTCGTTAAGTAATCGTCACTGCCCAGTTCCAGACCCAGCACTTTATCAACTTCTTCATCCTTCGCCGAGATAAAAATAATCGGTGCATCACTGTTTTTTCTTATTTCCTTGCAAAAATCATAACCATCCATACCGGGCAGCATGATATCTAACACCCATAATTCCGGTGTATTCCCTTTTAAATATTGCTGACCTTCTTCAGCCGATCCCATTCCGATGGTTTTATAACCTTCTTTTTGTAAATAAGCTTCCAAAACACGCCTGATATTAGCATCATCATCAACAATTCCAATCGTTGCTGTTTCCATAAAATCAATGCCTCCACCATGCTTTTTAGCTATTTTCTCATAAAAAATATATAAAGTTAAAATTGTGGTAAATTCCACATACTTTATATGGTACACTAGTCGAAATGAACATTCTAAATGCTAAGTCAAACACCCGTTATAAAGCGATTCCATTTATTTTTCTGGAAATTTAGGATATACTATACATATTAATGTTTTTCGCTAAAACTTTTTGAACATCTTCTATTAAGAGAAAAGGGGAGGATATATCATGGCGTTTAATAAAGGACCGCAAGAACCCATCCCTGAAGTTGAAACTGACATTTGGAGCTGTACGAATGAAGATTGTTCGGGTTGGATGAGAGATGCTTTTTCATTTGATTCAGAACCTGTTTGTCCTTTATGTCAGTCAGAAATGGTCAAAGCAACAAAAGTTTTACCTGTCATTAAAGATTAGCCCTGCCCCTATAAAATCAAATCTTAAGGGGATTAGATACAAGAAGTCGTGCATCATATGCACGGCTTTTCGTATTTTATGCGGAAGGTTCTCCGGGATTGATTAGCACCAAGAGGCCTTCCCGCATACACTGTTTTTAAAGCGGGCTTAGGCGTCATTGGGCGTGAAGATGTTTGATGTAGGCTTTCGCACATTCTGATTATTAATGAATAAACTATGTTGAATCACATAGAAGAGGTGTTCGTTTATGGTCGATAATCTTGAGCAAGTCAATATCGGTATTCAGTTTGATAATATTGCCATTAATAGTGCAGCCAGCGGAGCAGGTGTATTCAATGGCGCCAATAACCAATTTGGCTGGTCCTCACATGCGAAAACTAATTCAGGTCTGGGCACAATAGGCGGGCATCATAACCCTTTGCCTTATAATATTAATATTTTATGGGATAACGATAAGATTGATACGACCATTAACGATCAAGATATCATGTGGAGTGTAAAATAGCTTCCGGCTCATAAGTGAAAAATAATATAATAACCCGACCCATCTTAGTAAAATTTTTAATTGATATTAAAGAAATTCCTGAGTTGCGGGTTTTTAATTTCAAGGGAACTAGCCTTGTTATTGGCGCAGCTGTACCACTTATGAGAATTAATTTATTAACTGAGTCATGCCGTCTTATTGCAGATCATACAAATCGTAACAAAATGACGATAACAATTGACAAAGAACCGTTTGAGGTGATTGCGTTGAAATTAAATCGCCTTGTGTTCCTCTTCCGTTATTACCCAAATAAGGGGCCAAAAAAATATATCAGTCTATTCTTTGGGATACTTGGTACATCTATTGGTATCTATATATGGCTAAGCCGTTTGCCGCAATTTTATGGGGATGACATGACCAGTTTAAAACATATCCAAGGATTAGATTATACAATTTTTCTATTTATCCCAAGTTCAATTGCCTTAATTTCCGTTTTATTTAATAAAACTTACTTAATGTATTTAGCTGCCTTAATAAGTTTACCTATTATTTTATTTGTCGGCTTACATCCCCTTTCTATATACTGTCCACTTCTTTGTTACTTAATTTCTATCCTTATAACCTTTAAAAAATCATTAACAAAAAAGGATAAAGAAGAATTAGAAAAATTAATAACAGAACAAGTAAAAGAAATTGAAAAAGAGGCAGAAGAACAATTGACTAAAGCGCAATCAGTCATTTCGCAAAAAACAAATATACTTCATACAAATTCATCCTCAGAACCGACTTCATATCATATAGTTCGAACGTACCAAGCAAATCTAAACATCGCCAATAAAATAAATCAAAACTATAAAAATTATGTTAAATCGAGGGGTTCAGCATTTGCCAATACTTATAGATTAGGGGTTTTTTACCTTCTGACACGAACAAATGGCATTTGGGATTTGAAACAAACCATTGGGGAAAAAACTAAATACAGATTTAAGGGACAAAAAAAACAGGTGAATATATCGGAAATCACCATTTTGGATATATGGGAAGAGCCGCCGGTTTCAGTTGTACTGTATTGAAGAGCGCTGCAGGAATGTATCAAGTATATTCCGGGACATCAGAATGGAAGTTTATTTCTTCCTACTTTGATGATCCAAAAGATTCAAAGGCCATTGCTGACGGCTGTACAGATTTTAATAACGGGTACTGTTTCTAGCTTGAATCAAAAAATGATCTTGTTTGAGTGTGTAGAAAACGATGGGGATTCTACACACTCAAACAAGAAAGGCTTTTTATCATTTATAAAAGGTTAAACTTATTGATTAGCGCTAATTATATCAATTTTGTGTTTGCCGTTACACCTCACTATTACGTTTAATTTAAAAAATCATAGAATAAAGTACATAAATTAAGAATGGGGAAACCGCAGTATGTATAACCAAGAAAATAATACCACAGGGGGAGTTAAAACAAGTAGGGCACTAGCTGTAATTTCTGGTATTTTCTATCTCCTAGGCAGCGTTTTTTATATTCTTTCAGCGTTGGCACAAAAATAAAAAGTGAACATCGAAGATTACTAGTTAGTACAAGCTTTATCAGAGAGATTTGTAAAGAAAACTTGGCTGTTGCCAAGATATCCTTTCGGAAAGTATAAAAAAGATTAACACCATTTAGCCTTTTTCATTTTCACCCTTTTATAGGTCACCTCATTTTGAAGTGACCTTTTTTTAATAGGCCCCTTTAGAACGAAATAACAATGAAATAGATTTAAAAATAATTTTTATATCATTTACAATCGATCTGTTATTAATATAATTCAAATCTAACTCCACCATTTTTTTAAAACCGACATTACTTCTGCCATTTATTTGCCATAACCCTGTACAGCCCGGATTCACAAGCAATCGTTGCTTTTCGTAATAATTATATGACTTAACTTCTCTTGGTAAAGGCGGTCTGGGACCAACAAGACTCATATCGCCTTTTAAGACATTCAAAAGCTGCGGAAATTCATCAATACTCGTTCTGCGAATAAATTTCCCTACCTTTGTTATTCGGGGATCCTTTTTTATTTTAAACATTGCTCCGGATGCTTCATTATTCTCAAGTAATTCCTTTAATTTCCCCTCCGCATCCGGCACCATTGAGCGAAACTTATACATAAAAAACAGTTTTCCACTTTTACCAACACGAACCTGTTTAAAGAAAATAGATCCTTTAGGGTCTTCAATCTTTATAAAAATGGCTGCAATCAAAAATAACCATGAAAGAAATATCATACCCATTAGGGCACCAACAATATCGATTAATCGCTTAGCAAACAAATAACTTTTATTTTTTTCGATAAAGATAGTACCAGTATTCCGTTTATTATCGGCATCATAAACTACAGCTGAACTTTCCAACCTTTTTCCCCCTTTTAAAACCATATAATTAAGTATAATGATCAACAAACTGGCATCCCGTTCGCTTTACTAAATGGCTTGTCTGGTTTTAACAAGAGAAACACTGGAGGAATAAAGCAATAATTGGATATTTTATGGAAAAGAAAGAAGGCTGGAAACGGCTTAAACACTCAGGAAAAACCCAGGCTGTCTAAGTCCTTCTAGACAGCTCGAAAAGATAGGCTTGTATTGGTTAAATAGATAACACTTGGATTGGCCAATTAATAATATTACTTCCATTCACTTCTTGCGTGCCGTACTTGGATTAATAAAATCCACCGCCGTATCCGCCGTCTATACTTTTCTATCCCTTCATATATTGTACTTTCAATTTATGAAAGAGATTAAATTGATGAAACGGACAATTATACATAACCATTAAAATATTGCTTGTTTCCTTGAATAGCCGCGAAATAAGTCGTAAAAAACTTGTTTGTCCATTTAAAAAAGAATAAAAATACCGCTTTTGCAAATGTTAAGGAATGAATTAATTTTTTTGGAGGTGTCAGTATGGGACAAGATAAAGGAAAAACTCAAATGCCGAAAGCAGGACCGGTTCAGCCTAGCCAAGCAACAAGCCAAACACCGGCAACGAGTGCTGTTAACACGCAAGCTTCGATGACTCAAAAGCAGCCTAAAGGAACAGCTAAAAAGTAAGAAGTACGATGTCATATGTAAATCTCAATATAAACTAAAATGGTTTCCGTCATATACGGGAACTATTTTAATTTCTTGGCAATCCAGGCTGATCCCACATAATATCTCTGTCGTCAATAGGTGTATCCAGATTATCATTATCCATAACCATATTGATATTCCGTACGATTTGGTGTTTCTCTCCGCCAATGCTGCCTAATCCGGAATTTGCTTTACTATGTGAACTCCATCCGAATTGACGATTCGTACCGTTAAAAACGCCGCTTGAAGCACTCATTGACCCTACACTTAGCGACTTAAAAGATATTTTCAATTCCGGATCAAGTGTTTTAGGCATAGTAAATAGCACCTTCCTTATGTTATTTCTCAATATCTTATGCGCAAGAGCCCATTTTTGTGTGAAATTAATTATTTTACTGCCATTAAATAAACTTAAAAGCGCCTCATATTGGCGCTTTTAGAAAATCCTTATTTTTGATTTATTAACTGTTCAACATCCTTCATCAATGCTTTATTGTTCTCCCTGATGATGATCTCTATGCCTTCACGAAGCCGTTCAACATCAATTGTTCCGCCTGAGTTCAGAATATACCCGTCAATCAATCTGTCCATGACAGCTTTTTCTAATCCGTATTCTTTTTCTTTGTCCATTAAAGTCCTCTCCTTACTCAGTAAAATCCATTTATATTAGATGTTTCGATCTATTTAATACTATACCCATAATTCCCTGTTTTTTAACTTAATGACTAAAAAAATTCATTTAAAGCTTTATGGACAAAAAGTTGAATACTGATGAACCGGCTGTTTTGACCAATTGTTTATAGTTTATAACTTAATTTTTTCTTCAGAGACGGTGAATTTTTCAAGAGCATCCCAATTAATTTTATAACCTATCCCCGGCTCTTCCGGGACTTTAATTTCACCATTTTTCACTGTTACTTCAGGAGTAATAATATCCTGCGTCCAATAACGCGAGGATCCCGCTGTATCACCGGGAAGCGTAAATTGGGAGAGGGTTGTCAAAGCGATATTATGAGCCCGTCCAATACCTGCTTCTAACATGCCGCCGCACCAGACCGGAATAGCCCTTTTCGCACAGTAGTCATGAATTTTCTTTGATACCGTAAGTCCGCCAACCCTGCCTATTTTAATATTAATGATTTTACATGCGCCAATATCAATTGCTTTCCGTGCATCTTCAAATGAATTGATGCTCTCATCAAGACAAATCGGTGTTTTGATTTGCTTTTGCAGAACGGCGTGATCAATCATGTCATCATGACTAAGCGGCTGTTCAATCATTAATAAGTTATAGTCATCCAGTTGCTTTAAATGTTGACTATCTTCCAAAGTATAAGCAGAATTGGCATCAACCATTAACGGGACGTCAGGATAATGATCACGGACAGCTTTTACAACATCAATATCCTTGCCGGGTTTTATTTTAATTTTAATCCTTTTATAACCTTGATCCAAAAAGGCACCAATTTTTTTAATCAGTTCATCAGGACTTGATTGAATGCCAATACTGATACCGACATCAATTTTGTTCTTTTCACCGCCCAAAGACTTATAGAGCGGCTGATTATGCTCCCGGGCGTATAGATCCCAAACCGCCCCCTCTATTGCTGCTTTAGCCATATTATTACGTCTGATCGGCGCAAATCTCTCTAATATTTCATCGGGATGATGAATAGGCTTTTGGCCTAATAACGGAATTAAAAAATCCTTCATCATATGCTCAGTTGTTTGAACCGTTTCTTCAGTATACCAAGGAGATGAAAAGGCAACTGATTCCCCCCAGCCGCTGATGCCCGACACATTAACAAGCTCGATCACAAAAAATTCTTTATCAATAAAACTGCCAAAGCTTGTCGTAAAAGGGTCCCGTAACGTCATTTTTAACTTTCTCAAGATGATATGGTCAAGATCCATAAATTTTACCCCTTTCACAAATCTAAAAGCTGCTTTTTCACAAACAAATATTGATGAGACGATTGATTATCGGAACTTTTTAATACTTGCGCCCCGACATAACCTTTTGATAAAAGCGCCTTGAAAATTTTTCTCGTTTTTAAGCGCCAATCGAGGGCAAGGCCCAGATCATTCTTTTTAATTTGCTGGAATGTCTTTGGTACGGGAACAAGCCAAGTGTCACTTTCTTCTATGATATTAAGTGTACCGCTTTCGAAGTCATGGAGCCCGGGAAATTCACTGTTCTCTTTAATTCCTACTAATTGCGGCGTCTCTTTAGATTGGTTTTCAGGATAACCTTTTTTAACATGATCGCTGTTAATCCACCATTCAACCCGGAAACGGTCACTCGGAAGGTTGCCATTTAAAGCGTCGTCCATATCGCCATATAAATGTTCAATATACTCTGCAGCAATACCATGGCATTTTGATAGATTTAAATAAGCATTTAAGCTCTCAAGCGGATCATAAGTCCAGTTCACTAGAGTATATCCTTTTTCTATAGCTGCTTCCCGCTGTTTTCTTTTTAATGAAAATCCTATCCCCTTTTTCTGGTAATCAGGATGGATACCTGTCATATGTGAACAAAGATAAACCTGTTGATTCCGAAAACCCGGGAAACCGTAATTAAATCCGACCATTGTATTTTCATGATAGGCGCCTAATATAATACCGCCGTTTTTTGCGACGGTTAATGTTTGATGTGTCGGTAACGGCGGAGTTTTCCAAACTTGCTCCTCTAACTCCGACATTTTGTTTAACTCATCAAGGCTCGTTAATTCCTTAATTTTGATGGATGTCATTTGGCATCACATTCCTTTTCATAAGTAATAGAACCGTTAAAAACACCTTCTTTTTTAATTTAATACCACAACCATTATAATCCTTTTCATCATTATTCATCAAAATGGAAATAAGATCATGAATATTTTTGAACTAATATCTATATACATAAATGATGGTTATTTGATCGTCATTTGGATTTTAACCTTTTTATTGTTAGCATCTAAATCTAAACAAAAGTAAAGCCGCATAACTGCCTTTCGTCATCAGCAGAACAGTTTGGGGGAATGAAAATGGAAGCCAGTTATATAAAAGAGGCGTTAAAGCAAGTCGGCATTGATGTCCCCGAGAAAGATATCCCCTACATTCAAAAATTATTGAACAATGTATCACCCGCAGCACCACGCTTAAACCCGCATCTTTTAAAAAATGTTGATGGAATTAAACTTTATTCATGGAGGTAAAAGCGTGAAACCTATTTATTATCGCACTATAAGTGAACTCGCTCCCTTGATTAAAGCAAAACAACTGTCACCAGTCGAACTGACGAAAGCCGTACTTGAAAGAGCTTATCAACTTCAACCAACTTTGAACTGTTATATCACCTTTCTTCCTGAACAAGCACTTGAACGGGCAAGACGGGCTGAAACTGAAATTATATCCGGTAAATATAGAGGGCCTCTTCACGGGATTCCGTATGCTCCGAAAGATATATACTACACAAAGGGAATAAGAACGACATCCGGATCAGCTCTTTTGGAGAATTTCATCCCGGACTATAATGCGACAGTCATAAATCGGCTTGAAGACGCAGGCTGTATCTTAACCGGTAAATTAAACCTTAATGAATTCGCAGTCGGTGAAACTAATATAAATACGCATTTTGGTAATGTTCAGAATCCATGGAACACCGACTGCATGTCCGGAGGTTCCAGCGGCGGCAGCGGGGCAGCCGTGTCGGCGGGTCTTTCCTTCTTTTCCGTCGCGACTGACAGCGCCGGATCTATTCGGGTCCCCTCCGGTTTTTGTGGTGTATACGGTTTGAAACCCTCATACGGACTTGTTAGTCTGTATGGGATTCCCGTTTTGACTAAGTCGCTTGTCGGTGCCGGACCCATGGCTCGAAGCATCGAAGATATGGCAATTGTACTGCAAAGTATTGCCGGATATGATCCTAAGGATAATACTAGTGAAAAGGTGCCGCCGGAAAACTACTATTTTTATTTAGGTAAAAGCATTAAGGGTATTAAGATTGGACTGCCAAATTATTTTTTCAAAGATCTGGATCCAGGGGTAGAAAGCCATGTCATGTATGCCATTCGGGACCTGGAAAGATTAGGGGCCGTGATTAAAGAGGTATCAATGCCTGAACTATCAATGTCATTAGTTGCGGATGTTGTAACTGAAGGGCCTGAGGCAGCTGCTTACCATCACGAAAATCTGACTACCCAGAAAAAAACACTTTATCAGGATTATACCCGCATTACATTGGAAGCAGGGGAATTAACAACAGGCATGGAATATGAGAAAGCACAAAAGGCAAGACGTGTTATACGTCACGCGTTTTACCGAACGTTTAGGGATGTAGATGTGGTAGCGGCACCTACTGTACCGATAACGGCACCGCATTTCACCGCTGATCCGATAGACCAAAATCTTGAAGTGTGGATGAGATGCACGCCCTATACCTGTCCCGCTGATGTAACCGGGCTTCCTTCTCTGTCGATCCCAGTTGGTTTGTCAAATGGCCTGCCGGTTGGCATACAGATTATCGGAAGGCCTTTCGCAGAAGGGCAAATGTTACAAATCGGGCACGCATATCAAAAGATTTCTCCATTTAAGAACTTAGTTCCGATTGATTAAACCTAACCCGTCAAATATCTGTCGGATTACAGATAACAATTAATCATTCTAAGCCATCTCGCTCTTAAGTCATTAATTTGTTCCTTTCGATCAGCATTTAACTTTACAAAAAGTTAGCCTTCCTTTATTCCTTATGTTAATAATACCCAGTTGTTAACAGATTATCATTCTATTAAAATAATAAGCTTAGAAAGGCACTTTTTGTTTAAAAAATGGTTGGTGGCGAATAATGAAATTACTTGATTGGCAATTTACAAGGCGGCGCGGGATCAAGGCAATATTTGATGAATTCCCGAATTCGGTGGTTATTTTTCGATTGATAAACCACTTTTATTTCGTTTATACTATCGATTGGTCAAAGGATGACCGTATTGTAACAAAAGCGGATTTAGATAAGATGGGAATATTAATAAATAGGGAACTGGGAACGGAACAAGGCTATTTAAATAGAAAGTCCAATTCAAATTAAGGATAACAGGATGATTTGCAAAAAGTTAAAAACAAAAATTTGTTAAGTAAATTGTAATTTATGGGAATTCAGATAAACAAGATATATTTTTCTTGTTTATAAATAAAATGATTTTGTATGACCTTCCGCTGTTGATTAGTCCTTCAGAAGAATGTTTTTCACCTAGGGAAAAAGGACATGATCATGTCCTTTTTTCTTTTCAATCAAAAGCTAATTTTCTTTTCCAGGCTTATAATTATAGGACCCCTTATTTTGATTAGGACCATGATTTGTATCAATGTCCAGAGTCCCCTCTTGGTTATATGTAGCTAAGGTAATGTCTTTTATATCATCTTCCCCCAAATTGTGGATGTTTAACTGGGATAATAACCAGTTACGATCCAAATCCAAATACTTTAAATTATGATCAATAATCGTTCCATCAATAACAATAGGAATATTTATAAAGGTTGGTTTGGTTACTAAAGGGAAATCATTTGGTTGGACAGGTCTTACATTTGACTTAGGCAAGAAACTAATTCTGCCAACTGTCTCCATAGTTGCCATCTCAATATCGCTAGTTTGTGAATATCCCTGTATTCTTAGATTTTCTAATAACTCTTGAACGGTTAGTTTTTCTTTTTTAAGCCCCTTTTCATCAATCTCCCCGCCTCGAATCAAAACAGTTGGACTGGGACTTAATATCCCTTTTAAGCGATTGACAAGGCCTAACCTTGTAAAGATAAGATACAGGACAGCAATTGCAACCGAATAGTAAGAGGCAATGCCAAGCCTTTTTGTGACAATCGGCTCCGTGATAGCCGTACCTAAAATTAACACGGATAACAATTCAAAACCCGTCATTTCTGATACTGCTTTTTTTCCCATTAATCTTAAGAGAATATAACCTAAAACAAAGACGGCAATTGGTGTCCAAATATATCTAAATAAAAAATCTAACACATTTATCCCTCCTGATTACATTTTTCCCATTTGTTTTGTGTTTATTTGGAATGCCAGTATTTTAGGAGGTAATTTGTCATAGCGATCCTTCTTTAAAAATATAAGGAAACTTTTATTCATTTTATATTGCGAAACCCCCGCACTATGTACGAGGGTTCATTTCGATTACTTTTCATCAGCACGAGGAGCACTGTCGAAGCCAATCTCTCTGTGCGTGCCGTCGCAAAACGGCTTGTTAGAGGAACGCCCGCACCTGCAAAGAGAAACCGCCTTCTTTGTTTCAAATGCATTGCCTTCTGCATCTGTCAGTTCAAATGACCCGGTGACGACTAAAGGGCCATTGTCGTTTACTTTAATATTCGCTTCTGCCATAATAGCACCTCCTCAAGATATTTTATGCTTTATATAACTTAGATAAACAAAATAACGTTTACCTTAAAATCTAAAAATTGTCCTCTGCATCGAATTGGCTGCATTGCTGCCATTTTATAGGCCTAACGTATAAAAAATGTGTTATAATTTTCTCTTTTTAGCGAAACATAGTTAAAAAGACATTAGCATTTTTGGAGGGCTTGCTTATTATGAAAGCCGTAACTTATCAGGGACCGAATTCTGTTCAAGTTAACCAAGTTGAAGAACCAAAAATAGAAAAAAAAGATGAAGTTATTGTAAAAATCACTTCAACTGCTATTTGCGGATCAGATCTGCATCTTTACCAAGGAAATATGCCTTTGCCCAAAGGATATATTATTGGACATGAGCCAATGGGAATTGTTGAAGAAGTTGGTTCTGAAGTCACTAAGGTTAAAAAAGGTGATCGGGTCGTCATCCCTTTTACCGTTGCCTGCGGCCGGTGTTTTTATTGTGAGCATCATATGGAAAGTCAATGCGACAATGCCAATCCCCATTATGATTCGGGAGGCTACTTTGGCTATACAGAAAAATTTGGAAACTATCCTGGGGGACAAGCAGAATACCTTAAAGTACCATTTGGAAACTTTACACCGTTTGTCATCCCTAAATCATGCGAACTAGAAGATGAATCACTTCTCTTTTTATCTGATGTCTTACCCACCGCCTATTGGAGTGTAGAAAACGCTGGTGTCAAATCAGGGGATACGGTAGTTGTTCTGGGCTGCGGTCCAGTTGGATTAATGGCGCAAAAGTTTGCTTGGATGAAGGGTGCAAAACGTGTGATTGCCGTAGATTATTTGAACTACCGCATCAATCGCGCTAAGCAAATCAACAATGTTGAGGTATTTGATTTTACCCAATACGATGATATGGGAGAACATTTGAAGGAAATGACTCATGGCGGTGCTGATATTGTAATTGATTGTGTCGGTATGGATGGTAAGAAATCAACACTTGAATTTCTTGAACAAAAGTTAAAGCTGCAAGGCGGAACGATTGGTCCTATTCAAATTTCTACAAAGGCCGTTCGGAAATTCGGTACTGTCCAAATGACAGGCGTCTATGGCAGCAACTATAATGCGTTTCCATTAGGGGCATTTTGGGTTAGAAATATTACACTCAAAATGGGACAGGCACCGGTCATTCATTTTATGCCGGAACTTTATCAAAAAATTGTCGATGGCGAGTTTGACCCGAAGGCCATTATCACACACAAAATGCCTCTTGATGAAGCCAGTCATGGTTACAAAATTTTTAACAATCGTGAAGATGACTGTATAAAAGTTGTTTTGAAGCCTTAATACAAATTTCAAAAAATATAGGGCTGTCTATGTTTGCCCTTTAACCCTAAATAGAATGCACGTCACTCCTACCATGACCCAAATTATCCGCTGGTAAGAAATGCGGTCAGTCAAGCCTAAAAGGCCGACAGTAGTTGTGATGATAAGAATAGCCGGACCAACCAAAGCAAGGGCACTATTAATCATTAATCCTTTTTCAATTGAATTGAATTTAAGTATTAAAATGGCCGCGGTTATCTCTATTAATCCGGATAAAATCCTAAATGAAGCCATGATCACAACCGCATTTTCAATAAATGTCCGCATGCGTTAATCCTCCATATCACTTCTCTATTTTTTAAATTCGGACTCAAATTATAATTAAAAGGTTTCACTATATAGTCTATGCTTTTATGGCTAAAGTTTGTCCTTTTTATGCTCTCGATTCAAATACCGAAACTGGATTTTACGTTAATGAACCTAAAAAACCGGTGACCCCGGTTTTTTTTAAGTAACAAACTTATATATCTTGAAAAGTCCAATGGTCATTTATTCAAGCTGTTTCTTAAGGAGAAGCAGAGGATGACCAGTTAAGTGAAAAAAGTATAGTGAATAATGACCAATTTACATAAAATAAACGTTTTCATATGACAGCTATTTAGTTCGAAAAAGCGGCCTGGCCATATACTATTGGTAGTAAAAAGGCGGTGTATTGAATGACTGTTAATCTTAGTTTTGGAGCAATAAATGTTAATTCTCAAGCCCGTAATTCAACGGTTTCTATTGGGGAAAGCAACCAGCCGGGGTGGACCTATTATGGTAAAAGTGCTTATGGCATCGGTTTTTATATTGGATTAGTTAAATCACAATTTGTATTCGGCAATGTTAATGATATGGATGGTATTGATAATCCAATCAGCACAGCGATTAATGATCCGAGTGTGCAAAATGAAGGATTATAATTAATAATCCATTAAATAAGTAACTCTGTAAAATTTTCATTTTTAAAAGGTCACTTTTTCAGGTGACCTTTTAAAGAAAGCAAGGAAATTTTATACAATTCATCTCGGTTGCTTAAAGGGGTAACTTAATCTTCAGTAAATACAAGCCACCCCAACAATGATTAACAAAATGAATAAAACAACGATTAACGCAAAGCCTCCGCCATATCCGCATCCGCCGTATCCGTAGCCGCCATATCCTCCTGTAAATCCCATAAAATCAACTCCTAGAAAAAGATACAATATATCCTATGGAACTTTGGGCAACTTTGACATGAAAATCTTGATTTAAAAAGTCTGATTGCCAAACCTTAAGGGGACTTCTTAGCAGACGTAAAATAATCTGCCGCTGTACAAAGTGTTTACTTTGTACAGCGGCAGATTTAAATAAAAAGAGGAATTTTTAAGATCTGGAAAACTAATGACTGATGTTTCATGACAACAGTTAATTTTTTGATAAAACATGCAAATGGGCCGTTTTCTTATTGATGTATTCAACAAGTTCGACGCTTATATCATATCTCATAAATGGTGTAATGAGATAAACCCCATTGAAATATTGAACAGCTGTATCAATTAAACCTTTTGCAATGGCAATACCTTCTCTGACAGCATTTTCACGGTCATTTCCCCATTGCGCCATTTTCTCGCGTACTGATACCGGCAATTGAATACCTGGAACTTCATGATGAAGAAACTCGGCATTCCTGGTACTGACTAAAGGCATGATCCCGATATAAATTGGCGTGTCGAGATGTTTTGTTGCTTCATAGATATCTTCGATTTGCTGTTCAGAATAAATTGGCTGGGTCATAAAATAATCGGCGCCCGCTTTAATTTTTCGTTCAAGACGGCGAACAGCCTTAGATAAATTGTGAACATTAGGGTTAAAAGCAGCTCCCACGGAAAAAGACGTTTTTTCTCCTAATGGCTGTCCTGAATAAGATATCCCTTGATTAAATTGCTTACAAAGTTCGATTAAGCCAAACGAAGAACAATCGTATACCGATGTAGCGCCTGGAAAATCACCAATTTTAGTAGGGTCACCGGTAATCGCCAGAACCTGATCAATCCCTAATGTGTGAAGTCCCATCAAATGCGATTGCAGTCCGACAAGATTACGGTCGCGGCAAGTAATATGGACAAGCGGGCGTATATTCAATTCGTTTTTAATATTAACGGCTGCCGCAAGATTAGAAATTCTTGGTGTCGCCAACGAATTATCCGCCATTGTTAACGCGTCAATACCTGCTTCCTTTAGGGCTTTGGCCCCTTCCATAAACTTTCCGAAATTCAATTTTTTCGGCGTATCTAACTCAACAATCACCGATGTACGTTGTCGAACGATTTCATTAAGACCTGGTTCGCGCTTTTTAATATCGGATTCTCTGACATCTATTTCCTCTGTCTCTGATTTTATGACTTTTTCATTGACAGGTGAATAGTTTGACAGAGCACTGGTGATCGCCTTTATATGTTCAGGCGTTGTTCCGCAGCAGCCGCCAATTAATCGTACGCCCTGTTCAGCAAGTGCCTCAGCATTCTTAGCAAAATAATCCGGCTCTGTCCGGTACATCAGATGGCCATCATGATATTCCAAAAGGCCGCCGTTAGGATAAGCCGAGAGATATGATTTTTTTGGTATTGGAACACTCTCGAAGGATTTAACCATATAATGGGGACCAAGCCGGCAGTTTAAACCGACAATATCAGCCCCGTTATCTTCAAGCTTTTCAAAGGCATCGGAAAGCAGCAATCCGTTTTGTAATACCCCCGGTTCATGGACTGATAATTGCGCAATGATTGGCAATTCAGTCTCTTTTCGGGCGATATCAAGTACTTCTGTCAATTCCTCAAAGTCATAGTAAGTTTCCAGTAAAATACCATCAACACCGGCTTCCAGTAAAACAGAAAGCTGTTCCAGAAAGCTCATTTTTATTTCATTTAAGACCGCCCTATCTTTCTCAACACCGCGAATCGCACCGATCGTCCCTAATATATATGAATGATTTTCCGCTGCAGTACGTGCAATCCGGACAGCTTCTTTATTTATGGCTTTCACATTTGCTTCGAGGCCGTAGCGGGCCAGTTTCAAAGCATTGGCCGCGTAAGTATTTGTTTGAATAACCCGGGCGCCCGCTTCGATATAAGCCTTATGTACATTTAGTACTTGTTCCGGCTCAGAGAGATTTAATTCTTCAAAGCAACGGTCGATGCCGTTAGCATACAGCATCGTCCCCATTGCACCGTCCGCTATTAAAATACCGGTCTTTAATTCTTCCAAAAAGCCCATGTCTTAGCCTCCTATTTCTATTTCACTTGATCTCCCTGCCGCATGAAGCGCCGCCTCAAAATCTTTTATAATATCATCCGGATTTTCTAACCCGACAGATAAACGAAGAAGACCGTCTGTAATTCCTCTTTTTTCCCGTTCTTCCTTTGGCATTGCCGCGTGCGACATTTTTGCCGGATAAGATAAAATTGATTCAACCGCACCAAGGCTTACGGAAAAGACAGTAATCTCGGCATGTTGAGTAAAGCTGCGAACCGCCTGTTCATCTGTCAATGAAAATGATAGAACAGCGCCGGGTCCATGACTTTGCGCTCTGTGAACAGCCCAGCCCGGATGATTATTTAAGCCGGGATAGTAGACTTCTTTAACAGCTGGATGGTTAGATAAAAATTCAGCAATTTGCTGTGCTGAACGGGAAGATTGCGCCATCCGGACGTAAAGTGTCTTTAAACCTCTTAAGACAAGCCACGAATCATCCGGACCAAGGACAGCGCCGATCGTATTTTGTAAAAAGTAGATTTGTTCAGCTAATTCTTTATTCCCGGCTACGGCGAGACCGGCAATACAATCACTATGTCCGGAAATAAATTTTGTCGCACTGTACAAAACGACATCTGCCCCAAGTTCCAATGGCTTTTGTAAAATCGGCGTCATAAAAGTATTATCAACAAAGGTTAAACAATCATTTTCTTTAGCCAGTTTGGCAATTCCCTGAATGTCGGCAATTTTCATCAGCGGATTTGACGGCGTTTCTATATAGATAACCTTTGTATTGTCCTGAATGTTCGCTGCTACATTCTCTAATTGCGTCATGTCAACAAACGTATGATCAACGCCGAAACGCGGAAGCACCTTAGTGACAAACCGGTATGTTCCCCCATAAACATCTTCAGAAATTAATAGATGGTCACCTTTAGACAGGATCATTAGCGCTGTTGATATGGCTGCCATCCCTGAAGCGAAGGCAAAACCCTTATAGCCCCCGTCAAGTTCAGCAATCACCTGTTCAAGAGAATCCCTTGTTGGATTTCCCGAACGACTGTAATCATATTTTCCATAATTATCAAAATCAAATTGATGATATGTTGATGTGCGGTTGAGCGGAACGCTTACCGCCCCTGTTATAGGATCCACCTTTTGTGTATTATGCAAGAGTTTCGTTTGTAGTTGAAACGGCTGTTTTTCCATTTTCCGCTGCCTCCTCTTCTGCATGTTTAAATGCTTGATCCAGGTCGCTAATTAAGTCATCAGTATGTTCAATCCCTACAGAAAAGCGAAGCAGACGATTGCATACGCCTTGTTTAATGCGAATCTCTTCAGGAACATCTGCATGGGTTTGTGTAGCCGGATAGGTGATAAAACTTTCCAATCCTCCTAAACTTTCTGCAAAAGCGATTAACCGTAAATTTTTCAAGAAAGGATTAACCCAATCTTCTTTTAAAATCCGAAAACTTAACATGCCGCCCCGGCCGGGATATAAGACATCAGTAACAGCTTGATGATTCTGTAAATATTCAGCTAACTTACGGGCATTTTCATCATGCTGTTTCATTCTAAGGCTGAGTGTCTTCATACCTCTCATAACAAGATATGAATCAAAAGGGGACAACACGCCGCCTGCCGCATTTTGGTAGTTTCCAATTTTCTCAGACAGCTCCTCGCCTTTGGTTACGATTAACCCTGCCAACACATCATTATGTCCGCCGAGATATTTTGTCGCGCTGTGTATAACAAGATCGGCGCCTTCCTCAATTGGCCGCTGCAAAAGCGGAGTATAAAAGGTATTATCGACAATGAGAATTAACTCATGTTTTCTGGCGATTTTTGCAAGTAAAGAAATATCCGTTTCCTGCATAAGCGGATTGGTTGGTGTTTCAACAAAAATAGCCTTTGTCCGATCATTAATAAGTTTTTCTACTTCATCCGGACATTGAAGGTCATTATAGTGAAACTTCATCCCCCATTTTCTGGCACAATCTTCAAATAAACGGTATGTTCCGCCGTAAAGATCCGCAGAAACGATGGCTTCATCCCCGCTTTCAAACAAAGATATAATCGCTTGTATGGCAGCCATGCCTGAACTAAACGCAAATCCCCGGTCGCCGCCTTCAAGTTTGGCAATTGCTGATTCTAATTCATCCCTGGTCGGATTTTTGGTTCTCGTGTAGTCATATCCTGTAGACTCTCCGATACCCTTATGTCTATAAGCCGTTGAAAAATAGACAGGCGGACTAATTGCCCCGGTTCTCTGACAGCTATAATTACCAATTTGAGCTAATACAGTTTCAATTTTTTCCTTTGTCAATGAAATCCCCTCCACATTATCCAATAGTGTGTGTTCAAAAAGGAGGACAAAAAGAGCCGACACTGGCTAAAAACGTCACGTCCATGTGACAACGCCAGTACTAGCACGTCCTGTGCGTCGGAAGTTCAAGGAAGCGCCGGCGCAGGAGCACTTTACCTTACAGTCTCGACAGCTATTTTTCCCGGACTTTTTGAACATCCTCTAAAAATAAAAAAAGGCAGACCATCAAGAAGTGGCCTGCCGTCCGCTCAAACGACATCTTATCTACCAAAGCATATCGATGCTTTGCAGGAATTGGCACCTTGCCCAACACTCAGCATTAACCTAAGTCAATCTTTCCTGAGTGCCGGGCAGGTTGCCGGGCGTCAAAGGGCCAGTCCCTCAGCCACTCTTGATAAGAGTTTTGAAAATAATATTTAAAAGTGAAGTTTCTGAAAGTATAAATAAAAAGTTACCACCAAATATAATTCATGTCAATACTTATTCAAAAAATTTATTGGCTTTTTTGAACTTTAAGTATCAATTGGCAAGTTTTCTTTACTTATTTTGATAAATTATGTGCAGAATCGGTTAAAGCTTTCAGCAATTTAGCACCGTCGGGACTTCCGAGACCTGTGCAGGCATCCCATCCTTGACTCGCTTTATATGAACCATGTTCATCTGTGCTGTCATTGTTTCCGCTTGTAATGTCATGAAAAGCCCCGTCCTCAGAAGACAGTTGATAGAGGGCCGGATTTATAAAGCCAACCGGCTTTCCAAGTTTTTGGTTAATGTTAGCAATCAATCCCGCCCAAAGCGGTGCAACAGCGCTTGTTCCGCCAACCACAAATTGTTTTCCATCGGCGAGAATTTTGTAGCCTGTCGCCGGGTCCGCATCACCGGCTACATCTGGAACCCCTCTTCCTTTTTTGCCGCCTGGATTAATAGAGGTGGGTACATGAGCGTTATCTTGCCACTTCGGCAGTTCAAAGACGTCGCTTACCCCGCCTCCGGTAGCACCGTTGTTACCTTCATTCCATACTACTTCTTGCGAAATTGCTCCGTTGTTACCTTCAAGCTTCGTTCCGCCGCATGCCAAAACATTTGGGCTTGAAGCCGGAAAATCAACATGTGCCTTTCCATCGTTTACCCCATCAGAGGCACCATTATCTCCTGATGCGCAGCAAACTGTCACACCAAGAGCTGCAGCATCGTGAAAAGCTTGATTCATGGCTTTTATTGACTGATTCGTCCAATTACTTTCAGCTGCTCCCCAGCTGATAGAAAGGACCGATGGTTTATTCTTTTTATCGTGAATAGCTGTCGTGATTGCTTTTAAGAAACCAGCATCAGTATTTGGTGCAAAATATACTGCCACTTTAACCCCGGAGGCAACTGCAGCGGCTATCTCAATATCCAGAACAACTTCTCCATCAGGACCATTTGGATCACCTGTCGGCTTGTTTTTTCCCCCGTCAACATTTACATCGATCAATTGCGGTTCCGATACTCCAAGATCTTTAAAATAGGTTTTGATATCTTCTTGCCGATAACCGCCGCCCAGCTCAATAATCCCGATACATTGGCTGCTGCAGTCTATATCAGAAGGATAGTTATACATTTTTGCCACTTCTGTCGGTTTATAGGAAACGCCGGATGAACGGGAATCTAATACCGCATTATCCTCCTTTAGGAGGCGAAAGTGGGGTTTTGCCTGCGGCCGGTTATCTAATCCAAAAACCCCTTGGACAACATCATTAAGATTCTCAGGAATGTAAACATGTCCTGTATGACCGCGGTAATTAAAGTCCGGATGTTCATAGTTTGCCAGCTCAACATTAAAAGCTTGGTTAAAAGAAGAGGCTTTTCCTGATAAAACCACAATTCCCGATGAAGTATTTATTTCGTCTACTTTAAGATCATATTCATCGGCAAATTCTTCTATTTTCTTAACATCTTCAGGATCTGCACCATAAGCGTCAGCAAATTCATCATGTGATAGGTGCTGTCGTTTGGAAAACGGACGCTCAGCCATTTCATTGACCATTTTCTCTAATTTCGATTTTGTGCTTCCGCGGCGCAAATATATCGTTACTGACATCTGCTCATTAGGATCCAGCGTATCAATTTTACGTGCATTTTTTGGCAGAATGCGTTCACTGCCTTCAATACGAATATAATTCCCCATTTCTCATTCATCTCCTTTAAAGGATATATTGATAGAATGTTGATATATACCTTTACCCGAAAAATTCGAAATATTAACTCGTATTTTAGTCTTATATATCAGGAACTATTATTTAATGTTGTTATCCACAGTTTTGGGGTCAGACCCCGAAAATTGAAGTTATCCACAATCAGAGCCTATGTTCAAATAGATTCCTTTTCCAATCTTCGCCAATGTATCTAAGGCAATAGCGGAATTAACGCCTTGAGATAATGCTGTGATTGTTACTGTCCGATCACCTGCATAAAGAATACCGACATCGTGTTGGCGGTCACCGGACCAGCCTGTTTTGTTCGCTAATTCCCACTTTGGCATGCCGCCAATCATCTCCGGATCAGGGTCCGGTAAATAAGCCGGCAAACCATTGCGTATTTGCTGTTTTTTCATAATATTGATCATTTGCTGGCAAGAATGTCGGGAAACTATTTTCCCGGTTGCCAATGCGTTTAATAATACAGATATATCAGAGGCTGTTATAACATTTCTCTTATTTGTATCCGCCGGGTAAATGATCAATTTACGCTGAAATGAACTTTCTTCCATACCTATGTCCCTTAATGTCTGTTGTATATGCTTAATACCGGCAAGATCAATAAGCATGTTTGTCGCCGTGTTATCACTTTGAACGATCATAAGAGTCAACAAATCGAATACCGGCAGCCTGATACCTGGCGTTAAATGCTGTAAGATGCCTGATCCGCCAACAAGATTTTCACGTTTTAAAACAATCTCCTCGCTTAAACTGATTTGCTGCTTCTCTACTGCCGAAAAAACAGCTGCCATAATAGGAATCTTAATGACGCTTTCTGCCGGGAATTGGACGTGCTCATTTATTCCCCATCGTAAGTTTCGATCTAAATCCTCAATAACAATCCCCCAAGTGCCTCCTGCTTTCTCAATCATTGTCAATATATCCTCTTTGAGTTTTTCCATATCTGCTAACCTCCAATATGGCTGTTAGTCGTCATAATCTTGAAGCATAATCTTATAGCCTTTTCTTAATTCATTCTCTGCCAAAATATAAGATACCTTTAGACATGTAACCTTAAAAAATTACTTATTAATTTCGAATGTCGCTCTTAAAACTCCTAATTTCGCTCTTAATTTCTGAATAACGCTCATAATCTTAATTTCGCTCTTAATTCCTGAACGTCGCTCATAATCTCTCAATTTCGCTCTTAATCCCTGAATATCTCTCTTAAATCTTGAGAAAACAAGCGAACCGCCATATTGACAAACAATCTTTAAAAGCTGACATTAAATAATTTACTGAATATACAAACCAAAAGGCATCATTCAGACTGAATGATGCCTCTTTTTATACCTATAAACTTTTCATAAAACGTCCCATTCTTGTTACAGCTTCCTGGAGTTGTTCAATGGATGTTGCATAAGAACAGCGGACATGCCCCTCACCGCTGTCACCAAACACATTTCCTGGGACAACTGCCACACCTTCGGCAAGTAATAATTTTTCTGCAAATTCTTCTGATGTTAAGCCGGTGCTCTTAATCGAAGGAAATGCGTAAAAGGCTCCGCCGGGCAGGTAGCAATCGAGTCCGATTTCATTTAAGGAGTCAACGATAAAATGGCGGCGTTGACGGTAACTTTGCACCATGTGGCTGACATTTTCCCTGCCGTTTTGAAGCGCTTCAAGCGCCCCGTATTGCGCCATAGTTGGTGCACACATAATCGTGTATTGATGAATTTTCAGCATCCCTTTAATAATCTCTTTCGGCCCGGCAACATAGCCTAACCGCCAGCCTGTCATAGCGAAAGCTTTTGAAAATCCGGAAATTAATATGGTTCGCTCTTTCATTTCAGAAATAGACGTTAAGCTGATTGGCTTTTGATCAAAAGTAAGCTCAGCGTAAATTTCATCAGATAAAAGGATCAGATCATGCTTTTCAATAATTTCAGCAATAGATGCCAACTCCTGCTTTGTTAATGCCGTTCCAGTCGGGTTATTCGGATTACAGAAGATGACAGCCTTCGTTTTTGGCGTAATCGCTCTTTCTAATTGTTCAGGCTGTAATTTAAAATTGTCTTCACTCTTCGTATGAACCGAGACAGGTACACCGCCGGCAAGTTCAACCGAAGGGGCATATGAAACAAAGCAAGGTTCAACAACAATAACCTCGTCTCCAGGGTTTACAATCGCACGCAAAGCTATATCGATCGCTTGGCTTGCACCAACAGTAACAATAACCTCTTCTTCAGGGTTATAGCTGACACCAAAATTATTCTCTAAATAACCTGAAATTTCTTCGCGTAAAGCTGGTAATCCCGCGTTTGCTGTATATGCGGTATAACCTTTCTCTAAAGAATGAAAACTTGCTTCAATGACATGCCACGGGGTGACAAAATCCGGTTCACCAACACCGAGCGAAATCACATTATCCATTTGAGATGCCAAATCAAAGAAGCGGCGAATGCCTGAAGGCTTCATTTTTTTGACTGTATCTGATAAATAATCCTGCTTCGTCTTTAATTCCATTAGAGTCACGGTGACACCACTATCCTTTTATCTTCTTGTTCCCCGTCAATAACAACACCATCATGTTTATATTTTTTCAAAATAAAATGAGTGGTCGTTGAAACGACAGAGTCTAACGCTGACAGTTTTTCAGAAACAAATTCGGCAACCTCTGCCATTGTCTTTTCTTCAATCGAAACAGACAAATCATAAGTGCCGGACATTAAATAAACTGCCTTAACTTCAGGAAATTTGTAAATTCGCTCGGCAATTTTACTGAACCCGACACCGCGCGCAGGGGTTACTTTAACATCGATCATCGCGGTCACCCCATGGTTATCTGAAACTTTATGCCAATCAATCAGCGTTGAATATCCAAGAATCACCTTATCCTTTTCAAGCTTATTAATAATATTTTTAGCCTCTTCAACTGTAAGCTGAGTCATTTTTGCTATTGTATCAATATCTAAACGGCTGTTTTTCTCCAGTATTTGCAGAATTTCTAATTCTTTTGTTTCCATAGGGTTCACCCACCTGTTTACAATTAGTCAATCAACATTATAGCAAACTATTCGACGGACAGAAGGATTTTTTGTAAATCAAAAAAACCTTTCAATCTAAGTGAAAGGTTTTCCAACTAATATTGCTTTATCTCTACTAAGCTAATAATCTTCAATAAATGCTTCAAATGAAGCTAATATTTCATCTTGTATTTGTGGGTTTTGATAGACAGGATCCAGTAATTTATTTAAAATTGTTTTTTTATCTTCGATGGGTAAAGAGCTTTCCTGAATCTTTTTGCGGCATGTAAAGAGAAACTCAAGATAATCGTCATAAGATTCATCAAATCTATCAGAAAGATTGTCTCTGATTTTTTTCGCTAAACTGGGACTTGCCCCATTTGTAGAAACACTAATTGTCAGCTTTCCTCTTTTTAAAACAGCCGGGACTTCAAAATTCCCTAATTCAGGCTGGCTCACGACATTAACGAGCTGCCGGCTGCCCGCACTGTCAGCAATTTGCCGGTTCACGTCCTTATCATTTGTAGCAGCAATGACAATAAACGCATCAATAATGTCCTCCGGCTCAAAATTCTTTCGGTACCAGGTAACTTGACGGTTTTCAATAAACTGATTTATCGCATTGGAAACATCAGGACTCACAACTGATACACATGCGTTAGATTGAAGAAGAAAAGCTATTCTTCTTGATGCAACGTGTCCCCCGCCGACAACGACAGCCTTTTTACCAGTTAAATCCAGATTAATTGGATAGTGGGTCATGAACCTTTCCTCCAAGTTCGGGAATGAGCTCCTTGACACGCTCTAATAAAACATCTTTCAACTTTGAATGGTAACCAAGATATTGACATAGCGTGAAATTTGGCTGATATGACTTTAAATTGTCTATTTCCTTCTGGATATCTTTCATCAAGATACCGGTAAAAAGAAGATATGGAACGACAAAAACTTCGCTGTATCCAGAACTCCCAGCCTGTTCAAGCCCTTCTTTAAAAGATGGCCGGGCCGCTGTTAAATAGCATACCTTTACAGACTGAAAACGATATTTATTTTGCAGCATTTGCGCTACCTGTGCCATACGTTTCTTAATATCAGGGTCGCTGCTTCCTCTGCCCACAAGCAGTACCATGGCATCCTTTGATTTATCCGGGCTTTTTTCGCGAATTCTTTCCGCTAAGATATCAACAATATTCTCATGAACACCCAACGGACCGCCGTAATGTATTGATATATTCGGAAAACGCTGTTTAGCTTTTTCCAGTTCTAACGGGATGTCTCTTTTGATATGTTTTGCCGCAAGAAGAAGCACCGGCTGAACAGCAATATTTGTCGCCCCTTTATTAACACAGCGCTCAATGCCCTCAAGAATGTTTGGTTCCGCCAGTTCCAAAAAGCATATTTCCTGAATCGGCACTGAAATTTGCTTTATGCACTGTTCGATAAAATCTCTTGCCTGCCTGGTTGCTTCTGGAACACGGCTTCCATGTCCAATGTATAAAATCGCCTGCATAATCTCACAACTTTCCTGAGTTAAGATGACAAACGCTCTGCTTCATTTTTATTAATTTTTTCAAACCATTGTATCTTTTCCCGGAGATGTACAACTTCCCCGACAACTATCATTGTCGGATTTTTTATTTGATATTGTTTTGCCTTATCAACAATATTTTCCAATGTTCCTGTAACAGTTTCCTGTTCTTCTGTTGTACCCCAGTGGATGAGCGCGACCGGTGTTGTTTTTTGACGTCCATAAGCGATTAGCTTTTGTGCAATGTCAGGCAGCTGACCGACTCCCATATAAATGGCCAATGTGTCAATGCCTTTAGCCAGGCACTGCCAATAGTGTTCCGCGTCTTCCTCATCCCTGCGGTGGCCCGTTACAAATGCGACCGATGAGCTAAAGTCCCGGTGAGTCACCGGAATGCCCGCATAAGCAGATGCCGCTATCCCCGAGGTAATACCCGGAACAACCTCAAAATCAATGCTATTTTTAGCCAGTATTTCAGCTTCTTCACCGCCCCTGCCAAAAACAAAAGGATCCCCGCCCTTTAATCTTGTGACAGTCTTTCCGGCCTTAGCGAGTTTCACTAACCAATGATTAATTGTCTCTTGTTTCATCGTATGGTAATTCGGCAATTTCCCGCAATAAATGAGATCAGCTGCCTGATCTGCATAATTCAGTAAATCTTTATTAATCAAATGATCATATAAAATGACATCGGCCTTTTTAATACAATTCATCCCTTTTACCGTAATTAAATCAGGATCTCCAGGCCCTGCGCCAACAAGATAAACTTTACCCACCGTGAACCTCTCCCTCAAGCATTTTTGAAAGTACTCAATAAATTCCATTACCTTTATTTTTTAAATTTTCTTTATTTCAATCAGAGAACAAAACCATGTTTTCCAACTTATTTACTGGGTTTAATTTGATTTTCATTGTAGACAGTTAATAGTTAATTGTCAATTACATAATTTAAATCTCTTGATTTTTTATTTGAAAAACTTGGTTTTGCGATTTACGCCAAGCCTTTATTTACATCTGAGCTTCTTTACGACAAGCCAATCCTTTTATTATGTACAATTGGACTAATAAGGCATAAAAAGTTTCAATATTAGTTTGACAATTGGAAACTGTCATGATAAACTCCATTTTAAGTTAAATGATTTGAATATCCCATCTTATTGAGAGAGGCTGAGGGACTGGCCCTTTGACGCCCGGCAACCTGTCCGGCACTCAGAATAGCATCTTATTTTTGCTTACCTGAGTCCCGGACAAGGTGCCAATTCCTGCAAAGCGATTGCTTTGAAAAATAAGATGTTTAATCTTATTGGGGCCTCTCTACTTTGTAGCGGGGCCCTTTTAACACTTAAGAGACATAATAAAAAAGGAGTTGGGGAGAAAATGACAACAGTAATCAGTTCTAATTTAGGCTATCCAAGGATTGGGGAAAACAGGGAATGGAAAAGAACACTTGAAAAGTTTTGGTCAGGTAAAATTGACAAAGAAACTTTTCTGGAAGATATTCAAAAGCTGCGTCTTAATCACCTGCAAAAACAAAAGGATCAAGGCATTGACCTTATTCCTGTCGGTGATTTTTCATTATATGACCACGTCCTTGATACATCTGTTATGTTCGGCGTAATACCAGAACGCTTCGAATACAGCGATGGTCCGGTTTCGCTTGATACTTATTTCGCAATCGCACGCGGCAATCAAAAGGCTGTTGCATCAGAAATGACTAAATGGTTCAATACAAACTATCACTACATAGTTCCTGAACTTAATCAGGCTGAACCAAAAATCACAGAAAACCGGCCGCTGAAGTTTTTCCGTGAAGCAAAAGAAAAGCTTGGCATCAACGGAAAACCGGTCATACTCGGCCCTATCACTTACTTAAAGCTTTCCAAAGGATACAAGCCTGAAGAATTCAAGACGTTGCTTGATAAATTTGTACCGCTTTATATTACAGTTCTGCAAGAGCTTGAAAAGGAAGGTGCTGAATGGGTACAAATTGATGAACCTATTCTAGCGACATCATTGCAAGCTGAAGACATCGAAATTTTTAAAGAAGTATATGAAAAACTCTCTTCTTCTTTAACTAAACTAAATATTTTACTGCAAACTTACTTTGAAGGATTAGATTATTATCAAGAAGTTGTAAATCTCCCTGTACAAGGTGTCGGACTTGACTTTGTACATGATGAAGGAGAGAACCTTGCTTCAATTAAAAAATATGGTTTTCCAAAGGATAAAGTTCTTGCTGCAGGGATTATTGACGGCCGAAACATTTGGCGTTCCAACCTTCAAGCAAAGCTTGAATTGCTTGAAGATATCATTGAAAGTACAAGAATTGAAACGCTTTTCGTCCAACCGTCTTCAAGCTTGCTTCATGTGCCTGTTACTGTAAAGAATGAAACTAAACTTAATTCTACATTAGTAAAAGCACTATCTTTCGCCGATGAAAAACTTGAAGAAATCTCCTTGCTTACTAAGGGGCTTAGCCAAGGCAAAAGCGCTGTTGAAACAGAAATCACTCAAAGTGCGACAGCCATTGAAGCGTTAAATCAATCAATCAGCCGTAATAATACTCAAGTACGTGATGCCATTCGAAATCTCTCCGGTTTTTCAAGCGATCGGAATTCATCGTTCAAAGAACGTTATAAAATCCAGCAACAAGAGTTCCAGCTTCCGCTTTTACCGACAACAACAATCGGAAGCCTGCCGCAAACACCGGAAGTCAGAAAGGCAAGAAGAGCTTGGAAAAATGGTGAATGGACCAATGAGGAATATGATCGTTTCGTTAAAGAACAAATGGATGAAGCCATTGCCCTTCAAGAGGAAATCGGTTTGGATGTCTTCGTTCACGGCGAGTTTGAACGAAATGACATGGTTGAATATTTTGGTGAAAAGCTGGGCGGTTTTGATACATCCTCTAACGGCTGGGTACAATCTTACGGCTCACGCTGCGTTAAACCGCCGTTAATTTACGGAGATGTCCATTTCATTGAGCCAATGACTGTTAAAGAAAGCGTCTATGCGCAATCATTAACTGACAAACCGGTAAAAGGCATGTTAACTGGACCGCAAACAATATTAAATTGGTCATTTGTCCGTGATGATATTCCGCGCTATGAAGTCGCTTATCAAATTGCCTTAGCACTAAGAAAAGAAGTTGAAACATTAGAGGCTGAAGGCATTAAGATGATTCAAGTGGATGAACCTGCGCTTCGTGAAGGGCTTCCTTTAAAACAAAACAAATGGGAAGCATATCTTGAAAAGGCTGTATATGCCTTTAGACTGTCAACATCTTCAGTTCAAGACAGCACACAAATTCATACACATATGTGTTATTCGGAATTTGATGACATCATTGACGCAATCAGCGCTCTTGATGCCGATGTTATTTCAATTGAGGCAGCCAGAAGCCACGGAGAAATCATCCGTACTTTTGAAGAAAAAGGTTACGATAAAGGCATTGGCCTTGGCGTATATGACATCCATAGCCCGCGTATACCTGAAGTTAAGGAAATTGAAGATATTTCAAACCGCGCTCTTCAAGTTCTTGATCCTGAATTATTCTGGATTAACCCTGACTGCGGCTTAAAAACCAGAAAGAAAGATGAAGTGGTCGGCGCATTGAAGGCAATGGTTGAAGCTGCCAAAAAAATAAGAGAGCAAGCGGCTGTTTCTAAAGCATAAAAATTAAAGTACTTTTCGTAAAGGGAACAAAGCAGCTGTCTGAATATGCTTCCTTGAAGCTATGCGACCATAATAATCTCGGATAAAAACACCTCCAGTTAGGAAAAATAACTACTGGAGGTGTTTTAATGACACATAGAGAAGAAAACCGTACACATCGAGGAAAAGTTGCATCTTCAGTTAATCCCCAAGGCTTATCTGAAGATACTGCTGATCAACAGCCGAAATCCCAGCTTGAACAAAGAGCTAAGAAGAAAAATACTAAAATTTAAATCCACAGGATTGAACCTGTGGATTTTCTATTCTGTCCATTTCAATAATAAAGAAAAACTTTCGTCAATAAGGGCTTGTTAATCCCTTCAAAATGATGTTATTGGATCATGAAGAGTATCCACGGATAAGTTATTTATTTTTATTTAAGAGACATTTAATATAAAATGGTGTTATTATCCATTATTCAAGCAAAGCAATCAAAGGAGTCCACTATGTTCGACCCGACAATATATGAAAATTTAAAAGTGGTTATCGAAGGTGCGGTATATGAACTGGACTTAAATGGCAATTTATCAGTCATTGATCGTGTTGACAACATTGATTTGGCAAAAATGAGCAGGGATTTCTCGTTAACTTTCACAAAAAGAGACGGGACTGTATCAGCCAAACTCACACTTAGTGCAAACACGCAAACTCTTTCCGCAGAAATCCTTGATGCCGATACAGCAAATTTGGGATGTCAGTTGAAAATCACTTTTTATGTTAATGTACAGCATCCAGAAACGGATTGTGAAGCTATTTTATTTTTAATCAATAAACACTGGAGGAAATACCGGCCTTCTGTTACTCAGCATTTGTCTTACATTTATGGTGAATACAATGGAGAATTCCAAGATGCCATCAATATCTCTCTCAATGAATCCATTAATGAATCACACATCAGTGAGGTTAAGGAATTTTTAGCATCCATTATTGACACTTTAACCAGCTTAGAACACGATTTTTAATCTGGGATCATTTTGAATAATAGTTCATTAAGTCAAAAATAGAGGCTATCTTCATATAAGATAGCCCATTTAATAACTTCCATTTATTTATTTTTATGTCTGCTGATAAGCACTTCCTATGTTGGCATCCTGATCATTAATTGTTGTATCAATAACATCGATATCGGAAATAAAATTCAGATTAGCGGGGTTTGACATCGCTATTCCAATCGGAAAATAATTATTATTTTGTTTATAATGAGTGTGCCAGCCAAAAACTTGGTTTTCACCGTTAAAAGCGCCAAAATTATAAACGGCACTATTAATATTGTTCGTATTAAACGTAATAACTATCGCCACGACCTCACCACCTTTTTGATGAAAGATCCGCTTTTATAATCCTTGTAAAATTGTCCCCGGATTAAAGTCTTGATCATTAATCGTTGCATCTATGACATCATTATCAATGATAATATTAGCGTTTGCGGGTGAAGTAATTAATAATCCAGCCGGAAAGTTGCTGTTATTTTGCTTAAAATGGTTATCCCAGCCAAATCCTTGATTTTGTCCATTAAAAATACCTACATTATCAGCCACGCTATTAAGATTTGTTGCATTATAAATGATTTCAATAGGCATCCAACTAGCCCCTTTCACAACATTAATATACAATTCTAATTCAGCTTTATTACAAACTATGACCAACTTTTTTTATTGATATGATCATTCAGGAAAAAATCCAACATTTTTTAACCATATTATTTCAAATTATTATATGTTTGGATACCTTCATCGTGAATGGATTGTCAAGATTGAAAATTTAAATCTAATCACCTAAAAAATAATTCCGCATAAACTATTTTTAATTACTGAAACTGATTTCCTCATTATCGGACAAAGGCCATGTTCGAATTTATAAGGGGGTATAACTTTGGATATCGCTATTCAATACAATAATGCGTCGATTGATAGAGGATGGGGAAACACCGGTTTCTTTAATGGGGAAAATGAAGGATTTGGATGGGGCTCTCATTCCAAAAGAAACAATAGTGTCATTGTCACTGGATACAGAGATGACGCCCCGTGCAACATCAATCTTATCTTTGATAATGATGTCATTGACTCGTCTATAAACGATGAGGATGTAAACTATGGAGCAATGAACTTTTTTAGATGATCCCCCGTTTTTAATTTTAGTTTTTAGATATAACTTGACTTTTTATAAAAGCAGGGCAGCATTTAATAAGATTATTTCTTTCTTGGAATCGTCAGCGTCCTCCATTCACTGTCTTTAATTTGCTTGGCAATATAAACAATTTGACCGATATGATAAGAATAATGATACATTTGACGTTCAATCGCCTCAATTACCGTATGCGGTTCATTTCTTATAAAAATGGTTCTGAGAAGGTCTTCTGCATTTAATTGATTAATAACATTAAATAAACAAGCCCACCCCATTTCCCATTTATTCATAAGCTCTTTACGATTAATATCGTTAATAAATTCCTCGTCTCTTTGCCGATTTGCTTTTTCACCATCTGTTGTAAAAAAATTAGTCCAACGCGAAATCATGTTACCTGACATATGCTTCATAATAACCGTTATACTATTGGACTCTTCGTTTGGGTACCAATTTAATTGTTCATCATTTAACTGCTCGATCGTTTTTTCAGCTGTCTTCTTCATATCCGTAAACCTTTCAATAATAACGCGTAAATACTCTTTTGCTATTTTATCCATTGAATCTCCTCCCTCTATTTTAATAACAATATTGTAAATTCCCTTTAATATTCGATATACGTTGTTTATTCCCTCCATTAGATAAGTAAATGATATGTATAGCCAGCTCCCGGTTATCCACAGTTCACAGGGTCAGACCCCGTGACAATTGACAATGTGGATAAATAGGGATACAATCAAATTAGTTAATAGTTTTAACTATTAAAGGTTTAAAGTATTAGAGGTGATACGTCATTTACGAGGAAGATAAGAATGAGCTTTCCAAGCTGCTATCAATAATGGTTCATAAATTTATTATTGCTTATGGCAAAATTCTTGATAGTGATATTTCGGGATCTCAAGTTTATATTCTTGAAATTTTAAATGAGGAAGGTGCTAAGAAAAGCACTGAGCTTGCAGAAAGGTTGGAAATCAGTTTACCCGCTGTTACGAACCTTACTAACAAGTTAGTCCGAAAAGGTTATATTGAGCGTAAAAAACCGGAAAATGACCGGCGAATAACCCTTTTACAAATAACCTCTTTGGGCTCAGAAGTACTTGACCAAATTAATGAAAAATATTTTTCTTTAACCGATTCATTGTGGTCAGGCTTTTCTGACAAGGAATTAAAGAATCTTCATATTTATTACAAAAAAATGGTGGACAACCTTAAAGATTATAAATTAGATAAGGAGTGATTGGTTATGTCTCAAACTGAACAAGTCGCAGTAATTACTGGTGCCGGAAGCGGTATGGGCCGCGCATCCAGCTTAAAATTGGCTGAAGCGGGAATGAAGTTAGTATTAGTTGACTTTAATCAACAAACGGGGGAAGAAACTCTTAGCCTTGTAAAAGAAAAAGGCGGAGAAGGTATCTTTGTTAAAGCGGATGTTTCTAAAAGTGAAGATGTGCAAAATTACGTAAACAAAGCTGTCGATACTTACGGCCGTATTGATGTTTTCTTCAATAATGCCGGTGTTATCCAAAAACCATATTTATTAGCTGATATCCCTGATGATGAATTCGACCGCATCGTTTCTGTTAACTTTAAAGGTGTTTTCTTTGGTATGAAATATGTTATTAAAGTAATGGAAAAACAAGGCTCAGGTGTTATTATTAATACTTCTTCAAGCTCAGGAATTCGCGTAGAACACAGCCTGGCTGTTTATTCTGCAAGCAAGCACGCGGTTGTCGGTATAACAAAAGCAGCAGCAAAGGAATACGCTGATAAAGGCATTCGTGTCAATGCTATTTGCCCGGGAGGCGTTGAAACCAGCTTGGTCGCCGGATTCCAAAAAACGTGGGAAGAAACTGGAAACACGCCAAAAATTGACTTCCCAATCATTGGACGCATGGCAGATTCAGATGAAATCGCTGAAGTTGTCGCTTTCCTTGCATCTCCCGGCGCAAGCTATATGACCGGATCTATCATCGCTGTTGACGGCGGATTAACTTTATAATAAGAAAGCAGCCTGCTTCTTATGACATAAAAACAAAAAACATGGAATCCCCAAAAGGTTTTCCATGTTTTTTGCTTACTTAAGGTTTTAAAGCGCTCATGAATTCATTACATCGCTGCATCAATCTTAGGCTTTCGTATCAGGCTCATGATACCCGCAATTAGATAAAGAACTGCCGGTACTAAGCCGACACCAGTAGAAATAACACCTATTAAAACACCGCCTGCAATAAATAAAACACCTGCGGTTTTCGGTTTGTTATTCCCCTTAATACAAAAAACAGCAATTAATCCCAGGACAAGCCCTACAATTGAAGCAATTGTAAGAACCCATCCTCCGCTCGTGATGAAATGATTCATTTTGTCGATATCGCTTGCAGATAAGGCATTGTCGGTATTAATTTGCTGCAGACTCTGTTGAAATTTGTCGTTACCTCTTAACGATATGATGAAGATTCCAAACACTAACATTAATGCACTCAGAATAATACCTATAACACCTAAAGCGATCTCACCGGTACGTTTCAAACCCGTCCCCCCCTTTCTAATTGGAAAATTTTCACTTAATTAACTCGTCACATCTCTTTTTTCAAATATTACAATGGCAATACCCATAAATATGATAAAGTAAACTATTAATATGACTATAGAAAAATCTAAAGACATGCCTTTTGCAGGAGATCCCTCAACATATTGATAAAGATCAGTATTGTTAAAAAAGATAAATTTAGCATAGTTTTTATCAAAAACAGATAAAAGACTGCTGATAATGGAACCGGCAAATTGAATAAAAATACTTAATGCAATAGCTAATGCATTATTTTTAAAGATCGTCGAAAGCATAAAGGCAAATGCGGCAATCATAATCAGTCCGACAAATTTTGATCCAAAGTATTGAAGGAAATGGACGAAAATCGAAACATCCTTTATATGTCCCCTCTCTGCAAAGACATAGCGCGAGGATGTGTCGTCAAATCCGAAAACAATTGCACCAACAATAAAAGAGACGACCATTAATAAAAGAAATATAACAAACGCATTGAAAATAACCGATACATACTTAGATAAAAGAACTTTCCATCGTTTTAACGGCCGCATTAACACTAATTTGATCGTCCCCCACGAATACTCTTGAGAAACAATACTCGAAGCAATAATAATAATGAACAATGTGATCAGGCCTGAATATCCCAGTGTCGATTGGACAAATCCAACAGCTGTATCATCATACATAGGCGGAATATTGCGGTTAATCCGGTATTGGTCCATTTTTATTTCTTGTTTAATCTCCGGTTTTAATTCCTTAGGTGTTTTCTTACTGGCTAGTTCAGCTTCTTTACTTATAATTTCCGTTTTTAAATGGCCCTTCCAATCTTTTGGGTGCTTATCAGCGGTTTTTAAAGTAATGACTAAGGATAACGCGACAATAGCGGCTAAAACTAAAACCATAACCCACAACATTTTACGCTTATAAAGTTTCATATTCTCATTTTTTACTAACCGTAAAAATTGTATCATAGCTGTCCCCCTCCCGTTTTTGCCAGGAAGCGTTCTTCAAGTGATTGCTTCAGCGGTTCAATCGAATAAACGTCCAATTGATTTTTTACCAGTTCTTTATTGAGTTTTGGAATTTGGCTGTAGCCGATGTTTATTAACAGCTGATTGCCTTCAACCTTGACAGCAATATTTAATTCTTCAAGAAGATCAATCGCCCTATCCAGTGGTGTGACATGTAAGGCAATCGACAAAGTTTCATTCCCATCATTATCTTGATGGACATTCTCAGTATCAGTGATCACGCCGTTTTGTATAATAATAATTCGATCGCATAAAAGTTCCATTTCTGATAACAAATGGCTTGAAACAAAAATAGCAATGTTCTCTTCCCTTGATAAACGCCTTAAGTAATCCCGTATTTCCCGGATGCCTGATGGATCTAATCCATTTGTTGGTTCATCAAGAATTAACAAATCTGGAGAATTTAATAAGGCTTGGGCAATGCCAAGTCTTTGCCTCATGCCCAATGAGTAGGTTTTTACTTTATTTTTAATTGCTTTCTCCAGCCCTACTAAATGGGTAACCTCTTGAATTCTCTGTTTATCAACAGGCCCCATCATACTTTGAAAATGCGTCAAATTATCGTATCCGGACAAGAACTTATACATTTCCGGATTTTCAATAATTCCTCCAACTTGTTTCAGCGCTGATTCTTTATCCTTTTTCACACTATGGCCGTTAATTTGAATATCGCCATCAGTAATTGACATCAGGCCGACCATCATCCGCATTGTTGTTGTCTTCCCGGCGCCATTTGGACCAAGAAATCCTAAAATTTCTCCCCTATTAATGTCAAAATTTAAATCCTTTACAATGTCCTTGTTTCTTATTCGTTTCGTTAAGTGACGAATTTTTGCAACTGGTTCCGCCATTGTTTCACCTCTGTTATTCAATTTTCACTTTGCTAAAGAAGGGCATAAAAATAATCTACTATTTTTTAGTAGAAATCATGATGTCTTATTGTGCAGGAATTGGAAATATGGTAGTGTAACTTTTGGAGCAAAAGTTCAGTTTCTATGATAAAGCAAATATGGAAATTTTCAAGAAAAAATTTCATAAATTTGATATTTTAGGGATAAGCTAGCTCCCCCACTTTTAAAGGGCAGCTCGTATCTAAGTATATTTACACAAAGATTGACAATTCCTATCAAATTATCCTTCCTTTTTCTATTATTCTTTCAGTAAACGACAAAATTCTCTTTGCTAACATAAAAATAATGTGGTACGTTAGTAAATGATTGGGTAATTTGTAACATGCTAAAAGTATATCCAAATTTTAAAAGGGGGGATAAACAATGAAAATAGGAGAAATCAAGAGGGCTGCAAGATCATCACTGCGGCATCGCTGGTGGCGTTCGCTATTAATCATACTTATTGGATTCATTATTTATGGAGTTATTCCAAACATTATTGAAGCTATATTAAGCGGCGGCTTTGATAAGGTTGATACGCCTGAAGAACCTTTCTCCGCCGTCATAGTATCTTTAATTCTTTCAATAGGTCTCCTCCCAATAATGGTCGGGCAATATTGGGCATTTCTTGGCATTTCCAGGGGAGAGAACATAAAGGTAAAAAGTTTATTTGATGCCTTTTCAAGCGTGGCGTTATATTTTAAATCGCTCGGTCTCATTATTTTAATATCTATTTTCACCTTTTTGTGGAGCTTATTATTTATTATTCCAGGAATTATTAAAGCCCTTGCTTATTCTCAAGCATATTTCATTATGAAGGATAACCCGGATTATTCTATAACTGAAGCTATAACAGCGAGCAGAAAACTAATGAACGGCCATAAGTGGCACTTTTTCTTACTATTATTAAGCTTTATCGGCTGGTGGATCTTAAGTATTTTCACATTATTCATTGGGCTGTTATGGTTATTGCCGTACATATTTACTTCTTGGGCTAAATTCTATGAAAATCTATTGGATAAGCCAGAGTTAGCAGAGTAATAATATTATTAAAGGATTCCCTACAAACATGCGGGAATCCTTTTTTTACATTAAAAAACGTTCATGTGCTTAATTTAGTTAGTCATTCGTCGCCTCGTTAAGATCGCAAAGCACACTATTGAGCCAACATCAGTGATAAATATGATAATTCCCATTGGCATAGCGGTATGGCTGCCGGCAATACCGACCAGCGGGGCTACGATTGCGCCGGCAATAAATGGCAGCAGTCCGAGTAACGCTGAAGCACTGCCTGCTGAACGGCTTTGATTTTGCATTGCCAATGAAAAACCGACGGTGGTAACGATACCTACGCAGGACACCACGACGAACAAAGAAACGACAACAGCAACCATACTTGCGCCGGTTAGAATGGTGATGAGCAGAGCAACACTGGCAAAGCCGGCAAGGGCAAGACCCATAACAAGCACTTTCTTTTCACTGACTCTTCCAGCGAGCCGCCCTGTGATTTGAGTGGCAATAATAATGCCAAGTCCGTTAACAGCAAAAAATATACTAAAAGCTTGCGGAGATACGTCATAAATATTTTGCAGGACAAAAGGCGAGCCGGATATATAGGCAAACATTGCTGCCATCACCAGCCCTTGCGACAATGTATACCCCATAAAAACTCTGTCTGTGATCAGTCTGCCAAATGTAGATAAAGTGGCCTTTATATCATCATTTGACCTATTTTCGTACGACAAAGTTTCAGGTAAGCCAAAAATAACGGAAACAAGCAGCAGGACACTTATTAAACATAAAACAACAAATACACCGTGCCACGAGGTTACCCTTAATAACTGTCCGCCTATAATCGGTGCAATGATCGGCGCAATACCATTGATCATCATCAAAAGAGAATAAAACTTCGTCAGCTCTGTCCCCGAGTAAAGGTCACTGACCATCGCACGAGAAATAACGATACCTGCAGATCCGGCAATCCCTTGAATGATGCGAAGCACAATTAACAGCCAGATAGAAGGACAAACAGCACACAAGAGTGATGCAGCTGCATAAATGATTAACGCTATAACCAGAGGTTTCTTGCGTCCTCTTTTATCACTGATTGGGCCTGCAAATAATTGTCCAAATGCCAGCCCCAAAAGACAAGCCGTCAAGCTGAGTTGGGCGAGTGAAGTATTCGTATGAAGATCTATAGTCAAGGCCGGCAACGACGGCAAATACATATCTATAGAGAATGGCCCAAATGCGGTCAGTAATCCTAAGACAGCAGCCAGCCATAATCGGCGGTATTTTGTCGGCGGCTGCGGCTGCGAAATTGGATCCAGTTCATTTAAAGAATGGTTCATGTATACCCTCCTTACACCCTTAAAATTTCTAAAACACTCTATTAATATTAAATAATTACCCCCTAAAAATAGAGGGCAATTAAGAACAGGCTAGTGAAGCAGTCCTTCCTTTTTCAAATAATCTTTTGCGACTTCTTCCGCTGTTTCACCTTTGACATTTACTTTATAATTCATCTCCCGCATCTGGGCATCGGTAATTTTCCCTGCGAGTTTATTGAGTGCCTTTTTGATTTCCGGATATTTTTCTAATGTTTCTTTCCTCATGATAGGCACGCCTTGGTATGGCGGGAACAAATGCTTATCGTCTTTAAGCACCTTCAGATGATATTGCGCTAATTCACTGTCTGTTGAGTATGCATCAACAAGATTAATATCACCTTTTTTTACAGCGTCATAGCGGAGTTTCGGCTCCATCGTCTTTACATTTGGAAAATGAATGCCGTACAATTTTTGAATGCCTTTGTAACCATCCTGGCGATCTGTAAACTCCAATGTAAAGCCAGGCTTCATATATTGCTGTACCCTTTGCAAATCAGAGATTGTATTTAAATGATATTGTTTTGCAGTTTTTTCCGGTACAGCCAGGGCATACGTATTGTTATACGCCATCGGCTTAAGCATGACCATATTAAACTTCTTAAGCATGCCGTCTCTTGCCTGCTCGTAGACCTTTTTCTTATCCGTACTATTTGCATTTTCTTTTAAAAAGGTTGTAATGGCAGTCCCTGAAAATTCCGGATAAATATCAATATCGCCTGATTTTAGAGCGTTAAACACAAAAGAAGTCTTTCCCATTCCCGGCTTTAATTCTACATTTAAATCTGTGTCCTGCTCAATAAGCAGCTTATACATATTAATTAAAATTTCCGGCTCCGAGCCAAGTTTGCCGGCAATAACTATATTCTTTTTTTCATGTCCGAAGGTAAGGGGAATGACAACTATCAAGACAGCCGCAATGATTGCTATACCTACGGCTTTTACCGCCCGCTTAAAAGATGTGCGTTCCAAAATCCTTAAAATAATATCAAGTAAAATGGCAAGACAAGCAGCAGGAACAGCACCAAGAACTATTAAACTATTATCATCCCGGTCAATGCCGAGCAGGATAAGATCCCCCAAACCGCCTGCTCCAATTAAGGCTGCCAATGTTGCCGTACCAACAATCAATACCATTCCGGTACGTATTCCAGCCATAATGACAGGCAAAGCCAGAGGAAGTTCCACTTTAAATAACCGCTTCCGGCTATTCATCCCCATCGCTCTTGCTGCTTCAATAAGCGATGAGTCAACTTCCTTAATGCCTGTATAAGTATTTCTTAAGATAGGCAATAATGCGTAAATGACAAGCGCAATAATAGCAGGCACCATGCCGATCCCGACTAAAGGAATGAGCAATCCGAGCAATGCCAGAGAGGGGATCGTTTGTAAAACAGCTGTGACACCAATAACACCTTCTGCTATTTTTCTGTGTCTTGTTAAGTAAATCCCAAGGGGAATAGCAATAATAACTGCGAACAGCAGTGCAATAAATGAAATCTGAATATGCTCAAATAACGCACTCCATAGCTGGCCTTGTCTTTGCTTCAGAACATTTATAAAGGTGCTCATACGTTAACCTCTTTCTCCACTCTATCAGCCATGTATTGAAAGACTATTTGTCTAGTAATCGTCCCGATGATTTTACCGTCCTTTTCAACAGGTATGGCATCTTCTCCTGCTAAGCGGGCAAGTGATTCTTCTAAAGTTATATGGGATGAAAGAGGTTCGATATGTCCAACAGATAAATCCTCAGAAGGTGCTTTTTGCAAAACATCCTCTAAAGTGGCTTGTTTATCAAATATGTTAATCTTATCATGGCGGGCCCGCAATCCAATAAACTCATTAACAAAGTCATTTGCCGGGTTTTCGATAATCGCCTGCGGTGTATCCAGCTGGGCAATTTCACCTTTTCTCATCAAACATATCCGATCTCCCAGTGCTAATGCTTCTTGCATATCATGCGTGACAAAAATAATTGTCTTCTTAATCCGCTTTTGCAGATCTAATATGTCTTTTTGCAGTTTCTCCCGGCTGATTGGGTCTAAGGCACTGAAAGGCTCGTCCATTAAAATAATCTCCGGATCAGCTGCCAAAGCGCGAATAACGCCGACACGCTGCTGCTGACCCCCCGATAGCTCGCCCGGTTTCCTGTTGCGGTAAGTATCCGGATCCAATCCAACCATATCTAACAGTTCATCTACCCGCTTACGAATCTTATCACGTTTCCATTTTCTTAATTCCGGGACAATCGAAATATTTTCTTCAATAGTCATGTGCGGGAACAATGCAATTTGCTGAAGGACATAGCCAATATTCCACCGCAGTTCATTAATATCATACTCACTTATTTTTTTCTCATTAATGTAAATCGTTCCTTCTGTTAATTCGATTAAACGGTTAATCATTTTTAATGTCGTTGTCTTACCGCAGCCGCTTGGTCCAATAAAAACAAAAAATTCTCCTTTATTGATAGTCAGATCAAGGGAATTAACAGCTGTTGTCCCGTCATCGTATTTCTTGGTCACCTTTTCAAATCGAATCATCTCACTCCACCTTTGTAAAAGCTATATTTATCTATTGAGATTAACAAAATTTCCAGCTTACCGCCAGCCAAATTTCCTTAATTGTTAATATAAGATGATAAATAATCTTTTATTCTCGAAACAGGCATCTGTACGAATATTATTAAAAAGGATTTTAATATATTACCCTCTTTAATCTAAAAACTAGATGTCCTTTTTAATAGCTATTTACAACTTAAAATTAATATGTTAAATTAAAATCACAATTGAAAATGAATATCATTTTCAATTGTGATTTTGCAGTTGTTCTAAGATTCTCCTTCTTTATCCATGTAACAATCTTGGACACTCCTGTGACATTACCCATTCACTCTTTTTGTTACAAAAGCCGTATCTCGTTCCGATACGGCTGTTTTTTTATGAATTTACAGCTTTCTATTCCCCGGGGACAAACCTGCAGCAAAGCCCCGGTCCTAAATTCCATCATCGTTCCAGTTGGTACTAATCCAATTGGCGCAGGAATTAGTCCTTAACTACCTTAGAGCAGCAATTTCCGGTCACCCGGTAAATTGCTGTTCTTCTCCTTAAAACTATAAGTGAATCGATGTTTAATAATATTTTCAACCTGATAATTGGAATATATTACATTAAACCTCATTCCGGCCAAGTTAATAATATATAGTATGACTTTAAGTTCTTACCCTCAATTAATAGGCAGAAATTTCTGTAAATGGGGAGTCCATACGTATTATTCAAACAATATAATTAGGTTACTTTTTCCGTTTTTTCTTATATATTATGCCCTTCGAAGGCATACTAAAATTTCCATAATCAAAGACCGTAATTTCACCTGACTTTGATAAAGCAGAATTCACCCATTTAACGTCTTTCGGTTCAATACCGTTTTTCCGCAATTTTTCTTTTAATTCTTCTTTTTTTCTTTTGTAGTAACTATTTCTAGGAACCTTTTTCTCCATTTTATCCATGATAATCCAACCAAATCCAAACTCTCTTACGGGAACAAAGTGTTTTTTTAAATGATCAGGACAGTGTTTATATATTTTAAACTCAATTTCATTGTTTATAAATCCTCTTTTAGTAATAACAACTTTTAAAGCATATTTATTATTAACATCAAAGACAATTCTATTACGGCCCGCACCAATTACTTTATATTTCAGCCTCAATTCATTTTTTGCTTTATCGATCCATTGCTTTCTGCTTAAATGATCCATTATTCTTATTTTATTTACCCATGAATTTATTTGCTTTATATCATCGTTAGATAAAATATAACTCTGATTAGACCCTGACATTTTATTTTAACCCCCCTTTTCAGATGGAGAATTTATTATAAAGCAGACGAATTCCGATAACATTGGTTGTTGTTATATATTATGAAATTCAATTAATATTAGTTTATAATCCAATTCAAAATGGACTTGCCCTGTTACCGTGTACTGGCAAGGTTTTCCTATGCCAAATTTAAAAATTAGTTTTTTCTGGGATTTCTGGAATAATCGCTGGCCAGCCGGGGCACATTATCAGTGATGCAGCGGATACCCCTGACTCCCTATAGCATCACATTTCATATATGTAACTCCAAAAGATTGATTTAATTCCATGTAAGTAAAGCCACCCTGCTTATTTGACGGCGTTTTTCAGCAGGGTGGCTTTGCTTTGCCAAGGTGGTTCGTAAAAATATTTTGCACAGCGTTATAAAACAGAAAAGACTGCAGTTTTGTTTAAAAACTGCAGTCTTTTGTACAAATTTCAGTTAGTTGAACAAGATACGGCCCGTTTTCAGTTTTCATCAATATTGGTGAAACGCCTTTTGCATATTCCTGTAAAGAAACAGCTCCTTTAGATGTTTCTATTTGTACATCAACCCGAACAGGCAGATCAGACAATTTCTTAAAAATCTCTCTGGCAGTTTCCACAGTCAGACCTCTTGATTGCTTAAATATAAGATCCAAATCGCTAGAAAGTTTTACCGTATGAACCCCGCTTGCCAGCTCGAAACCGGCACTTCCGCCCGGTCCCCAAGTGATATCAGGATAATCCTGAAGAAGATGATCAACTTGAGGAAGAACTTGCAGCGCAGGCATTTCAATCCTTCTCTCACACCTGTTCCAAGCCCGATCAATAACCAGCTTCTCTGGTGAAAAGCGTTCCTTAATATTACTATAAGGAAGAAACGCCGCAAATCGTTCACTTCTTGTTGACCCGCGTATACCAATTGGTACTGTTTCTTTCATAAGGGGAGCTCTTCTGACTACAACAAACGGCGCTCTCCTTAACGAGGTCGCCACCCAATCTGGAATGGGGGAATAAGATATGATATTGTCTATATCTTTCAAACGAAGGAGATCATGTGTTTTTAACTCCATTGTTCTGCTAGCTTCTTTCTAACAACAATCGAAGCTTTACGTCCGCCTTCCAATGCTGCCTCAGTACGAAGCCGAATACTTAAATCAGTTGAATCATGACGTACATCAGTAATAGCATTCATTAGCTTGTCTTTAATCGTTTCAACATCTTGACTGCTTGGCGAATCCGCGTTAATGCCGTTGATGAGATCATTTAGTGCGCCCAATGTCGCGTATGAATCAATATCATACGCCATGGCAGGCACTTTCTTAGTGGCTTCATCTAATTCTTCGATACTTCTTTTTGTAATACGGGCTGCCGAACTTTTTGACATGGCGTGTACATTTACGCCTTTATCATGAAGTGCTAAAATACGATTGGCTTGATACCCGTGTGCTAAGAAAGCACCCGAGATTGCTTTACCTACTATTAATGAAATAACAGGATGTCCGGACCTCCTGGCTGCGGCATAAGCATCTGCAGCAGCGGCGCAAGCATAATGAATCCCAAACAACTCTTCTAAATAACCGTAGGCTTGGCTTGGGACATCTACAATGGCTACAATTGCACGGCGATTTCCATCTTTATCCTCATCAATGGCTTCGCGAACACATTTTGCAATCGCCCATCCTTCGTCTAAGCCGACTTCTCCGTTTCTGGCACGCGGAAAACGATTGTTTGGGTTAGGAACAACTGATATATAACGGACACGCTCATTTCCAAACTGTGTATCACCATAAAGGACAGATGGTATATCAGTCATAGGATTCTCAATGCCTGTCAGTGCAGTAAACCACGTTTTCCCCCGGCTTTCAGGTGTACCTTCCAGTTTCTTTTGAGAATCATTTGCTGTTTGTATTGATTGATCACCTTGAGTGACCTGTTTCCAAAGCTGACGGAAATCTTCCGGGTTTATGGACTGATTCGGATCTACTTTGTTTAAAAGCGAACGATATAATTCTACTTGTTCAGTTCTGTTTATTTCTTTTTTGCCTTCTGTAAAAGTTTTTTGGATAGCCTGTAAAATCTCTTGAATATCATCATTGACTAAATAATCTGCAAAACCCGTTACATAACGTTGCTTGCCGCCTATGGTACCCCAAATTAACTGACGGTCACTTGAATCAAATTCTTCAATACCCGCTTCCTGTTCAATAACTTCAGGGCCATTTAACCCGAACCGTGCCTCTTTTGTCATAATCAGATGACTGAATAACGCAGCTGTAATGGACATACCGCCAAAGCAGCCGACATTACCCGGAATCACTCCTATAACCGGTACATGCTGTCGTAAAGCTGCAACAGCTGATCCAATTTCTGAAATAGAAAGAAGACCATAATTGGCTTCTTGCAATCGAACACCGCCGGTATCAAATAACATCACCGGATATGTTTTAGTTCCATTTTCATTATCACAAAGAGCCAGCTCTAATGCGCCTGCGATTTTAGCTCCTGATACCTCACCGATTCCGCCGCCTTGGAAAGCCCCCTCTATCGAAATCACAACTGAGGATTGTCCGTTTATTGTTCCGCGAGCGATGATAACGCCATCATCACTTTCCGGAACAATACCCTGCGGTTCTAAATGAGGCGATTCAATGCCTTCAAACGGCCCTAACAACTCACGAAACGTCCCTTTATCTATTAATGATTTCGCCCGTTCCCGTCCATTTAATTCAATAAAGCTTTCTTTAGTTATTCTCGCCATGAAGGCTCACCTCCAGTGCTTGGGCCAGTCTTAAACTGACAACGCCCGGTGTCGCTCCAAAATCATTAATTGTTACTTTGGCCGAAATATTATTAACTGTGAAGAAATGATCCATCACCGCTTTCCAAACTTCTCCAAACCCTTCACTGCCGGTTCTGACTGAAATACTTGCTAAATTATCGCTTGTTGGTTCAAGCAATACTTCTAAATCCCCTGATCCAACAACGCCAACATGGGAGCGTTGCGGAATGGTCTTCGTTGCTTTATATTCAAACGTTAATTTCTCCAAAATAAGCACCTCCATCAAACATTATCCATTTATCTAAATGCTGAAAGATTGCTAAGTCTATCCAAAAATATAGCAGCGGCCAGCAAATCCGCGCTTCCCCCAGGCGAGGCATTAATCGACACAAGCTTTTCATCTAAAAAAGATAATGCTTTCATTCCCGCTGGTGTTAATGAACCGCCGGCTTTTAAAACAGCTCTGGCACCTGCTTTCGTTATGCTAAGCGCCTCTTTTCCGCCGCGGTGCAAAATACAAGTATCATCTAAGGAAGCCATCAGCGACAGCAAGGCATCTAACTTGGCATGCCGCTCTGATGCTCCTTTTTCCCGTGCTTTTTTTAAAGCAGGAAGCGCATATATCATGATGTGAGGAAATCCTTGTTGTGCTTCTCCAACTGCACCGGGAACGCCATAGCGATGCCTTACCTTCTTCCCATTTGTTGCTTGTTTCGGTGATTTCCGGTCAGGATAACGGGCAATGGCCCCTGCTGTTTGCGTGATTTGCCAGGCTGTGACATTCGGACCATTAATGGCCGCTGCTGATGCTAGTAAGCCTAATGACCAAATAGCCCCTTTATGGGTATTAACGCCTCCGGTTGCTTTGAACATGTCTTGTTCACCATAACGTCCGATTTCCGCTAATTGTTCCCGTAATTGTTGACTTGGCTTTTGATAAAAGCTGACTTCTGCCATTTTTACAAATGTATCTTTCAAAGCATAAGCGGAACGATGCATCGTTTCTATCGTCATATCAGAATGCGAACCTGAACTATTTCTATCTACAAGACCTGGTTTTGGCGTTAGATCGGCTTCATCAACAAGCGACATGACAGCTAATTGGGCAATATATTCTCCGTAAGCGGCCTCTTCCTTCCATATTTCATAAGTCTGTGCGTTCATTACCAACTGCGGAATTTTGCAGGTGGATGATACAATCCGCCGGACCATTCCACTAAGTCTTCTACGCTTTTTGCCGCCAAAAGGGAACGCTTTGCGTCTGTACGGCGAATATTTAAATCTTCTGGAAGAGCCACAATCCCTTTTTTACGAAGTTTTTCTGTGTCACGGAAATCATGATGAATGCCTATTGGTGTTACACCTGCAACAGCAGCCAGCGCTTGACGGCGTTCCTCTAAACTTTGTGCTTTATATAAATAAGCAACGCCTTCTTCTGTGACAACGTGTGTCACATCATCTCCGTAGATCATAACAGGTGTTGTTGCTAATTCTGCTTCTTTTCGGACATCTATTGCATCCAAGGATTCAACAAATACAGGTCTATTTCCGGATTGATAAGTTTCAACCATTTGTACAACCAGCTTGCGGCCGCGGCCAACCGGATCGTCACCTGTCATCATATCTAACCAAGCCTGTGTTGAATGACGGCGGCCTCTTGGATCATGTCCCATATTAGGGGCGCCGCCAAAGCCGGACAAACGCCCGGAAGTGACAGTTGAAGAGTTGCCAAATTTGTCTATCTGTAATGTCGATCCAATAAACAGATCAACGGCGTATTGACCGGCCACTTGGCACATGGCCCGGTTTGACCTCAGGGTGCCGTCCCGGCCAGTAAAAAATACGTCGGGCCGGGCTGCGACATATTTCTCCATGCCCACTTCACCGCCGAAGCAGTGGACACTTTCAACCCAGCCGCTTTCAATGGCAGGAATAAGTGTTGGATGAGGATTTAACGCCCAGTGCTTGCAAATTTTCCCCTTCAAACCAAGCTTTTCACCATACGTTGGAAGCAATAGCTCGATAGCTGCCGTATTAAAACCAATGCCATGATTTAATGATTGAACATTATGGCGCTCATAAACACCCCTAATTGCCATCATCGCCATTAAAATCTGCAGCTCGGTAATATGCCGGGGATCCCTTGTAAACAAAGGTTCAAGCTGATAAGGTTTGTCCGCCTCCACGATAAAGTCAACCCAGTCCCCCGGGACATCGACCCTTGGCAGCTCGTCAGTAATTTCATTAACTTGAACAATGACAATACCGTCTTTAAAAGCTGCTGCTTCAATAATGGTCGGTGTTTCCTCCGTGTTAGCACCAGTGTATAAGTTACCGTTTTGATCAGCTTTATCAGCTGCTACAAGAGCAATATTCGGAATCAAATCGACAAATAATCTTCCATAAAGCTCCAAGTAAGTATGGATTTCTCCGATCTTTAAAACCCCATCCTCCAGCATTTGCGCAACACGAAGACTTTGCGGACCGGCATAGGAAAAGTCCATTTTTTCCGCAATGCCTTTTTCAAAAATATTCAAATGTTCAGGCCGCGAGATGCTCGACATAATCATATGAAGCTGGTTTACTTTTTCCGGATCTACTTGCGCTAATACAGCTGAAAGAAAGGATGCTTGCTTTTGGTTATTGCCTTCAAGCACAACTTTATCCTTCGGTGATATCAACATTTCCAAGGCTTCGACCATTTTATCTGTTGGCAAGATCCGTCCATCGGCTAAATGTTTTACTTTTGAAAGACGCTTGGCTTTCTCATCACGGCGCTTTGTCCATGAACGTGTTGAATCTATATTCATATTCTCCTGCTCCTTTCATATCCCCATTTAAAACCATAAGGGTCAGCTTAATTCTTTATGACGTTTAATCAAAATCGATGCTGTTTTCCAACCGCTGTCCGATACGGAAACAGCACGGGCTTCAGGAAAAGCTTCTTTCGCCAAGTTTGTCAGAACCCGTCCCGGAATCATCTCTACATATAAACGCGCCCCAAGTTCGAATAGTACTGTTGTTGCCTCATGCCAGCGAACGGGATGAGATACACTGGAAGCCAGATCTTCTTTAATCGCTTCTTTCGTACGAAGCGGCCGGGCGGTTCGATTTCCGGCATATGGTATATCGGGATGCTTTAATGACACTTCATCCAGTATTTTGCTTAATTCCCCTGACACAGATTTTAAAAGAGGACAATGTGAGGGCACACTGACATTAAGCATATGTACTTTTCGCGCGCCAACTTCTTTAACTGCCTCAAATACTTTTTTTAAAGCGGAAAGTTCCCCGGCAATCGTCATTTGTGAAGATGAATTTAAATTTGCAATATATACGGGATTTTCAGGTGTATGGATCTGACAAAGGATATTTGATAATTGCTTTTCCTGCATGCCTAATACCACGCCCATGCCATACCCTTTTGGATACGCTTGCTCCATTAACTCTCCCCTGCGCTTAACTAACGCTAGTGCATCTTGAAATGATAATACATTTGCAGTTACAGCTGCACCGAATGCACCAACTGAATGACCTGCCGCCATATCAGGGTGAGCAGATTCCTCCTGAAGCAGCCTTACGATCGATACGCCGGAAACCAATAAACAAATTTGGACAGCGACAGTTGATTTTAATTGCTCTGATGTATCCAATAAAAGGACATCTTGTTTCAGCACGTCACTGGCTTCTTGCACTGTTTTTTCAATAATTGAATGCTCGGGTAAATCGTGCAGCATTCCCGGATATTGCGAACCTTGACCGGGAAATAAAAAGGCTGTCCCCATAGACTTCCTCCAATCTTTTTAAATACGCTTTTTAAATGATTGATATCTGTGATTTTTATTGTTTTTAGCAATGGGAGTATCTTCTTGGAACAGTAATGGCAGCTGTTGGCATGCCATCCCCTGTTATGCTAACTTCGAGCTTTCTGTCGTGTATCCTTCACCTAATAATGTTAAATATTAAAGGTTGATAACTTCCTTTTGTGACAGCTCTTCAATGATTGTTTCTACTAAGTAAGTATTCTTTTGATATTTCCATTAATCAGGGTCGACTGTCGACAATTGAAATTTACCATTTTTCAAATAAATTTGCAAGTATTAAAGCTTAATAGCTTAGTTACGTTCTTAAAAAATTTGGAATCCTTTGTAATTCCCCTTTGACTTGAAACAAAGATTTAAGCTTAAACCGCGAAACGGACATATGAAAGCTTTCTTTTGTTACCGATTATTTTTTGTCAATTCTAAATGACCCTCATTTCTGCAATAATAAAGGCTTCCTTATCAAACTTTTTGAAAAGTTTATTGACAGATTTTTGATTAATGATAAAATCATAAATGATAATGATTATCATTATTATTAAATGGAAGGGGACGTTATGAAAAAAAGATATCTAATATTTGCATTAATTGTCTTATCATTTGTTTCAGTATTCATCGGTGTAAAAGATATATCGCCATTCGATCTTTTTCATTTAACGGACGATAAAACACAAATTATTTTAATTAGCAGAATCCCCCGATTAGTGAGTATTATCATCGCTGGTGTAAGCATGAGTATTTGCGGATTAATCATGCAGCAGCTAAGCAGGAATAAGTTTGTATCACCAACGACCGCTGGAACGCTTGATTCAACAAAACTGGGAATTTTAGTTTCTTTAATGTTGTTTACGAGCGAAAGTCCTTTAATTAAGATGGCTGTGTCTTTCATTTTTGCACTGGCCGGAACGCTTCTCTTTATGAAAATACTCGAAAAAATTAAATTTAAAGATACGATCTTTATTCCGCTCGTTGGAATCATGTTCGGTAATATTATGAGTTCGATTGCTACGTTTTTCGCATATAAGAATGATTTGATCCAAAATATGTCCTCCTGGCTGCAGGGCGATTTTTCGATGATTATGGAAGGCCGCTATGAGCTTATTTACATAAGTATTCCGCTTGTGATACTTGCCTATTTGTTTGCTAATAAATTTACAGTTGCCGGAATGGGAGAAGATTTTTCTAAAAATCTTGGAATGAATTACAAGCGGATTGTAAATATCGGTCTCATCATCGTTGCGTTAGTAACTGCTTCTGTTGTTGTAACAGTGGGAACGATTCCGTTTCTTGGCCTAATCATTCCAAATATTGCTTCTATTTATTTAGGGGACAATCTAAAGAAAAGTCTTTCTCATACTGCATTGCTCGGGGCTGTATTCTTATTAGGCTGCGATATACTTAGCCGAATGATCATTTATCCGTATGAGATTCCAATTAGCCTTACCGTCGGCGTTATTGGAAGCGGGATATTCATTTACTTACTAATGAGGAGAAAGGCATATGGATTATAAAAGTAAAACAGGTATTCTGGCTATGATTGCAATGATTTTAGTTGCGGTTTTTCTATTTACACAGATTGGAAGCGATTTGGGCTATGCCCTTCCGAACAGATCGATAAAAATATTTGCAATCATTATAACTGGGGGAGCAATTGCACTTTCGACGGTTGTGTTCCAGACGATTACTAACAATCGAATATTGACGCCAAGCATTTTAGGGTTGGATTCACTCTATTTATTAATCCAAACATTTGTCGTTTTTATGTTCGGATCAACGACGTTAACAATGATGAACCAAAACATTAACTTCTTAATATGCGTCGGGTGTATGGTAGTGTTTTCGGTTATTCTGTACAAACTGCTCTTTAAGGGTGAAGCCCATAATATTTATTTTCTATTATTAATCGGTCTCGTGTTTGGCACGCTGTTTAAAAGCGGCTCATCTTTTATGGAAGTGCTGATCGATCCAAATGAATTTCAAATCGTCCAAGACCGAATGTTTGCCAGCATTAATAATGTGAATACCGACATCCTTCTTATTCCTAGTATTCTCGTATTGCTTGTTCTTTTGTATTTTCTTAGGTTCTTTAAATATTTAGATGCCCTTTCATTAGGAAGGGATCAAGCGATTAATTTAGGAGTTGATTATGACTATGTCGTCAAACGGCTGTTAATCATCGTCTCGATTCTTATCTCAATTGCAACTGCTTTAGTTGGACCGATCACCTTTTTAGGCTTGCTTGTTGTTAATGTGGCTGTCGTGTTTTTAAAAACGTATCGCCATTCGTATTTAATTACAGGTGCCATTTTAATCAGCATCATTGCACTGGTCGGCGGAGAATTAATTGTTGAACGGGTATTTACATTTACTGCGACGTTAAGTGTCATTATTAATTTTATTGGCGGAGTTTATTTTATTTATCTGCTCTTAAAGGAGAATAAAGCATGGTAGATGTTAGACATATTTTTAAAAGATACAATCAAAAAAATGTGGTCGAAGATGTTTCCTTGAAAATAGATAAAGGGACTATCACTTCATTCATTGGCCCGAACGGTGCAGGGAAAAGTACGGTTTTATCAATCGTTGCAAGACTTATAAAAAAAGACGGCGGAGAAGTTTACATAGACGGGAAAGAGCTAAGCGAATGGAAAAGTAATGAATTGGCCAAAAAGGTTGCGATTTTAAAGCAGTCCAACCATATTAATCTTCGGCTGACGATTAGAGAACTCGTATCATTTGGGCGCTTCCCTTATTCTCAAGGAAGGCTTACGAAAGAAGACTGGGAACAGGTCGATCAAGCGATTCGCTATATGGCGCTTGAAGATATTCAAGACAAATACCTTGATCAATTAAGCGGCGGACAGCAGCAACGCGCTTTTATCGCTATGGTTATCGCACAAAACACGGAATATATCTTGTTAGATGAACCGCTTAATAACTTAGATATGAAGCATTCCGTGCAAATTATGAAAATATTAAGGAGGTTAGTTGATGAGCTTGGCAAAACCATTTTGATTGTGATTCATGACATCAATTTTGCTTCATGTTATTCAGATTACATTGTGGCTCTTAAAGATGGAAAGGTTGTGAAAAAAGGCAAAACCGATGAAATGATTAATTCTAAAGTATTAAAAGAGATTTATGATATGGATATTGAAATTGAAAATTTCCAAGATAATAAAATTTGCGTGTATTACGCTTAAAGGAGAAGAGACAATGAAAAAATTAGCTACACTATTGATAGCAGCAATGCTCGCCGTTGTACTGGCAGCCTGTGGGTCAAACAGTAAAGATACATCAACCAATGAAGCGAAATTAAGTGATGAAAAGCTTACGATCAAGCACGAATTAGGTACCACGGAAGTCCCGAAAAATCCTAAAAAGGTTGTTGTTTTTGATATGGGAGCATTGGACTCCTTGGACAAATTAGGAGTTAACGTCACTGGAGCACCAAAAGATGGCTTGCCTTCGTATCTATCAAAATATAAAAATGCGAAATATGAGAATGTTGGCGGTTTAAAAGAACCGGACTTTGAAAAAGTTGACCAAATTCATCCTGATTTAATTATTATTTCAGGAAGACAAGCAAACCTTTATGATAAATTCAAAAAAATTGCGCCGACGATTTATTTAGGGGTAGATGCAAAGAACTATATGAAGTCCTTTAAAAATAATGCAGAAACATTAGGGGAAATTTTCGATAAAAAATCCGAAGTAGACAAACAGCTTACCAAAATAGATGATCAAATTAAGGCATTACACGACAAAGCAGCGAAATCAGATAAAAAAGGTTTAATCATCCTCGCAAATGACGGGAAAGCAAGCGCATATGGCGAAGGATCACGATTTGGCTTGATTCACGATGTGTTTGGTGTTAAACCGGCGGATAAAAACATTAAAGCATCGATACACGGTCAAAGTATTTCCTTCGAATACATTCTGGACAAAAATCCGGATTACCTTTTCGTTGTTGACAGAGGAGCCGTTGTCGGCGGAAAATCGTCCGCAAAACAAGTGGTTGAAAATGCGATTGTTAAAAAGACAAAAGCCTATAAAGAACATCATATTGTCTACCTAAATCCGAATTACTGGTATTTATCAGGCGGCGGACTCATTTCCGTACCGGAAATGGTGAAGGAAGTTGCAGATGGTATTAAATAGGAAACCGGGCAATGCGCCCGGTCCTATGGATTTATCTAACACTAAGATATAAATTTGCGCTTTGAGAATTGAATGTCAAAACGGGTCCCTTCCCCAAGCTTACTTTCTACTTTAATTTTCCCATTATGTTTTTCTGATATCCATTGGGCAATTGAAAGCCCAAGACCTATTCCTTCTGTATTTGACCTCGATTTATTGGCTTGATAAAAACGATCAAAAATACGTGACAAGTCTTGTTCACTAATCCCAACCCCATTATCTTCTACAACAATACTGACGTAGTTTTTTGTTTCAAAGCAAGAAAGTGTAATCTTCCCATTCTTCTGTATACTTCATGGCGTTATCAAGGAGAATAACGATAAGCTGATGGATTCTATCTTTATCTCCCACAAAAGAAATAGGCGAGGAAGGGAGAAATGAAATCCTTTTTCCTTGGTAGACAGCTACTTCTGCATAGTGTTCAGTTATTTTTTGTAATAATCCATCTAAAGAAAACTCTTTTTTCTCTATTTCAATTTCATTAGAATCAGATCTTGCTAGTGTTAATAAGCTTCCCACGAGCTTTGATAAACGCCGGCATTCCTTTAACACGACAGATATATCAGAAAGCTTATCTTGAATAGGGGTTGAAGGATTCTGAATTAATAATTCAATTCTTGATTGAATAACGGTCAAAGGCGTCCGTAATTCGTGAGAGGCATCTGATACAAATTGCTGCTGCTTATCCCAGGACCTTTTAATAGGAATAAGCGCACGCTCCGCTAAAAAGAAACCTGCGATAATAGCGAGTGCACTTCCAATCACACACCCAACAATGATAATAATCAGGAGAATGTGGAGCATCGATTTTTCTGGAGTAATATTTCGGATGAATTCTACTTTAACCGGTTCTCCGTTAGCGTTCGTACGCATTGAGATTATCTGAAAATAAAAGTTATTGACTTCTATTTCCTGCATCGTTTTAAATTCACGAGGTACAACTTTAGAGCTGTTCTGGATTAAAAAGTCAGCATCCGGTCCTGGTGAATGCCATATTATTTTATTATTTTTATCCCACATTAACACAGCAGGTTTGCCGTCAGGCCCGCTAAATTCCGGGATGCTTCCTGTTTCTTCGACATGTTGAAGCGTATGATTTAATGATTTGTTGACATCTTTATACAGACGGGTCTGAACATAGTAATAAATGACACCGCCTAAGATACTGATAATAAAAATCAAAACAATAGAGTTTAAAATTGTTAGCTTTAGCCGTGTTTTTTGAAACATGCTTTACACCTTAGTCTCTTTCAACATATAGCCTATCCCGCGCACCGTTTGAATGTCCTTATGATACCCAAACGGTTCCAGTTTTTTTCTTAAGTGATGAATATAAACCTCTACAATCGCCACAGTTGTATCAGATTCGAATCCCCAAACGCGATCATAGATTTGTTCCCGAGTTAAAATCTTGTCCTTATTCTGAATAAGATACTCTAAAAGTTCATATTGTTTAATCGTCAGTCTCATAGAAACATGATCTATCTTAATCTCTTGTTCTCTTCCAAACAGTTCAATTCCTCTATAACGTATCGTTTGGTCAATCGTAAGACTCCCAGCCCTTCTCAGTAATGCCCGGATACGCGCCTTCAACTCCGGAGCCTGAAAAGGTTTAACTAAATAGTCGTCTCCCCCAATATCCAATCCCTTGACACGATCTTCTAACCCGTCTTTTGCTGTAACGAAAAGTACAGGAGACATGATATGTTCCGCACGAAGCCGGCGGAGAATTTCAAAGCCGTCTAACTCCGGAAGCATCACATCAAGCAAAATTAAATCATATATATTTTGCAGCCCTAAAAATAATCCTTCTTCACCATTTGTTGCACATTCTATCTCAAATTCGTCGCATAATATTTGACGCATGGACTCTAATAGATCTTCATTATCCTCTACAATTAATATACGCATTATTTTTATCCTTTCATTATTTTCATTAATATTTACATATTTTTAGAGTAAAGAAAACTTGGCTGGTGCCAAGCCTTAGGGCGCAGACAACTGCCTAGTTGCTCTTATACTTTCATCCATTATTCAACTTAAATATTGTAAAAGCAAAAAAGTAAAACAGGAAGCCTTTAAGCTCCCAATGTTTTGTTAGGTATTTAAGTGCAACAAAATCTTTATCTATGTAGCCGGTTTTTTTTCTATTCTACTATATCAAATACTTATCTACCTCTTACTCTCTCTTTTTACTAAATCCCCCAAATAACCATATCCGTTATAATCTCCCATAGACTTTTCTTTGTTTTGTTTCTATGCCATAAAGTTGACGAACAATATATAGAGGACGGTCTTTTGTTTCATCGTAAATCCTGCCAATATACTCACCGATAATGCCGAGTATGATGAGGACCATGCCGCTGAAAAATAACTGAATAATAATCATTGAAGCCCATCCGGATACAGTATTATTCGTAAACAACTTTAAATAGAGTACAACAAACATATAAATAAAACCTGCAATAGAAAGGAGGCCTCCTGCAAATGAAGCAAGCTTTAATGGTTTGTAAGAGAAGGCAGCCAACCCATCAATTGATAGTTTAAGCATTTTTTTCAAAGGGTACTTCGTCTTGCCTGCCAATCGTTCATGACGGGTGTATTCAATTGCAGTTTGCCGGAACCCCACCTAACTGACCAATCCGCGGACAAATCGGTTTTTTTCAGGAATTCTTTTCATTTCTTCGCACACCCTGCGGTCTATTAAACGGAAATCGCCTGTATCAAGGGGAATATCAATATTTGTTGAGGCTCTTAAAATACGGTAAAAGACAGCGGCTGTTTGTTTTTTAAAAAATGTCTCCCCCTTTCTCTGTGTCCTTTTAGCATAAACGACGTCATACCCTTCCTCCCACTTTTCAATCATCTTTAAAATGAGCTCCGGCGGGTCTTGTAAATCAGCATCAATCACAACAATCGCGTCACCTTTAGCATAATCCATGCCGGCAGTAATAGCGATTTGATGACCGAAGTTTCTGGAAAAATCAATTAATTTCGCGGAATAATCCTTCTCCGTATATTCTTTTAAAATAGCAGCCGTTCGATCATAGCTTCCATCATTGACAAAAAGCAGTTCGTATTCCTCTCCTGTTGAATCCATCACCTTTTTCAACCGTCTATAAGTTTCATGAATGACCTCTTCCTCGTTGTACACGGGAATGACTATGGAGTACTTTACTTGAGTGAACATATTTAGTCCTCCTTTTCTTTATAAAGGATGGTAAAGAGGAGAAACTCCTGCCCTCCCCTTATTTACCCTTTATACACGTAAAGTGTGATGTTTTGTCCTCGTGAAAATGGCTGATTGTCGTTTTTATTGTTTGCTTTATTTGTAGATTGCCACTTGCTTGCCGGCACCGCTTCACAATTTTTTTCAATCCATTCAGTGATTTTCTGATTGCCTTCCATACCCATACCTGATGAAATAAGGAAGTATTTCACTTCACCCGCTTTGACTATCTTTTCAAGTTTCTCGGGGGTCAAGACTGGATCATTTCCCATAAATCCCCCCATAGCCATAACAGCATGATCAGTTTTCAACATATATGGTTCAGCGGTCGTTGCTCTTTCAACAGCTAGCATAAATTTTTCCCCATGATAATGTTTTTCTAAGTAACTGAGAAGTTTTGGATCGACCTCATCCCCCATCATGCCGCGGTTTCTGCCGTTCTGCCATTGACTTTGTTGTATATGGTCTGCTTCTGCACCATGACCCTTAATTTGCATACTATCTAGTTGTCTATCAATAGTTTTCCCCCCCATCATTGGCCACGATGATTGACTTACAGGTCCGGCAACCGGCATCGTACTATTTCCTCCATGCAAAACTGTCGAAAATCCCCAATAGAATGGAAGAATAAGCAAAGCAATAACCCCTGCTATCGAAAAGCAGTAAGCCGTTTTTACTTTATTGCGGAAGAAAATCAATAAAGTAAATAAGACAACGCCGACAATCACAGCAGCAGCTATCCATGTCTTGGATACAGCTTCTTTATTTTGTAATAAGATTAATGTTTCAAATAATGCCGTAGCCAGGATAGACACAGGCAGCAGCCAATTTGCCCACCCTTGTTTCTTCTTATAGAAATCCCATAAGACTGTCCAGCCAATTCCAACTAATCCCGCAATCGCAGGCCCCATAATACTTAAGTAATATTGATGGAAGAAGCCTGCAATACTGAAAAAGATCATCATAGGGATAAGCCACGCCAGCCAAAATGTTGCAAACTTATGCTGCATCGTAAACTCTTTGGTTTTTCTTAGTGATACAACTAAGCCAATAACCGCAAAGAGGACAAATGGTAATAACCAACTAATTTGCCCGGATAATGCCTTAGAAAAAAGCCGGGTGACACCCGGGGTGCCTGTTCCAAACATTCCTCCTCCCATTCCCCCATGTCTCAGTATTGCTTGTTTATCGCCTTTTTGGCTTATTTGGAATGGGTTTTTGCTTCCCGCTTGTTTCTGCATTTTCTGCATTTGGTCAGCATTCATATTGTGCATGTTTTGAGGGGCGTTTTTATTTTTACTGCCAAACTGGCTTTCCATTCCCTGTCTTTGTTTAGTGTTCCAAGGCATCCCTTGTCCCCCGCCTTTGCCATGGCCCGGCTTGTCACCTGTTAAACGGGAGATGCCGTTATAACCTAAAGCGAGCTCCAGAACAGAGTTTGTCTGACTGCTTCCAATATAAGGGCGCTGATCTTTCGGTACCATGTCAACAGTCGTCGCCCATGAAAGGGAAACGGCAGCCAATACGACAGTTGCTAAGATTAACTGGCCAATTCTTTTTGTCCATTTTGCTTTTGCCGCGATAAAGTAAAAAAGGTAAAATGCGGGTAATACCATGTAGGCTTCCAGCATTTTAACATTGAATCCAATGCCTACTAAAATAAAACTTAACAATAACAAGCTCAATTTTTGCTTTTCTATTGATTTCATTAAGGCCCAAGCTGCAAATAAGAGCGTCACAATAAGAATACTGTCTACATTATTTGTCCGGACAACTGCTACAAAGATCGGTGTACAGGCTAATGATAATGCCGATAATAAAGCGGCTTTTCGCCCAAATTTATGTTTGACAATCACATACATGAGCCATACGGATATCACCCCTGCCAACGCTTCCGGTAAAAGAACACTAAAATTGCTCAACCCAAAGAGAGAAGCACTAAGCGTTTGAATCCATAACGCAACAGGCGGCTTATCTACCGTAATAAATCCGGCCGGATCAAATGATGCATAGAAAAAGTTATGAAAACTCGTTAACATGCTTTTGACCGCTACCGTATAGTAAGTATTTGATCCGGCATCCTTTAAAAGATAAAAGTTAAGAAAAATAGATAGCAAAATAATACCCGCTAATAAAAAGTCGATCCTTCCTTTAACTTTCATTTTCATATGTCGCATTTACTCCTTTTCAATAAGAAGTTTTTTTTCTAATGGCTTGCTTTTAATTATAAAAAAGTTTTCTTAAATTTTTCTTAACGCATTTTTAAAGGAGTATTTATAAAGAAGTATCTGAAGGAAAATGGGTTAATACAAAAATGGGAGTATTAAAAAAAACGGATACTATCCATAAAAAAGCGATAATCCGTTAATTCGGTTTATGTTATAAAAAGTCAGTAGAGGTAATTAAATTTAATCGTTCAAGAGTTTACTATTTCGTTTAAAAATCATGATTGATAATCCTTTTTCCATTTTTCGCTGTGCCTTTTTACTATCAATAGAATTAGGCATTCAAATGGGCACAGAATTTCATGCCTTAGGTTTTTTTGCGTATTTCACCTTTATTTTACACATATTATCAAGGAATGGTTGAAACCAACTAACAGTCATTTGGTTTGTTATATTTACGTATACGAAGGGGTGAAGATAAATGAAATGCCCGCATTGTGACTATTCTAATCCGGAAGGGCTGAGGCTCTGCCTGAGCTGCGGTCATAAGTTGCTTAGTCGTAACACTCAAGAGCAGGACCCAAACAACTTTTTTTATGAATTTGCACAGATTGTTGACGAGATTCCGAGCAGCCAACGGTCTGTCAAACCTAAATTTCGAAATATCTTTTCGCGAGTGTTTCGAAAACATAAAGAGGTCGAGGCTGAACGACTTTTTATTGTAGGCACTTCGCTAACTACGCCAACAATCGAAGAAGTAGAGGCGACATGGCCAAAACCTTGGCTTTTTGCGAGGGTGTTCCTTATTGCGCTCTTCACATATTTGGGATTATACCTGGGTGTAAGCTTGTTTGGAAATATAAACTTTATACCGGGTCTTATTGTCGTTGGTGCTTTTGCTGTTCCAATTACGACGCTGATCTTTTTCTGGGAAATGAACGCTCCCCAGAATATAGCTATTTACAAAATTGTCTATGTGGTCTTTATCGGGGGAATCCTCTCCCTTTTAGTGGCGCTGGTCTTTTATGATTTGCTTCGGAATAACATCAACCCCATCACGATTGGAATCGTTGAAGAACTGGCTAAAGTGGTAGCGGTTATTATATTTGTTCGTGACCTTAAATATAAATATATTCTTAATGGTCTGCTGCTTGGAGCTGCAGTCGGGGCCGGTTTCGGGGCTTTTGAAACCGCTGGTTATGAATTACGGGCACTCCTCTCCGGCAACTTCCATATGCTTTATTACACAATCATATGGCGCAGTATATTTTCTCCCGGAGGCCATGTTGCCTGGGCAGCTTTAACAGGAGCTGCAATGTGCAGGGTGCAAGGAGACTCAAAATTTCGGTTAAACATGTTGATGAAGCCAAAGTTCGTTTTTGTATTTATTCTAGTCGTGGCGATGCACGCTCTTTGGGACTCACCTATACCCGGTATTTATCCGTTCGGACAACTCATTCTGATGATAATATCATGGATTTTTGTTTTCCGAATGGTTCGAATCGGACTAAATGAAATCACTGATAAGAAAAAGGGACTTACCGTTACATAAAAAAGAGACAAGCCCCTTAGATTAATGGATTTTACCGAAAAGCGAAAAACGCAAAGCAGCAGCGGCTAAATGATGCATTAGTAAATTCAGCCGCTGCTTCCTTTATGTTTTACCGCTTTTGTCATTTAATAAGGTAAGGAAATGACTCGTAAATGGCGGTGCCTCAAGGGTAAATATTTCTAACGTCCTCCAATTATTTTCATGTGAAAAAAGCATGTTATAGATTAGATTTGTTTCACAGTACTAGGCTTACATATCATCCCGGTATTTTTCAAGTATAGTTCGATCAGGGTTTGAAGTCTGGCGTTGCAACATACGCTCATTATTTAATTCCTCCAAATGACGGCCTTTTGTTTCCGGCGCTAACATCACCGATATTATCAATCCCATCAAACTAATAATCGCAAAGAACCAAAGCGCATGACTATTTCCCCATACTGCAATTAAATTAGGGAATACTAATATCCCCATTATTGATCCTATTCTACTGATAGATGTTGCTAACCCTGATGCACTTGCTCGTATACTTGTCGGGAATAATTCTGTAGAATAAACAAAGTTTAGTATGCCGCCGCCCATATTGGCAAAAAGAACAGCCAAACTAAATAGAATAATTAAAAAGGCCATTGTCGGGCTTGGATTAACGGCTAAGACAATAAGAGCTAGTGAAAGTCCAGAAAATGATGTGATAATCAGCGGTCTGCGTCCAATCCTTTCAACAAGATTTAATCCTATAATTGCTCCTAACAGACCAAGTACACTAATCGTTCCGGATCCAATGTAAGCCATCATTTGAGATCCATGAGTAAAAGGTTTTAAAATCGTTGGGGTATACATCGAAATACCATAATAAGCGACCGCATAACAAAACCAGAACCCGCAGACAAAAAAAGTGCGGCGAAAAAGCTTTTTGGAAAATATATCTTTTACTTTTTGTCTTTGATGATGATTACTTTTTATGACAACTGTTTTCCCCGTGACTTTTTTCATGATATCTTCCGCTTCCTTCTCTCGACCTCTCGCTGCGAGCCATCTCGGTGATTCCGGAAGCGTCACTCTGAAAAAGAAAACAACTAATGCAAAAATTGCTCCTGCCAAAAGCATGTATCGCCATGCATTGGGGCCAAAAGGTATGAGTAATATTCCGACAAGATAAGCAAAAACAGCTCCAACAAACCACATGGCACCTAAAAAAGTACTGTGCATGCCACGGCTTTTTGATGAACTAAATTCGGAAACAAGCGTCGCAGAAATAGGGTAATCAGCGCCAATCCCAATCCCTAATAAAAAGCGAAAGAGTATTAGCTGCCAAGCTGTTTGAGAGAAAGCAGTTAAAGCGGCAAACACGACAAAGGCGAGTAAATCGATAATATACATGGCTTTCCGTCCAAATTTATCTGTCAAATTCCCTAAACAAAGTGCACCAATTAATGATCCGATAACAGCAGAAGAAGTCATTAATCCTTGGAGGCCGGGCCCCACATCCCATTGACTTAAAATGAGCGGCATGGCAACAGCAATCACGGTCAAATCAAACCCATCAAGAAATGTACCTGCCGCCGATAATAAAGTGACTCGCCTTTGAAAAGCTTTAAGCTTTAATGAATCTAGTTGTTCGACCCCCATTTATTCTCCTTCCTTTCATTGATGTTTTTTAATCACATGAATTTAAGAAAATGATATAATTTAAAGTTGATTTCAGAGATAAATGGTAACATCTAGTATTAAACAAAGAACTATCAATGAACAATCAGAGCTTTTTCCAAAACCAATTGTTTTCCAATTCTTAATTTTTCAAGCTCGGTACCAGGAGCATATTCCAGTATCAATTGACAACTTTGGTTGGTTTTCCTTAATTCATCAAAAATCGGTGTCCAATCCACTGTTCCCTCGCCGATTGGTAAATGTTCATCGCTTGCCCCCGAATTATCATGAATGTGCAGTCCCAATAACCGTGAGTTTGTATAACGGATCATTCTTGGGATATTCCATTGGTTTACATGCGCATGCCCAGTATCAATTAAATAACCTGCATAGTTATCCAAAGTATTTAGGAATTTCACAAATTGATCTTCGGTAAAAATTGATGTTCCATTATATCCAACATTTTCAACTGCTAATTTTACACCAAGAGGTTTGGAAATTTGACATAAACGCCCGATATATTCTTCTGCCCTTTTACGAGCTATGGCTTTATCAAAGATCGGTGAAAAGCAAAATCCTGGATGAATGACGACATGTTCGGCTTCAATCTCATGGGCAAATAGGATTGACTTTTTATATTCTTCAAAAGAAGTTTCGCGGATTGCTTTATTCTCACTAGTCAAATTTGTATCCCAAGCAGGAGGATGAACCGTAAATTTTACTTTATAATGCTTTACTGCCTTTTTCATTTTTTCAATTTGTTTGTCCATTTCATCCCATTCCAAACCATCCATAAGCAATTCAACTTTATCTGCGCCATAGTTAACAAGCTGGTTGATATTTTTTTCAACATTATTCGTTAATAAAATTAAATCAGAATAACAAATGTCTTTGTTCATTTTTTCACCCCTTGTTATGAGTTTATTAACATAGATTTATAATTAGAAATACTTCCTTTCGATGTCGTTATTTCACTTAACAAACCCACCTTCCCCTCTCTTTACTCTCAATTGTTTTAATCATCTCTTTATCTATAATAGATTGCCATTGTTAAAATAAGTTTTACCTAATTTAAATAAATTGTAAGGATTCTGTAAATCCCATTCAAAGCAAGGAATCCCCGTGCTAGTATGACAGTAACCAACTTGTTGGAAATATTTTTTGAACTTCAATCTATTAATCTTTCCAATTAAATATTTATTTCTATAAATGATGAATTGGAGGAAAAATGCATGTTAAAAAAGTTAACGAAAACAACTCTCATTGCTGCATCTGTTACGGTTCTTGGTATTGTTACAGTATTTAATCATCAAACGTATGCCAAATCAAATTTTAGACATATCCCACCGCGGTGCATCGGGATATGCTCCTGAACATACAATAGCATCCTACAAACTAGCCAAGAAACTAAAAGGCGACTATATTGAAATCGATCTGCAGATGACCAAGGACGGCAGACTGGTTGCCATGCATGATGAAACTTTAGATCGAACAACTAATGGCAGCGGCTTGGTCAAAGATTATACGCTTGACGATATTAAGAAATTAGATGCTGGTACATGGTTCAATAAAAAATATCCTGAAAAAGCAAATCCTAACTATGTTGGTCTAAAGGTTCCAACACTTGGAGAAATTATTCAAACATTCGGTCGGAGCGCAAATTATTATATAGAAACAAAATCACCGGACGTTTATCCAGGCATGGAAGAAAAACTGCTTAATATACTTAATAAATATAAGCTTATTGGGCCTAACAGTCAGTCGGGAAAAGTGATTATCCAATCCTTCAGCAAAGATAGCCTTTTGAAAATCCACTCCATGGATGCTAATATTCCGCTTATCCAGCTGCTCTCGTATTCTCAAAATGCGGAAATTTCCCAGAATGAAATCAATAATATAAAAAAATACGCTGTTGGCGTTGGCCCAAATTATCAAGCTATCAATCGCGGCTATGTACAAAAAGTAAGAAATAACGGCCTTCTCATTCATCCATATACAGTAAATGACAAAGATGATATGAAAAAGTTGCTGGATTGGGGGGTAACGGGTATGTTTACTAATTACCCGGATGTACTCCGTAATCTCATTAAGGGTATTTAAAATAGATTGTTTATTTTAAGATACACTCTTGCAGTTTGGTTAATAGAAGGCAGGAGATATTAAAGATAAATAAAGAACCTTTATAAACTACAACTTTATTAACGTAAAAAATGACCGAACAACCCTTGGCAAGAGCTGTTCGGTCATTTTTTTGCTTTTTACCCTTTTTAATTGTAACTTTAATACGATTTATTTTTTTACAGCATAAATATCATAAATGGTTTCAAAAGCTAATAGTAAAATCAGATTTATAAAAAGGAATATAGTAGGTATCGGCCGCTTGATGCACCTTTGCCAACAGTTATTCAGGGAAGTATACCTACTTGATCAACTCTGAGAATAACATATTATCTTAATCACAATTGAATGTAATTTTTATGCAGCATCAATATCAAATGTTTTTTGCCTTTTTAATAATAAAACTTTCTTTTTTATTAAAGGAATAATCCAGCGATCCAAGCCAATTTTCCCTGAATTAAACCCAGCAATCATGATGACTATTTCAATAAGCACCATTTGAGGATTTGTACTTGTCGCTCCAGAAAACATATAAGAAAAGTTCATAACAAATCCCATCAAGGCGGAAAAGGTTGTGAAGGTCCCTAAAATAAGTCCAATTCCCACTAAGAATTCTCCCCAAGGGACTAATAAATTGAACAGATCTATGTTAGGAACAACAAGGCATTTTAAAAAGTCGGCCCACCATGTTTGAACAGATGGATGTTCACCCGTTGATTGTTTAACAGCACTGATTAAGAAACCTGAAGCATCAAAATTCCCAGTCATCTTTCCCCATCCAGCTTGGATCCATTGCAAGCCAAGGTAAAGACGCAGAATAGTTAATATGAAAGAAAAATAAACATTTTTTCTTATTAAATTAGCCATAGAATACCTCCTAATAAAAACTTAGTTAGTTTTTCTTCTTTCTTTTATCGTTTTTGTTGCTTGTTTATGAAGGGCCCTTTAATTGATAATGATTATCGATTTCATATTAAATAATTTTTAGATAATCGTCAACACCTCTTTTTCGAATTTTTTTATAAAAAAAACTGGTCTCCTAATATATAGAAAAAGCTACCTATAATAAGTATCTAGGTAACTTTTTGCAAGTATGCTTTTTGAGCTATATTTCCTAACCCAATCATGCCTATCCGCGGTTTTTTCAAAATTAATCGTCCCTTTTATTATTAAAATATATCAGACTTAGTTTACCTTATAATCAAATAACAGACCAATGACTAGAAAGTTTAGTTAGTTATTCAATGCGTTAAGGGTAAAGAAAGATTTGTTATTTTACCTGCTGATAGCATTTTTTATAGAAACAGGAAACAGCTTCTCCTTTTTTGGAATCAAGGAATGATAATAATATCCTTTGTACGACGTGTTATTATAAAAATAGATTAAAGAAAGAATAATGAGGTGAAAGAAATGGTCAGAAGGAGACGTTTTAGCCCCCTAAAATCAATGGGATTTAATTTTTGGGGGGCTATCTTAATAACAGGAGATGTATAATAATGAAACAAAATAAATATGATGATCCAAATTTCTTTTCAGCGTATGAACAAATGCCGCGATCAGTTAAAGGACTTGAAGGTGCTGGGGAATGGCATATTTTAAAAGAACTGATACCAGATCTGAAAGATAAAAACGTACTTGATTTAGGCTGCGGATTTGGCTGGCACTGCCGATATGCCCGTGAGCGGGAAGCAAGCTCTGTAACAGGTGTAGATATATCTGAAAAAATGATTCAAAGAGCTCTTGAAATGACAAATGATCCTTTAATTTCATATATAAAAGCGCCTATTGAAGACATCGATTTTTCGGACTCTCAGTTTGATGTGGTCATCAGTTCGTTGGCTTTTCATTATATTAAATCGTTTAAATCAATCTGTGAAAAAGTTTATGATTGTCTAAAGCCTGGAGGAAGCTTTGTTTTCTCGGTTGAACATCCAATTTTCACTTCCCGGAATAAGCAAGATTGGTATTATGATGAGCAAGGAAATCGCCTGCATTGGCCGTTTGACAACTATCAAATAGAAGGCGTTCGTGAAACAGCATTCTTAAATGAGAATGTTACAAAATACCATCGTACGATTTCAACATATCTAAATGACTTAATTGACACTGGTTTTATTATACGGGCCGTTAAGGAATCAGTTCCTTCTGAAGAAATGTTGAAAAGTATACCTGAAATGAAAGATGAGATCCGAAGACCAATGTTTTTAATGATCTCGACGGAAAAGAAAAATAGTGCCTCAAATAAATAAATTTAGTTGTTTAAGCAGAGTGTTCCTGCAAAAAAGCAGGAGCACCCTTTTCTTTTTCAATTAAGGATAGGCTATTGCTTAGAGCATCATTTTTTTATCATAGATTCCTGGCAGAGTATACAGTAAATTCTGTTAATTGCTCTGTAATGACATCATAACATTTTATACAAAAATACGTCCATGTTTATCAGAAAAATATATAGGTTATTATAGGGTACAGACAGGAAAATGCGGATTAGCAGCGGTAAGAAAAATAACAAGTAAAGGTATATGAATTAATCAACGGCAATAGTTTTAAGACAAGTCGTATGAGACATTAAAAATCCTTATTTTGTACGATTCTATGTCTGTATCAATAGAGTTTACTTTATTGATATTACGAAGTGGTATACTTAAACTTAAAGTTGTTGAATATTCAAGTTAAGCCAAAAAGTGACATAAAGAATTGGAGAAATTGAGAATGCCATTCTTAACTGTCAGCTGATCGAAAAATTGAAGAGAGGTGTTCCTTGATGACAAACAGCAGATTGAATCCTAAGGTTGATGAATTTTTAAGTAAATCTAAAAAGTGGAAGGAAGAATATGAGAAGTTACGAAATATCATTCTTGACTGTGGGTTGACTGAAGAATTTAAGTGGATGCATCCTTGTTATACATTTGAGAAAAAAAACATCGTTTTAATACATGGATTTAAAGAATATTGTGCGCTTCTGTTTCACAAAGGTGCCTTGTTAAAGGATACCCATGGGATTCTAATCCAACAAACTGAGAATGTACAGGCGGCTCGCCAGATTCGGTTCACCAATGTTCAAGAAATAATTGAAATGGAAACCATCTTGAAAGCTTATATTTATGAAGCCATTGAAGTTGAAAAAGCCGGTTTGGAAGTAAAAAGGAATACAGAATTTAAAATTCCTGGAGAACTTCAAAATAAATTCGATGAAAACCCTGCCTTGAAAACTGCTTTTGAAGCATTAACGCCGGGTCGTCAAAGAGCATATATTCTTTATTTTTCTAAACCCAAACAATCCAAAACTCGAGAGTCAAGGGTTGAAAAATATATGCAGCAAATTCTCAATGGAAAGGGATTAAATGATTAGTATTTTAAATGAGAAAATAACTTAAATAAAAAACTTTTTGGGTTGAATCGAAAGATAATATAAAAAAGCCGATTTATCTCCATTATAATTTTTAGGTTTCCTTTTACAAACATAAAGCAGGAGAGAATCGGCTTGAAACGATAATTAATATAATTTTACAAATATCTGCTTGGGTCAAGATGTTTAATATTATGTTCAGTGTCCCCCTCTAATATTAAATCCGAAGCAATTTTCCCCATCACTGGAGCCATTTTAAATCCATGACCGGAAAAACCGCACTGGATAACAACATTTTTTACCCCAGGTGCTTTGCCAACAATCGGGTGCTGATCAGGCGTAAAGGTGTCCATAAATGCATTAGCTCTTACTGGATATGGAATGAGATCCGGGAAAAAGTTTTGAACAGCTTGACTGACAGGTGCAAGATCTTCAATAGGAATATTGCGGTTAAGATCATCTGGATTTTTGATCTCAGCCAGTGCCGTATTGTTTGAAATTCTAACCATACTGCCATCAATCGCAGGTGCACCTGTTATTTTTTCACCTTGAGTCATTCGTGCAAAAACAGGGAAATGTTTTTCCTCAAATAGCGTAATATCTTTGGCGGCAAACCAAGTCATGATTAAACGACGGACACTGAGTTTATTTTTTAAATTAGGAAAAAGCTTGCCTGCCCACGGTCCTGCTGTTAGCAACACTTTTCCTACCCGGTAGTCATTATCTTTTGTTTTAATCGTAACACCTTCGTTATCTGGAAGAATTTCCTTAACTTTTGTATAGCGGTGGATTTTTGCTCCCAATGCTTCAGCAAGTTGTACGGCTGAAACAACTGCCTTTTCCGGTCTAAGAAAACCGGCCTGCTTATCTAATACCATGACCTCTTCAGGCAACAACCGATGTTGCGGGTACCGTACTGCGGCCTCTTTGCCTTTTAGCACTTCATAATCCAAATCATAAGTTTCAATACTTTCCATCACGTTTCGTATAGGCTTTGATTCTGGATGTCCAATCATTAGACCGCCGTTAAGCGTTAAAAGGCGGTTGCCAGTTTCCGCCTCCAGTTGTTGCCAAAACCGGCGGGCATCTTTTAATAACGGAACGTATTCCGACCCTTCAAGGTAAGCAGTTCGAAAAATACGTGAGCCTCCACCTACTGCTGAACGATCGTGTCCGGTTCCAAATTGTTCAAACCCTATTACGGAAACACCCCTTTCCGCAAGCTGCCACATTGCCATACTTCCCATCGTTCCTACACCAATCACACCTACATCCGCATCCATTAAAAGTACCCCTTCCTTATTAATAAGCATTTGATAATCTATTTAAAACGTTAAGAGCCAAGTATTGTTTTATTAAAAGGTTTGAGTTCTTGATATCACAAATTTCCAGTATATTCTGAAATAATCAGCCGATAATTTTTTACATTCGGGCTACTGTATCAGATTTACTCTTGCTTTTAGTTAAAAAACTAACAACAAATAGTCCAATAAAAGAACCAATAAGGCCATAAGCAACATAAGGAATATGAGTGCCAATTATTTGCGCTGCAGCAGCACTTAATATACCAATAACCATGCTTCCTATAGCGCCTTGGCAGGTTAAAAATTGAGTGTTTTTAAGAAAAAAGCCGGCAAAAATAGGAACGAGTAAACTGACGGCAGAATAGGCATAAGTTGCTACCAGCCATCCTAAAGCTTTTGGATAAGTTAATGCTAAAATAACTGATAAAATAAGAATAATGACTGTCGTGATTCTCGATAAGCTTAATAATTTTCTATCATTGACGTCAGCATTAATATAAGATTGATAGATATCTTTTGTAATATTGACAACAACAGATTGAAGGGCACTGCTGACTGTTGACATAATTGTTGCAATAATAAATGCGGAGTACAAAGCAAGAAACCATGTCGGAATTTGTGTTAAAAACCAACCCGAAGCCATTTCGGAATCTTTAAGATGAGGATTCATTGAATGAATAGCAATGCCCATAAAAGCCGCCCATGCGCCGCTTAATAACCCAACGATAGCCGCGATGATAAATCCCTGTTTGGCAACTCCCACACTCTTAGCAGCATAGATCCTTTGGTAAGACATCTGATTCGTCAAAGCCCCCGGTAAAATAGCTAGAATCCAAAATAAGATTGTCGTTGATCCAACGGCACTCATGCCTTTAGGGAAATTGGTCATGTGATGAGAAACCGTCTGGGTAATATGTCCCCATCCTCCGGACATATTTAATGCATAAATCATAGAAACGACAGACATGACAACCATCATACATCCGAAAATGAAGTCAGTCCAAGCAACTGATGTCAGGCCGCCTGGCAGAACAAATATCAAACTTATAATCGCAAAAACGATAACAAGCAGCGGAAAAGATAACCCTGTGATACTCGAAAACATATTGCCAAAGGCAACCAAATTGGTACATAACCATCCAAAAGGAACAATAATAGACATTAAAGTCACAATACTCATCATCACTTTATTGTCGCCGTAAATTTTTTTAATAATTTCTGGCATCGTCGTAAAGTTTTGCTCTTTGAGCCATTTGGCTAAAATAATAAAAATTACAACGCCGATCGCATAGATTAAATCATACGTTAATGCAGACCATCCCGACGTGTAGCCTATACCGACATGAGCGACAAGAACACCTCCGCCCATACCAGTAGCAAACTGCGTACCCGCAACGACATAAACAGGCAGCGATCTCCCGCCGACCATCCAATTATCACTATCCCTCTGAAGCCTTCCAATGATAAATGAAAAGATACCTACGACTGCCAATAAGACAAGTGTACTAATAATGATAACGAAAGTAGGATTCATGTTATCCTCCCGTTGTGAAATTTGTAAACCTTTTAAGGCTATAACGGTTTATCGGAAGAGATGTTTCTTCGTCCATTAATAACTCAGCCATAAGTGTGCCGACTAGCGGTGATAATGTTATTCCGCTGTGCATCACGGCTATATAAGCATTTTTAATCCCCGGAATGTCTCCTAAAATAGGAAAGCCATCCTCCGGTACGACCCGAACACCTGAAAAACATCGGACAACATTTGCTTTAGCCAAATCTGGGACATACTCTGCAGCCATTCTTGCAGTATCTTGAATAACATCCAATGTGGTCCGGCGGTCATATCCGACTTCTTCTTTTGAATAACCAATTAATATCTCTCCGTTGTTGGCTTGCCGCATGCCTCCAATTGTATATTTAAGAAGCGGCGCTAACGGTTCCGTAACTAAGATTTGACCGCGTACTTGTTTTACAGGAATGTCTATGCCAAGATATGCGCCTAATTCTTTTGTCCACGGCCCTCCAGCCAAAACCAGCTGTTTCGCTGTAACTGCCTTTTTCTCAGTTTTTATCTTAAATTTATCTTTTTCCTTTTGAATTTCAGTCACTTGGTTATAAAAAGAAAAATGGACATTATTTTTTTTTGCAGCCTTTATATATAGCTCGACGAGGCGAAACGGGTTAACATTCCCATCAATTTCACTAAACGTCGCACCTGCGATATTCGGGGATAAAGCGGGTTCCTTCTCTAACACCTCCTCTCGATTTAAAACTTTTATTTTGATGCCGACTTTGGCCTGATTTTCTGCAAGTCTTAAAGCTTTATCCCGATCTTCTTCAGAAAAAAACGGGGCAATCCCGCCTGTACGCCGGTATTCTACATCCCCTATTTTTCTTTGTAGAAATGGATATAACTCAGCGCTGTACATGCTGAGTTCCCCGTACCAGGAAGGCGTTTTGTTGTGGACCCAGACCCAAGCTTGAGTTGACCCGGAAGTCCCTGATAGCGGAAAGCCTTTGTCAATGACCAATATATCCTTCTGCATTCTTTCAGACAGATGATAGGCAATGCTTGCACCAATTACCCCGCTCCCAATAATCGCAATGTCGTAACTATCAACCATGACTACCGCTACCTTCTTCCGTATCAGTTTCATTAAATACTGATATAACACTCGTTTCTTCTGTCAGATCACCAGCTAAAGTTCCAATCCTAGTTATCCTTAGCGGCATCCGCATCCTTGCCGGCAAAATGTCTGATATAGGGTTGCCTGTAAAATCGCTGATTAATTTGTTCACCAAATTCATACATATTTTAGATTGACACGGGCCCATTCCGCAGCGTGTCATTCTTTTGATATCATCAAATGTTTCCGTGCCAAGCCTCATCGCCGTTTCTAATTCATCAATGTTTATTTCCTCACAGCGGCAAATAATCGTCGATTTGTCCAAATTATTGACACCCCAATCCAAAAACGAATTCCTCTGACAGCGGCCGATTAGTTTCAAGATGAAAATCTTTAATTACCTTTGTTCTGGCATTAAAAGTTTCATTGCTTTTTGAAGTTTCTATTTGGTACAGTTCTTTCCATAAACGTTGCTTTCTTTCTTTTGCTTCTTCACTGGTTAACACACCTAGAGACTCTAAAACGCTTGTTCCTGCAATTTCCCCAGTGACTAAAAGCGCTCCTGCAGATGTTACTCCCGCAGCATTTCCGGCAACATAGACCGAGTTTTGGCTCGTTTCAAAGTTGATATCATACTTTGGCAGCCATCCGCCAAGCTCTTTTTGGTAAGTAAGTTCGCAATTCATTATTTCTAAAGACTCTAATATTGGCGAAAGACCTCCGCTAATACAAACTAAATCAGCATGACACATCATCTCCTTTCCGTTTTGTTCCATATAAACTTTTTCAACTTTTTCTTTACCTTGTGCGCTGGTAATGACAGTATTTAAGAAAATAGGAATATTTAATTTTTTTATTTGTTCTATATCTTCAGGTTTTGACGCAGCTATTTTTTCTTCGCCTTCAAAAATCCCATGGACTTTAACGCCGACGGCATCTAATTGTTGTGCCACCTCTAAAGCAAAATCATGAGATCCAAGAATAATAGCATCTTTACCAGGCAACACAAGTTCACGATTCATAAGTATTTGAGCAGCTCCAACTGTCATAACTCCCGGTAATGTCCAACCTGGAAATACTATTGCATCTTCTGCCGCTCCGGTCGCTATAATCATTTTCTTTGTATGAATAGGAATAACTGTTTCCCCGTTACTTATGCCAATTCGCCCGTTCTTGTAAGTACCTATAAAAGTATGCTTAGCTAGAAAATTAACTTGATAGGGAAGGAGTCTGTCAATCAATTGCTGCCGAAGAACAATCCCTCTTTCTCTTTTAAACGATGATGATGGTTCTAAAAACTGGGTTTGTTGTTTTAACTGCCCTCCAAATGCGTAAGACTCATCAACAACCGTGACCTTCAACCCTTTAGTTGCAGGTTCATATGCTGCGTTTAATCCAGAAGGTCCGCCCCCTATAATCAGTAAGTCAGTTTCCATTCTTATCTCTCCTCACATCAGGGTCACCTTCATTAAGTTGAATGTTCATCCCCTCTTCAGCTAAAGTCATGCAAGCAAGAACATGATCTAAGCCGTTAACAGACATAAAACAGCTGCAGCATCTTCCATTCGCACAAAAAAGTCCTCTTGCTTGCTGCAACTTTCTAGTGATACCGAACTTTTTGATCCCATTGGCCATTAGTGCAGCAGCAACTGTTTGTCCTTTCCTTGCTTTTAATGGTTTTCCATTAAGAAAAATAGTTATTTCTTCTTTTCTGTTTTCACCTAATACTGGATGATTTAAAATTCCCATGTTAAAACCTCCTTATATCTTTATAAAGTTATAATAATATAACTTATTAATTAGAAATTTAGGTGCTGCCATGTTTCTATTAATGGTAACAGCCTAAATTTACGTACTTATTTCATTTATATGTGGATTTGAGCATTTAATAACTGGAATAATTATTTTTGCTTTCAATTATTTATCAAAAACCATTGTTATTGTCTAACCTTTTGGAGGTAACTTCAATTATTATTCAGCAACCTAACAATCTACTGAATTACTAAAAAACCTTTTCTTCTTAACTTAGAGAATAGGCCCATTCATTTAAAATATCAGAGTCATTAACCCATTATATGTAATTATTAAATTTTTAGCTTGGGGAGGATAGGAACCGTTGGAGGTTGTCATAATAAGGCGTAAAAACACGAATATATTATTTGATGGTGACTAATTGATGCCACTTTTCAGGAACAAGATATCATTCGGGGAATTAAACACTGAGAATTTTCATTGTACAAAGGCCAAATGAGGCTTTTTTCTTTTAATTTGTAACTCATGATGGCTATCTATTACATATTGTTGAAGAAATCATAATATATAAAAGCTGGAAATTTCGAGCAATATAGGAGGGAGCCATTTGTTAATTATTAAAGGAAAAGAAGTCAAATTTGATACAATGAAAAATAATACCGGTGCTTTTTTCGGAGAGACTTTCATCCCAACGTGGAACGGCCATTTTAAAGAAAATCTTAATGTAACAAGTATTTCATTACCTTCCTACTCATCGCCAACAATGGGGTCTATTAATATTATTAACGACAACGATGGTTTGGATTACATTGGTACAACCAGTGACTTCACCATTGAAAATAAATGAGGAAACATCTAGTCACCAAAAACTGCCGTTAAGCACCTTTTGGTGACCTTTCTTACGATTTTCTTTCAGATTTTTTGTTTTTTTTGGTTTTGTTTTTCAATTTTTTAGTCTTGGTTTTAACTGATTTCTTTGCTTCCCCAGCCTTCTTTGTTTTAGTATTAGAATTGGAGGATTTCGGGTATGTTTTCAATTTGGATATGGTTATTTGATTGGTTTCCGGGTCATCTTTTATAACAATTTGCTTCGCATTTTGTTCATTTGTAATAACGAAATCCAAACCGTCTTTATCTATGATAAGATTCAGGTTATTGTTATTAGTGTTTCCACTAATATTTGTATTGGACTTTGTAAACACATCCCAGTTGGGCTCAAAATTGCTGCCAAAAAAAACACCAGAATTATCCGACATTGATTTAATATTTAAATCATTTAAACTGATAACAATCAAATCTTTTCCCTCCATAAATCACTTGTCCTTATTTTATGCAAGTCTAGTGTTAAATGGAAGGGACACACATCTTCAAATATGAAATTGGTACTATAATCAAAAAAAATGAGCTCCCCCAAAAAAGGTACAGCTCATTTTCATTATTCAATTATTAGATTTCCCCCCATGTTAGATCCTGATCATTGATATAAGTGTCAATATAATCATTATCAAAAATCATATTTAGGTTTTGGAAGGTTGCATTGTTAGCATATTTATTTGGAGGGCCCGATACGGTTGCAGATATGTTCTGTTTTCCATGGGAGCCCCAACCATACCCTTCATTCTCTCCGTTAAAAATACCTGCGTTATCCAAAGCAGTTGTGCATGTAATCGTATCATAAACTATCTTTAACGGCATTATTTTAACCTCTCCTAATTAATTTTAATTACTAAACGGCTTGGTAACTAACACCAAATGCAGCATCTTGGTCATTTATAGTGGCATCAACCGCATCAAGGTCTTCAACGTAACTAAAGTTCGCATACGTGGGCATGCCACTTCCTTTAATATAAATGTTTTGATTCATCTTAAAATGAGAGTTCCAACCAAAGATTTGGTTTTGGCCATTTAATACCCCTGCATTATCGGCAGAGTATTGAAGGTAATTAAGATTATACGCAATAAGGACTGCCATTCATCTTCCTCCCATCTATATAAATTCGATTAAAACGATTGACCTATTGCTCCGGCAGATAAATCCTGATCGTTAATCGTTGCATCAATCCCGTCATCATCTCTAACAATTGTAATGTTTCCAGCCGAGGGATTAACAAAGCCGGTAAGATTTAAATTGTTGTTTTGTTTAAAATGCGAATTCCAACAAAAACCTTGGTTTTCACCATTAAAAACACCTGCATTATCCAATGCTGTAGCCTCGACATTGGCATTATAGAAAATGGCAAGGGTCATGGATTATTTTCCTCCCTTTTACTGAAATAAGTTTACCTTAACATTTAGTTACCTTTATCTTCATCCGATTGTCTGAGTAGGTGCGAAATATCAAATTCTTTTACGGGTTCTTCTGATATTTTAAATAACTTTACTTCCAATAGATCTTTCTTAAATCCCAATTTTGTTTCTCCAGGAACCACAGCCTTTGGCAATGGGATTTGTAATAGCGGCTTGCTTCCTTCTTTACCAATAAAGGTGATTTGATAATTTGTTAACATCATTTTTTTAGGGTGTCTATTCGTTTCACTGGGTATTTGAACCCTTAGAATCAGTTCATCATGTGTTTCAAAGGCTTGATAGTTTAATTCCTGTTCAGCCTGCCCTTGGTGAGCGGGACTCTGCTGATTGCTTTGGGCATTTGGACTCCCTAAACCCGAGGTAGTTCCTTTTCGGCGTTTCCGTAAATCGCTTATATCTGGGATGTTGGAACGATCAAAATTTTTGGCTAAGGGATGTTGATTTAAATTCCTTTGATTTATTTTCTCTTTACCTGTTGGTTCTAATCCAGTTTCGCCTGAGGAAGTCAGGTTATTTGGTATGGCATTCCCGATTTGCTCTTGAAGGAATTTTCCAAACATTTCAGGGTCAAATGGATTTGGAAAGTTCGTTTGCTTAAAAAATTTTTGTATTATTTCATCAAAAGGTTGCTGCAAACAAATCCTCCTCCTCTCAAGTTTGTTTGGATCCCCGGCATTTTCCATTTTCCATGACCCTAATTCAGAGTCTAATTACAGTGACTATTATCTAATCTAAGGTATAGTATTCAGCTACAGACAAAAAGTGTGTTTTTTAATTCCGGTATTAATCGCTGCGGGTCTGATCTCATAAGCTCCTTAATGGGGTCTCACCGAACGCGGAAAACATGCGCCAAGGATTCCGTCTAGAACAAATGTTTTTTAAACTCATTGATATCATTGGAAATATTCCATTGAACTCCTCCTTAACCCATGATATGTATCCCTATAATTTGTGTTCGACCTTAAGCACCATCAGTGAAGTAATTTTGTTTTGTATTAACAATAATCTCGTTATAAGAATGACAAACCCGATTCTCCTTTTTAAGAAGAATCAGGTTCTTCGGGTAAATCGTTTGGTTGTTTACATAATCCGACTGATACTAATGAAAAAACCTATCCCTTTTTAACACCGTTACGCAGGATTTATTTATTAAAATCTTGTAGTAAGATATGCAAGTGATGCGCGTGGCAACGTTAGATAACCATAGTAATAACTAGGAATGTTGTCCCTAGAACTATACCCTGCTGCATCTGGTGCTCCGTACACCCTAGTTTCATAAATATCTCCAACATGGTCAGTCCCTATGTTACCGACATGATTGCTGCCAATATTTATTGGAACAACAATATGAATGTTTTGGCCATCAACATGGCCGAGAATACCATCAAAAAGTTTCCCATCAACCGTACTTAACTTTATGGGTTTATTTATATGTTTTGTTAATTCACTCAAATCATGGAGTGGGATATATTTAAAATTTGCCATGAACATTACCCCCTATATTTAATGTCCTAACTATAATATTCAGTTAAATTATTTATGACTATTCCAAGTGAATGGGAATACCAGTCAGAAAAGAGGGAAATCTGGTTCAAGGGGTTCTAAGACATTAAGCGGAGATAAAATCCGCGAAATGACGGCGAAACCCCATATATAGCCAATATTTACCTCTTTTATAAAAATTTCCCTCCTAAACCTTTGCCATAAAAGCAAAAAAAGATTGCCATTTAGGCAATCGAATTTCACCTTAGTAATGCCGTATTAAATCAACAACAAGCTGCATAGATTAAAAAATTTTTAAGGGTAACAAATTCTGCAGGTCTGTTTTTCTTTAAACAATGGCATTATGAAATTGATTCTATTAACTGTACAAAAACTTAGAAGAAGGGACGCCTTTGATTCAACTTAAACAGTACAAAAAATAAGAGTCTGTTCTGGATATATTCCCAAACAGACTCTTATAAGCAATACCAATTTATAAAATTTAATATAGCAACTGTTCTATATTATTAAACCTTAGATATTCCCCTGACAGGGTTATAAGGTGTCAAGTCCATTTCAACAGGCTCATCAATAGTCATTTTAGCGGCCAAACAGCCAACATATGGCCCCATTGTCAAACCTGAAGCTCCGAGCCCTGTCGCAATGACTAGTCCTGAAATGTTAGGAACAGTGCCAAGCTGCGGAAGAATATCCGGTCCAGCCGGACGAAAACCAATGCGCACCTCATGCATTGTTCCGGCTGAAAGACCCGGAGCTACTGAAAGCGCTTCGCGAATAACCTCTCCAAGTCCTCCTACAGTCACACGATAATCAAAACCAGCTCCTGTTTCCCTTGTCGCTCCGACAACGACTCTAGAATCCGCGAAAGCTAGAAGATAATGGCTGCTTTGCGGAAGAACGACAGGCCATTGCGATGTATCCTGTTCAGGCATCTGTATATGTAAGATCTGTCCTCGTTGGGGTTCTACGGTTAATTCTACACCTAAGGGCTTCAGTAACTTCGATGTCCAAGCGCCAGCCGCAACAACTGCAGCATCGGCAGAAATCCATTCATTATCTAGGTATGCACCTGTCACCTTTCCATTTGTCACTGCTAAACGAGCTTCACCTGCTTTATATTCCGCGCCATGTTTCTTGGCGGCGCATTGGAGGGCATCGCGAAGGAGCCGTCCGTCAAGTCTCGCTGCGCCGGTTACATGGACAGCTGCCAGATCTTCACGTAAAGGCGGGAATAGACGTCTCGCTTCTTCTGCAGTTAAGCGGGAGATATCGCCGACTTCGGGTGTATTCATCTTCCGCTGTCTTACTTTTTGTTCTATTTTATCAAGCTCTTCCGGATCATTGCTTACACTTAACGCCCCAACCTGACTGTAGCCAAAATCTTCTTCCCCGTCCTCTTTAAGTTGAGAAATAAGTGAAGGGTAATACAATGCACCCGCTTTCGACATCCTATACCAATCCGGATCATCAACATTAGAAATCCATGGGCATATAATTCCTGCTCCCGCCGCTGTCGCTTGCCCCTGGTGACATTTATCAATCATAATCACTTCTGCACCCTTTTTTGCAAGGTGATAAGCAGCACTTGAACCTAATATCCCTGCACCGATTACGATTACTTTTTTCATCTTAACACTTTCCTTTCTCAAAAATAGAATTTTTTATTAATAGTTAACTAGTCAATCCCGCGCATATAATGGTGGATTTGCGGTGCAAACAGATACATCACAATGCCCAATACAATAACAACGCCCCCAACAATACCAAAATAAGCAGCTTCAGTATTTGTACTGTAAAAGTGAACCACCTGAGCACTGATTCCCTGGGCAGTTGAATCAGAAATCATCCACAAACTCATTAGCTGGGCGGAAAAGGCTGTTGGCGCCAGTTTAGTCGTTGCCGATAAGCCTACCGGTGATAAGCACATCGCACCAACGATAACTAAGAAATAACTTGCAACCAACCAAAATGGATTGACCTTTCCGGAATGTGAAACAATTGCCGGTATCGTTAAAATTAAAAAAGATAAGCCGGCAAAAACAAGTCCATAAGCAAATTTCCTTGGTGTATTTGGCTGCCGCCGTCCTAATTTCATCCATATCAAGGCAAAGGTCGGTGACAATATAACAGTAAATATTGGATTAAGCGACTGAAACCAAGAAGAAGGAATAGAAAAGCCAAAAATCTCTAAATCCGTTCTATGGTCAGCATATGCCGCAAGCACAGTTGACCCTTGTTCATCAATAATCCAGAAAAATATAGAAGCAATGAAAAGAAATATATAAGCACGGAGCCTTGATCTTTCAACTGCAGTTGTTTTTTTACTTGACAGCATGACTGCAAAATAAATGATTGGAATGACGAGTGAGAGAATTGTTATGATATTTACGATGCTTTTTATCCCCAATAGACCGGTTAATTCAAGAACAGCGATCAATATGACGGCAAACAAAATACCCCCGCCGACTTGAAATAACACCCGGGAACGTTCTTCCGATGTTAAAGGATTCTTAGGAGATAACGATACAGCTGGAAGCGTGCGCCGGCCGCTGAACATATAAACGGCGAGCCCTAATGCCATGCCGATAGCCGCAAAACTAAAACCGAGATGATAATTAACCTTTTGCCCAAAGGTTCCGACAATATACGGGGCAATAAAAGCGCCAATATTAATGCCCATATAATAGATGCTAAAACCAGCATCCCGCCGCAGATCATCCTTAGCATACAAGTCGCCGACAACTGTGGAAATATTAGGTTTAAGCATCCCTGTTCCTAAAACAATTAATGCCATTGAAATAAATAATGCTGTTACACCGCCGGGAATTGACAGTACAATATGGCCGCACATAATCAAAACACCGCCGTAAAAAATAGAGCGACGCGATCCTAACAACCGGTCGGCAACCCATCCTCCGACAATACTTGACATATATACGAGCGCGCCATATGCTGACATCAAAGCAATAGCTGTTGATTGATTGATCCCTAAACCTCCGTGACTTACCTGATCGTACATGTAATACAAAAGGATTGCCCGCATACCATAATAGGAAAATCGTTCCCACAACTCGGTAAAAAACAATGTTGATAAGCCCAGCGGGTGACCGAAGAAACCGTATTGCGGCGGCGGGGGTACTTCAGTTTTTTTAGAATTCAATCCAGTATCTCCATTGGAATCCACCTTAAAACACCCCTTTTCGACTATTTTAAAAATATTCAGTACATTGTTTATAAAAAGAAGCGGTGAATAAATAGCATTTTATTTTAAATTTAGGATCAATAATAACGGTATTATCATAAAGTTATAATATTATAATTTTATAAACTATTATTTTTTAAGAAAACTATTTTAAGTTAAATTCAATATAGTAGTTTGCCTTATCTTGTCTAATAATAAATTTCGAATATTCCACTGGCCTTCCTTTATCCGCATAAGTCACCCTTTCTAATACAATAAGCGGCGTCCCTTCTTCAATTTGCAAAAGATCTGCTTCATAGTCATTAGCACTGATTGTTGAAAAATGAATTTTTACTTTTTCCAGCTGAACATCATCATTTTCTTGAACGACATTGTATATAAGGTCTTTTTCAGTAAGCAGCGGTGAAAAATTTGGGCACAAATCATAGACAAGATAGGAAAACTCTAATGCTGCAGGTACCTCATCCTCAAATTTCAGACGAATTAAATGAATCAGCTGATCTCTTTCGCTTAAATCTAGTTTTTTTGCGACTGTTTTCTCAGCTTTACCAATTGAATAATGTAAAAGCTTATGGGGATTGACTTCTTCATTTTCCGTCCCGAATGTCACGACATTAAAAATATTATTTTCTTTTACTTGTTTTGAAACAAAGGTTCCCTTACCTCTAACTCGATAAAGTTTCCCCTTATTGACTAGTTCTTGAAGAGCCCTCTTCACTGTAATCGTGCTAACGTTATAAAGCTTTGCAAGTTCCTTCTCTGTTTGTAATTGATAGCCTTCTGCCCATTCTCCGGAAATTATTTTATCTTCAAGAATTTCTTGTACCTGATAATATAATGGAGTCGGTAAGTCCTTGTTAATTTCCATTTCTGTTCCTCCAAATAAAGTTATAACTTTATCATTTATATTACTTTCTCAATTAGTTGATGTCAATATTTTTGGAATATTATAATATAATCAAACCATGATGTTGTTATTTATAATTGTTTACTTTTTTGTTTACATGGTTTTAATTTAACACTAAATGAATTTCGTAATTAAGAGTTTAAAAATGTTCATTTTATTATGGGAGGCAGAAACAAAATGAAATCTAATCAACAGGAATTTTTGACGGATCAGGCCGACCGCTTTGACGCAGTCATCGTTGGAGCGGGATTTTCGGGATTGTACATGCTTTATCGTTTGCGTGAAGCTGGTTTCTCAGCCCGTATCTATGAAGCGGCCGATGGTGTCGGCGGCGTTTGGTATTGGAATCGTTATCCAGGGGCACGCTGTGATTCGGACAGCATTTATTATAATTACACATTCTCTGATGAACTTATCAAAGAATGGACATGGTCTTCAAGATATCCTGAGCAACCGGAAATTCTGCGTTATCTCAACTTTGTTGCAGATAAGTTTGATTTGCGCCGAGACATCCAATTCAAAACAAGAATCACATCTGCCCACTATAATGACGGGAATAGCATGTGGAATGTTCTCACGGACGACGGCACAAGTGTGTCAGCAAATTATTTCATTACTGCAGTTGGCTGCCTCTCTTCTGCCAATATACCTAACTTTAAGGGATTAAACAGGTTCGAGGGCGAGTGGTACCATACCGGAAACTGGCCGCACGAAAAGGTAGATTTCGAGAGTAAAAGAGTTGGTGTCATTGGTACCGGCTCTAGCGGTGTTCAATCCATACCAGTTATTGCAAAAGAAGCAAAACACCTTACGGTATTTCAACGAACGCCGCAGTACAGCGTCCCGGCAAGAAATCATCCGTATAATGAAGCATTCATACGGGAAACGAAAGAAAATTACAGCGAAATTAAAAAGCAAATGCTTGAATCCAGGGTTGGTATACCTATAAAGCGTAACGATCGGTCGGCACTGGATGATACACCTGAAGAACGCAAGCTGAAATTTGAGGAGGCATGGAATAAAGGAGGCATTTGGACACTCGGAGCTGCCTATAATGATTTGGCAATAAACGAAGCGGCTAACGAAACGGCAGCCGAATTCATCCGCGTTAAGATAAAAGAAAAAGTCCATGACCCTGAGGCAGCCAAGAAATTAATGCCATCGTACTATTATCTTGCCAAACGTCCAATCTGTGACACACATTATTATGAGACCTTTAACCGTGAGAATGTTACCTTAGTAGATGTTAAGGAATCACCTATTGAGAAGATCACATCTAAAGGTGTGAAAACGACAGAAACGGAATATGAATTGGACACTTTAGTTTTTGCCACTGGGTATGATGCGATGACAGGACCCTTATTTAAAATAGATATCTGTGGTAAAGAAGGCAAAGCACTAAAGGAAAAATGGGACAATGGGGCACAGACGAGAACGTACCTTGGAATCGCAACCGCCGGATTCCCGAACTTCTTCATGATTACCGGACCTGAAAGTCCTTCTGTCATCAGCAACATGCCAGTGTCAATTGAGCAGCATGTTGAATGGATAGCGGATTGTCTTCAGTATCTTCGAGTTCATAATATAGAAACAATTGAGGCAAAGACGGAAGCAGAAGAGGCTTGGAGCAAGCATTGCAAAGATGTCGCCGACGCCACGCTCTACTCCAAAACGGAGTCCTGGTATACGGGTGCGAATATCGCCGGTAAGCCCCGCGGATTTCTTATTTATCTTGGCGGTGTTGATCAATACCGGAAGATATGTAACGACGTTGCGGATAAAGGTTATAAGGGATTTTCTTTGATGTCGTCTGGTAAGACGGCGTTACGTTAATAAATTTAATAATGTAATTATTCTTGGACAAAATTACCAGAAAAAAGGAGAAGGCCCCTTTATTAAACGTCCGTTTACCCAGACCAATACTTTTAGAAAGAGGGCCTTCTCATAGAGAATTCATATCAAAAAATATAAAACCTCCTCAAACCTTGATCTGAAGAGATTATTTCACAGTATTATAAATGTCAATAGGCGAATTCCTTTTAACGCTTCAAAAAATCAATCAATTCTTTTAATTCTATGTCTGCCATTGATTCCATACGATGATCCACATCGCCAAATGACATTGTTGCAGTAACCTCATTCGGTACAATGACACAATACATTCCAGCCCGTTTTGCTGCAAGCGAGCCGTTTAATGAATCTTCGAATGCTACCGCTTCTTCCGGTTTGACACCAAGACATTCAGCAACTGTTAAGTATAACTCCGGATCCGGCTTCACGCGCTTCACATCGTCTCTTGTACGAATACAATCGAAGGATTGCAATAACCCGAGCCGTTCCAGATGCCCACTCACCCAATCGTAACCTGAGCTTGTTGCAAGACCAATTTTTAACCCAAGCGCTTTTGCCTTTAGTAAATAATTTTCTACACCGGGTCTTGCCTTGTCTGTTTCTAATTTAGCCAAAACTTTTTTCTGCCAACGGGTATTAAACTTATCCCTATCAATGGATTGAGAAATTTGCATTTCAAGATAGCTTATTTCATCCCAATCATCCAAATGTGTTCCGATACATCTTTGCCACACACTAAGCGGCATTTCTGCTTTATATTCTCGAAACAGCTCCTGAATCACCTGAAAGTGTCGTGTTTCCGTGTCAATAATTAATCCGTCAAAATCAAAAATCACCGCTTTAATCATTCAACTTCACATCCTTTTTCAGCTCGGCTTTACAAACTTACAATAGGCTCTGTTTAATTATAGAAAAGGTTGATACTAAAACAAAGATTGATGTCTATACATGAAAAGTCTATTCATTCACCCAGCTGTTTCAATTATATTTAAATACATCAATTTGTTTCTTACCAGTCTCTACTGCATGACTTACTATTTTTTCAAATTAAATCCCAGTAGTTATTCTAAATCGGAAATTGGATCCAATAGATATTGGATCCATTTCTCATTAATGTTCAATCGACTGGTGTATTTTTAAAATATTGAACCTGTCAATAAATAACATAATACAAGCATTTTCGTTAAATTTTCATATCACATTCACTCATATTTTGATTTTTAACTTTACTTTTTAAAACTTGATCAAAGTCTTTAAAAACTTTTACCCCTAAGTCAATACCCTTGTCTGTTGCAATCCGATAAGCTAATAGCTGAAACGGCATGACCATCAAAAGCGGGCTCATGAGTTCGTCAACCTCAATATCTAATGCAAGTGTTTTTTCGTCCGCTTTGTCACCTAAACTTGTAATTGTAAAGCAATGTTCGGTATAAGGGCGGAAATACTGTTTCAATTTTTCGGATCTCTCTGTAACCGCACTATCGGTTTGAATAAAGAACAAACCATGCGTATCGTTTAATTCCAAATATGGACCATGCATATAAGCTTCTAACTCAAATCCTTGTGACGGTACCCTAATCGTTTCAGTGAATTTTGTTTCACATTCTTTTGCTGTTCCGACTGTTGGGCCGTATCCAATGGCTGAAAAGCGCGGAATAGAAGTAAGTTCCTCTGCGTGTTGTTTATAAAACTGTTCCGATTTTTCAATGATAAACGGAATTTGCTTTGTTAACTTTTCCAATTTTCCAACTTCTGATTTTGCATCTTCTTTTTTTAAATAACCAACAGTTAATCCAGCAGTAATGCCTATTAACATAGCTGTCAGCACAGTTGCCGTAAATCCTTTTGTGACAAATCCTACTTTTTCAATACCGCAGCCAATATCAATCACTTTATCCGTATGGTGGGTTATAGGGCTGTCCAACCGTGACGTTAAAGCAACTGTCGACAGTTTTCCACTTTCATGAACTTTTTTCAAAGCCTCAATCGTGGAATAGCTTTGCCCGCTTTGAGAAACGGCAATAACTAAATCTGTTGCATCACTTACTTTTTCATAATGGACAAAATTAAACGGCTCTTTAATTTCAATGGATACACCTGCAGACTTTTCAATGTAATATTTTGCGCTTAACATGGCATTTAAACTAGAACCAGTGGCTAAAATAAGCCAGTTTTTTGGTTTTTTTTCTGCTGCCAGTTGTTTAAAAGGCTTTAAATTATTTTCATAGTTATTTAAAATTTTGCGGCAGGTTTGCTCTTCCTCAAGAATATAGGTCATCATCGTTTCTTTCATTATTATTCAAATCCTTTCTTAAAACGATTATTTTACTCCGAAAATTCCAATCCATGTTCCTAATATACTAACAACGGCAATCCCAATTAGAATACTTGTTGCCTTTGCCCCTTTGCCAAGCAGCCAATAAATAATGCCAAACGCACATAACGGCAACAATCCCGGCATTATATTATTTAATATTCCTTGGACACTCGAAGCACTATGACCGCTGCCAATCTTCAATGGAACATGCATATTAATCATTGTGGCACTCATTCCGCCAATCACCATTAATCCCAGGATGGCTGCACCAAACGTCAAGTTGCCCATTGCTCCGCTTTGTTGCAATCGCTGCAAAAACCCGGTTCCCAACTTATAACCAAACCCTGTTAAAATATATCTAATAACAATATGAGGTATATTGAAAACTAGTAAAAATAAGATTGGGCCAAGGATGTTGCCATGTAAAGCAAGCGATGTACCAATACCTGTTGCGATAAGACGCAGCGTTCCCCAGAAGAAAGAATCGCCTATGCCTGCAAGCGGTCCCATTAAGGAAGCCTTTACATTGTTAATTGAATCCGATTCGAACTTCTGATTTTTTGCATTCTGCTCTTCCATGGCAGCTGATACACTTAACATCATCGTTACGATATATGGTGTTGTATTAAAAAATTCTAAATGACGCTTCAATGCTTTCGATAAATCTTCTTTCTTTTTATATAACTTTTTTAAAATTGGTATCATAGCATATACGTAACCAATATTCTGCTGCCTTTCGTAATTCCATGAAAATTCCATTTGAAACGAGCGCCAAAACAAGCGATTGAGATCTTTCTTACTTAATTCATTAGATGGTTTATTTTCAACCGGCGTTTGATGTTCATGTTCAGAAGTCTTCATCGTCGTCATCAATGACTCCTCCCTCGCTCACAGCCATTTGCGGCTTTTTGGTTTGCATCACGTTAACCATAATAACAGCAACAATAGCGCCAAATATTGCAATACCTGTGACAGGAACATGTAAATATGAAGCAATGATAAAACCTAAGAAGAAATAAGGGACAACTTTTTTATTGATAAGTAATCTTGCTAACATAGCAAAGCCAAGTGCTGGGAGAATCCCTGTTGCTACCTGCAATCCATTTTTAACAAAACCTGGAATAGCATCTAATACATGCTTAATTGCATCACTTCCTAAATAAAATGAAACAGTCACAATTATAGCTATCAAAAGAGATTGGCCAAACCCGCCGATTAAATGCATCATTTCAATTTTTCGCGTATTCGCCTCTTCCGCGTATTTATCAGCCTTATGTGACAGCATCGGTAAAAAAAACCCGATATAAATATTTTTTAAAATAAGTGTTAATGTTGCGATTGGCAATCCAAGCAATAATGCTGTTTCTGCCCCAGCATGTGAAGAAATTGCAAATGCTGTACCTAATATTCCTCCTGTAGCCATATCGGGCGGAAGTGCTGCTCCAACAGAAAATGAACCGATAAAAGCTAATTCCAAGGTAGCACCCATAATAATACCCGTTTTGATATCACCCATTACCATTCCTGTCAGCAATCCGGTGACAATAGGCCGTGTTAAAAGACATGTTCCTAAGGCGAACTCGCATGTGACAACAAAAGCCACGAGCCCTAGTAAAAGCGCAGTAACCATATTCTAACTCCCTTTATTAGAATTTTTATAGAACACTTTCGGTGAAAATCTTTTTATCATTTGGAACTTGTCTGATTTCCACTTCAACTCCTTGCTTGACCATCTTTTTCACTAACTCTTCCTCTTCTGGTGTAAGATTAACGGCTTTAGAAATATTGCGGGTGCCTTCTTTTGCTTTAACACCGCCTAAGTTAACTTGCCGAATTTCCGGATAGGCGCTAACAAGTTTTTCGGCATCTGCCACTGATTCAACCACAATAAAAAGTTTATATTTATCAGTAACGCCATCTTGCAGCGCTTTAATTGAGTCTTCAATATTCTTGATCACTAATTTAACGCCTTGTGGTTTTGCTAATTTTATCGTTGTTTTCCGCAATTCATTAACCGGCACGTCATCATTCGCTATTAAAATGCAATCCGCCCCTAAGTTTTGAGTCCAGGAAAAAGCCACCTGTCCATGTAATAACCGATGATCAACACGTAACAATTTAATCATTTAAAAACATTCCTTTCCTTTTTAAAAGTCTTCATCTTTTCCCGCTTGGGATAACTGATAGTTGCAATATTGGATTGAATTTTTTGCGTTACGCAGTGCAGTCTTTATCATTTGATCGGTATCACTATTCACCCGGCTAAGTGAAATAAGTTCAATCACTAACGGTAAATTTAACCCAGCAATTAAATAGATACGCCGGTCATTTAATAAATTCATAAATTCATTGTTAACGCTTCCACCGAAGATATCTGTTACCACTATTAATTCATCTTCGGCGGATATGCTCTCTATGATTTTTGTAATTTCAGACTTAATGTCTTTATTTTCTTTGGTGTAAGCATTAATGGTCCGAATGTTATTTTGCTTTCCCATGATAAGTTCTACTGAATCGAGAATCCCATCAGCAAATCGTCCGTGCGATGCAAATAAAAAATATCTCACCGATTGTCTCCCCCCTTTTATAAAAGCTTTTATTTTTTTATAAGCAAAAAATGTGCCAATCAGTGGCTTTATAATTTCATATTGACTAAAAATTCAAACTTCCATTGCTGTACTGGGTTTCCTCAACTAAATAATCATAGATATAACCAATTTCAGCAAGATTGATTTTGACATTATAAATATTTTCTATGACACTAAATGCTTCTTTTATATGATTAATCATTTCCTCTTGACACTGTTCCAGTTCCTCGATATTTGCATAGTTTTCAATCGGAGCTTGTCTAATTAAACGCTCGACCAAACAACTAATATGAACATATAATGCTATCTTTTTATCATTTGTCAGCCGTTTGTTTAAAAGCATTTCTAACCGATTAATGAATTCTTCAACATGGGTTAGGATTTTTTGAGTATCTAAAATCGTAACAGACTCTATGACACGTTCAAGCGAACAATTTCGTATAAGATTATTGTTAATTTCTTGAATCTGGTCATCACTGAAAAAACGCTGAAACGTTTTACGCATTTTTGCCTCACCTTGACCAGAAATTAAGTCTTCAAGAGAAATATAATCGACTTGTTTAAGACCCGGATCAGCCGTACCCACAATCGCCATGACTTGGTACATTTGAAAAATGGCTTCCGATGTCCCATGTTCCTTTAACCGATGATAATCGTGAGCAATAATTTTGATTGATAAATCCTCAGGGATACTTGCTTCAAGCAATTTCTGAATTTGAATGGCTGTTCCCATGCCAGTCAAACATGAAGTAACAATCACTTTTTCTTTGTCGCTTTGAGGGTAGATGATGCTATACTCTGTTTTGTTGGCATGTTGAAGTTTCTCAACGATTTCTTCCAAATACAGTTCCTTATCAAGCAATTCGCCAAGGAATAAGGCCATTTGTGTCGTTACATTATTAACAATAGCGATTGGACCATTAACATGATCCTGAAATTTCGAATAGATGTCCTTTAATGAACCCATGTCTACTAAAATAACGAGACCCCTCGATACATCATTGGCTTCAATATAATTCAAAACTCTAGTTGAAATTTCTTCTACAGAAACATCAATTGGCATATCAAAAGCTTCATAAATATTACACCCCAACAACCGATTCACAACGTTCGCTATACTGCTTGCCGTTGCATAGCCATGAGCCAGAATAACTGCCTTTACTTTGCTGTTCGTACATTCAATAGACATGCTTTTTAAATAAAAAGCAAGGAATATTTCATCAATTTTATATAACTTGACATCCAATTTAGTTTGTAAGAGATGAACAAACTGTTTGGCCAATTGCTGTTCCATTTTCCAATTCGAGTCTACAAATTGATTGATTTTGTCAATGACGGCTTTCTGTTTATCCGTCCATCGTAATTCTGTATTCCCCTTATAATATAGAAAGTGCGCCATTGCAAAAACGCTATTGCCGTTAAATTTAACATTATACGTATTTTCAAGAAAGCGAATAATTTCTTGAACATTAACCGTTGTAAATTCCAACATAATTCCTGTATTTTCCTTAGATGTATTAAAAATAAGGTTATCAAATAAAACAAGTATCTCATTAAAAACATGTTGTTCAAAAAAGGTTTGATCACTCTTTTTCAGTAAGTAAGCTTGAAAGAGGTCTAAGATATTATCATATGTTTTTTTGATCAGTTGCAATCTTGATAGACTTGATTCATAGAGCTGATCCAACGTAGAACCTGGCGAAATCACGATTTCATTATTCTGTTTATATTTATTATCAGTGTAACGAATGGTGTTTTCTAAAATATCCTCGGGCAAGTCATGAAGCGTAATTGCTACTTCTTGTTCGTTCGTTTTTTTCATAAAGGCAGCAGCTGTGATATATTTAATCGTATTTTTCAAATCTCCTATATTTCCGGAATAACTATGCTTAATTAAAACATCGAGCGTTCGGCTGGAAATTTTTAACGGTAAACCAAGTTTTCGGGCTTCATCAATTAAAAACAGATAGACCATTTGTTTTTTCTCTTTCTCTCCTCGTTCATCAAGCCCGGGAATCCATACGCGAATTGGAATACGGCGTATAAATGTCTTTAGAAAACTCTCTTCTAAATTCTCTGTTGTTGCAAAAACAAGACGGACATTAGCTCTGTGTCCTCCATCACTTTCACCCATTCGCCGAAAAACACCTTGATCCATAAAAGTAAATAATTTTTCTTGCCCTTCTTCATTTAGCCGATGCACTTCATCTAAGAAAAGAATTCCGCCGTCAGCCGCATCAAGCATTCCTTTTTTCGTTGAATCGGCACCTGTAAAGGCTCCTTTTACATAACCAAACAAATTGCTTGACAGCAACTCCCGATTATTTGCATATTGGGCACAATTAAAGCTTATAAACGGTGCATCATTAGAAAGGACTCCTTTTTCAATACTGTATTGAAAAATAAGGTTAGCTATAAAGCTTTTTCCAACACCAGTTGGTCCATTTAATATAATTGGCAGCCCGCCGTCAGGATAAAAAATTGAACTCTTTATCTGTTCTATCGATTTATATAAACTTCCATCAGACCCAATTAAACGATCAAATAAATCATCATTAATCTTTGTTTCCACCCTGCTCTCTTTTAGTTCCTGGAAACTTCCAAATGTACAAGTGAGCAGCCGAAAAAACTTTTGCTCAAAAACAGCCCGGCTTAAAAAATATACCGGTCTAGTATTAATTTTAATGACGAGTTCATCTTTAACCATTCGATTCAGGTAATGACTGACCGTGTTCCGTTTCACATGAAAAACTTCAGATATCCTCGTAGCGGTAAAATTTTCTGAAGGATGATCCCAATTAAATTGGCTTGTTTCATTATCAAGATACGAAAGCAAATCTTCTTTTAACATCTTACTCACCACCTAAAGTAATACAGTATAATGTTTTCAATCAATTGCTTAATTTGATTGATTGACAATTACATGTTACCATATCATTTAAATGGTTTTTTTCAAAAATTAATACTCTTATAACAATCGGTTTAAATTTACGATTTTAAAATATTTTCCCCATTATATCCCAACAAAAAAACACAGCGCCTATTTGCATAAGGCGCTGTGTTTTTTCACATGATTCAATTATGCAACGACATCATAACCTTGATCTTCAATAGCCTCTTTCATTTGATCAATAGAGACTTTGCTGCTGTCAAAGCTCACGTCAACTTTACCTTCGCTAAGATGTACTTTAACATCGGATACACCGTTTAATTCTTTCAATGCGCTTGTCACAGCTGCTTCACAATGGCCGCATGTCATACCTTGAACATTAAGTGTTGTGTTTTCCATAATTAAAATCTCCTCTTTTATCATGATTTATATTTTTACACGCTTGAGTCGCAATGAGTTTGTTACAACTGATACGGAGCTGAATGCCATTGCAGCTCCGGCAACCCATGGGGCGAGTAATCCGATTGCTGCAATTGGGATACCGATAGCATTATAGAAAAGTGCCCAGAATAGATTTTGGCGAATATTTCCCATTGTTTTTCGGCTCAGCTCAATCGCTCTCGGTATATGATCTAAGTCCCCGCCGACAAGCGTAATGTCAGCTGTCTCAATAGCTACGTCAGTACCTGTGCCAATGGCCATGCCGATATCGGCAGCGGCTAAGGCAGGTGCATCATTAATACCATCGCCAACCATCGCTACTTTCATGCCTTTCTTTTGCAGCATTTGTACTTTTTCTGCTTTGTCTTCGGGAAGAACCTCCGCGAAGACATGATCAATACCCGCCTGTTCAGCAATGGCATGGGCTGTTCGCGCGTTATCACCAGTGATCATATAGACATCAATGCCAAGTTCTTTCATCTTTTTGATGGCTTGAGCCGAAGATTCTTTAATAGTATCCGCGACTGCTATGATGCCCTTTATCTCATGATCATAAGCAATCAGCATTGCTGTCTTGCCTTCTGATTCAAGTTGGGACATTTTATCTTCTAGACTGGCATAATCAATGTTTTCTTGTTTCATTAACCTGCGGGTGCCGATGAACAATGATTTTCCATTTACCTCAGCCTGAATACCATGACCGGGTACCGCTTCAAACGAATCAATCTTGGTTTTTTCAATGCCTTGTTCATCTGAGTAGTCAACAATTGCTTGGGCTAATGGGTGTTCGCTTGATTTTTCAGCGGCTGATACCATCGACAGGATCATTGAACTTTCTTCCTTATTTAAAGGTAAGAAGTCAGTCACTTCAGGTTTTCCTTTAGTAATTGTACCTGTTTTATCTAGTAAAACGGCATTCAGTCCTTGCGTTGTTTCTAAGTATTCACCTCCTTTAAAGAGAATACCGCGTTCAGCTCCTTTTCCTGTACCGACCATAATTGAAGTCGGTGTCGCGAGCCCTAAAGCGCATGGACAAGCAATAACCAAAACAGCGATGGCAGGTTCTAACGCTTGTGAAAGGTTACCTGGTGATACAAAAATGATCCATAATAAAAAGGTAAGAACGGCTATACCAATAACAATTGGAACAAAAATGCCTGAAATAACATCAGCTAAGCGTTGAATAGGCGCTTTAGATCCTTGCGCTTCCTCGACGATTTTAACAATACCTGCAAGAGCAGTATCCTTGCCAACTTTCTCGGCCTTCATTTTAATCGTTCCGTTTTTATTTAAAGTTGCACCGATAGCTGTATCACCTGCGGATTTTTCAACAGGGAGCGATTCGCCGGTAATCATCGATTCATCAATCGAGGAGCGGCCTTCGATAACGGTACCGTCTACAGGTATTTTTTCGCCGGGTTTAACAAGAAGCTGATCGCCGACTTGCACTTGGTCAACTGGAATCTTAATTTCTTGGCCGTCGCGAATGACGGTTGCTTCTTTTGCTTGAAGATCGAGAAGCTTTTTAATTGCTTCAGTCGTTCGTCCTTTTGCTTTAGCTTCAAATAATTTTCCTAATAGAATAAGAGTAATTAGAATGGCACTTGTTTCAAAGTATAAATCAGGTTTTGCCAGCGCGCCAAATTGATAGCGTACCGCTTCGACCAAGCTGTAAAAATAAGCGGCGGAAGTGCCTAAAGCAACCAGCACGTCCATATTGGCGCTTTTATTTGAGAGTGCCCGGAATGCACCGATATAGAATGGTCCGCCAATATAAAATTGAACAATAGTAGCAAGAACAAATTGAAACCATTGGTTCATTAAAATACCCGGCACAGGTAATCCTGTGTCAAAAGGCAAGTGGGCTGCCATTGTGTAAAGAAGCGGCAGAGATAGAATGATTGAAATGATCAGCTTTATCTCCTTAGCCCTGATTTCTTTCTCCTTGGCATTTTCCTTTTCTTTTTGATCTTGTTTAAGAACAGCCTCATAGCCAAGTTTTTTCACTTTATTCGTAATGTCCTCTAAATTAACAATACCTGGTTCAAATTCAACGGTTCCTGATTCTGCCGCCAGGTTAACATTAGCCATTGTAATGCCGTCCATACGCTTAAGACCTTTTTCAATACGGTTGGCACATGCCGCGCATGTCATCCCTTTAATATCCAAATCAACTTTTTCTTTTCTAACGCCGTAGCCAAGTTTCTCTATTCTGGATACAACATCATTAGGGTTCACTTGATCTTCATCAATTTTCACATTAGCTTTTTCTAAAGCCAAGTTGACATTAGCATTAACGCCGTCCATCTTATTCAATACTTTTTCAATACGAGATGAACAAGCAGCACATGTCATACCCGTAATGCCAAGCTTTAATTCCTTGCTCATATCTTCCACCTCCCAGCTTATTTAGAGAATTGCTGGATAACCTTCATCAATTCATCGATGTGATGCTCGCCTTCTCCTTCTTTAATAGCACTGGCTACGCATGTTTTCGTATGGCGTTCAAGCAATGAATACCCAGCTTTTTTAAGAGCGGCTTGAATAGCAGAAATTTGAATTAAAATATCAACACAATAACGGTCATCCTCAACCATCTTTTGAAGCCCTCGAACTTGGCCCTCGATTCTTTTCAGCCGATTGACAATTTGTTTCTTTTCTTGTTCACTTCTCGGAATCTTTGGCTGTTTTTCCGGCTGCATATCTATATCTTCAAAATGATGTTCACACATTGCCTTCACCTCTTTATCGTTTGATTGTATTATACCCCGGTAATGTATTTTACGCAAACCCTTTGTTTGATGTTATTGTTTTTTTAAAACTCAATAGGGGTATAAGGTTTCACATCCCATGTTTAACTCCTTTTCTGACAAGATACCAGTTTGCCGGGTAGCTTGTACAGAAACCAAACATCATTGCCAATTGCATCATAAACCAAAAGACGGCAGTATTAGGCATGGGCGGGCTGGTAAAGAAGACATAGTGGACAAGCGCCATCCAAATGAACATACCGATTTCAAAACAGATAAGCGATAACGTATCTGCTTTTATTGCATCTTTCAACGCTTCCCCGGGATGATCATGTTTTTGGAACCCCATTCCGTAATACTGAAAAGCAATGCCAAAGAGATACGCCAAAATAAATTCAACAACATAATCAGCAAATAACATACTTCCGGCAATTGTCAAACCTAACGCAAATACGAGCGGCGCACCGATTAAATCGCCGAGCGAACAGCCGCTGCTGCAATGTGTGGTTGATACCAGTACGCTTTGCCAGAACGGTTTTTTACTGTGGCTGTGATGGACCATGTGCTCATGATGCGGCATGTCCAAACTCATATCCATTCCCGTTTCCATATCCATATGGCTCATATCCATATGGCTCATATCCATATTCATTTTTCCTTTTTCCCGACCAAGTTTAAAATAAGCCCATATACCAAAGACCGGAAAATATAAACCTGTTAACGGCCAAACGATATTCATAATCGGCATCATTTTTTGCGGATAACGAATGATATCAATGAGAATAATGATAGCTTGGAAAATTCCTATTGCAATTGCCGCGTAGGAAATAATGTTTAACCAAATCATTCTCGAATCTCCCTCAATTAAAATTAATTCAACCATTTATACAATACCCCCGTTATGTATTAAAGTAAACACATTTTATTATAAAAAGTTTTCGCATAGAATCGAAATTCTATGCGAAAATATTAGGGTATCACCTTAGCCTTTTTCAAAAATAATCTTTACTTATCTACATAATAAAACGAGCTTGCCTTAAGGCAGCCCGTTTTATTTAATGTATTTTATTATATATTTTTCCAGGACTTCTCCGCTGCTTATTCCTAAAAGGTTTGACCGTTAAACCGTTATTCAACAAATAAAATTCAGCTTTAGTGTTTATATAATAGTTTTTCAAAGATAAGAATAACCCAGCTTTTTAGAGATCTCCATAGCCGCTTTCTTTACTTTTTTAATTAATTCCGGCAAACGGTCTTCTTGGTAACGCGCCTCAATTCCGGCAACGCTAATCGCGGCAGCCACTTGATTTTGACCATTTAATACTGGCGCACTTACAGATGCTGTATAATTTTCTAATTCAGATCGGGTAACGACATAACCATTTTTTCTTGCTTCATCTAATGATTGACGGAGCACATGCTTATCTGTAATCGTGCCAATTCCAATCGGCTTTAAATCTGTATTTTCAATATAAGTTTCTTGTTCACCCTTTGGCAGATAGGCAAGAATAATTCGGGATTCGCCGGCATAGAGCGGCGACCGTCGTCCAACTGAAGTATATAAACGTACAGGTTGCGGTGTATCTAATTTTTCAATATACATCGCTTCGTTCCCGTATCTGACAATCAGATTCACAGCTTCTTCCACATCATCCCTAAGTTCTTTCATGATGGGCCGGGCAATTGTCCGAATATCCAGACGATCGGCTACAAGCTGCCCGAACTGTAAAAATAATAATCCAAGTGAATAATAACCTTCTTCATCTTTTGTTAAGAATCCCATTTCTTCAAGCGAACCAACCATCCGATGTAAAGAGGTTTTCGGAATACCTGAGTATTCCATCATTTCATTAAAAGTGAGCTTTGAATGGTTCAGGAAAAGTTTAAGTATTTTCATAGATTTTACAACCGTTTTATTACTGGCCTGCATAGCATTTCTCCTTTATATTACTATATTTCAAAGCTCAGGGCTTAATAGAAAAGAAGGCCTATATAAATGTCGCCCCTTCCTTTCTCCTTATTATAAAACTTTACGGACTAAAGAAAAACAGCATGCAAAAACCTAATTCTATACTTCACAGTAAATAGGATTTTCCTCTAAGAACTTTGTACTGAAATCTCCTTTTATAAATAAAGGATTATCTAATAATGTTTTATGGAACGGAATCGTTGTATGAATACCGGCAATATCAAATTCATCTAACGCCCGTTTCATTCGGCGAATGGCCTCATCACGATCTTTGCCTTTTACAATCAGTTTGGCGACCATGGAATCATAAAAAGGCGGAATGTCATACCCGGGGTAAACAGCGCTGTCAACACGGACGCCGTAACCGCCCGGGGGTAAATACATGTCAACCTTGCCCGGGGAAGGCATAAAATTTTTGGCTGGATTTTCCGCATTAATACGGCACTCAATAGCCCAGCCGTCTAACTTGATATCTTCCTGTCTAAACGGCAATGCATTGCCGGCCGCAACAGAGATTTGTTCTTTGATTAAATCAATGCCTGTGACAAGCTCTGTAACGGGGTGTTCGACTTGAATACGTGTATTCATTTCCATAAAATAAAATTTTTCATCTTTATCTAATAAAAACTCGACTGTTCCAACTCCTGTATAGTTTACGGCCTTTGCAGCTAATACTGCGGCTTTGCCCATTTTTTCCCGCAGATCTTCACTTAAAGCAGGAGAAGGCGCCTCTTCTAAAAGTTTTTGGTGCCGGCGCTGGATTGAACAGTCACGTTCACCTAAGTAAACAACGTTGCCATCTTCATCACCAATGATCTGTATTTCAATATGCCGAGGTTCCTCTAAATATTTTTCAAGATAAACACCGCCATCCCCAAATGCTGTTTCCGCTTCTTGCTGTGCTTGACGAATCGCTTTTTGCAATTCTTCTTCGGTATGCGCTATCCGCATGCCTTTTCCGCCCCCGCCGGCAGTTGCTTTTACGATAACGGGATAGCCAATTTGTTTAGCTTTACGGATGGCATCAGTTAGATGTTGAATAATCCCGTCCGATCCAGGTACAATTGGCACACCGGCTTGTTTCATTGTTTCTCTGGCTGTTGCCTTTGCACCCATTTTACGGATCGCATCCGCTTCCGGCCCGATGAATGTCACATCGTATGATTTGCAAACATCGACAAACTCTGCATTCTCCGCTAAGAAACCGTATCCGGGGTGAATGGCATCCGCATTAGTTACACTAGCAACACTTATTATATTGCGGATATTTAAATAACTGTCTTTAGAAGATGTTTTTCCAATACAAAAAGCTTCATCTGCTAATTTAACATGTAAAGCTTCTTTATCCGCTTCTGAATAAACAGCTGCCGTCGCAATCCCCATCTCCCGGCAAGTACGAATAATACGAACCGCTATCTCGCCGCGATTCGCAATTACAATTTTTTTAAACATGATTACTGCCCCTTTTTACAATTAAATGGCTTATTTTACGACAAAAAGCGGTTGTCCGTATTCTACAACTTGTCCGTCTTCAACTAATATGTCAATCACTTCGCCGGTCACGCCGGCTTCGACTTCATTAAACAATTTCATAGCTTCTATAACACAAACAGGATCATCGTTTTTTACTTGTGACCCTATTTGCACGAACGGTTCAGCCCCTTCTTCCTGCCGGGAATAAAAGGTACCGACCATAGGGGAGAGAATTTGTTGAGTATGACTTTCTTCCTTTTCTTCTTTCGCTTCAGAATATTCTTCGGCAGTTGTTACTTGTGTTTGGTTGTGCTCTTTATGTTCACTAGTTATGGGAGCACTAGATCCTTCCGTTTTGTCAATAATGACTTTCGTTCCTTCATGTTCTACATGAATTTTCCGAATCGATGACTTATCCATTAAATGAATAACTTCTTCTAGTTCGCGTACGTTTATCATCATAAAGCTCCTTTGACATACGATTATTTATCTTTAAAAGCCAATGAAATGGCAATCTTTAATTGTTGCAGCTGTTGTTCTTTTTGTATATATAAATGCTCTGCTTCTTCTAAAGAAACATATGAAAATCTCAGAGACTGTCCCGGTTTGACTTGGGCGATTAAAGGTAAGTCTGCCGTAATCACTTGAGCAATTTTTGGATATCCGCCTGTTGTTTGCCGATCCGCCAGCAAAATGATAGGATTTCCGTCAGGCGTTACTTGAATGGAGCCATTTGAGACAGCCTCGGACAATAAATCGCGTTTATTTTCTAATTCCATTGAAGGCCCTGTTAATCGGTATCCCATTCTATCTGATTGATTGGAAACGACAAATGGCTTTTTCACAAACTCTTCTTGACTGGAGTCTGTAAAATAGCCGAATTGCCTGCCTTTTGTCACACGAATGACCGGGTTGTCAATAAGCGGAATAAATTGTTTATAATTAACAGACCAATTTGCAGCAGTAAATGCACCTGTAAATTCTTCCTTTTGAAACTGGTTGTGGTAATGATCATGTTCATTAAAGGGAATAACATCATCCGCCTGACATGCTCTTCCTTTATATCCGCCAAGTTCACCCCTTAAATAGGTGCTTTTACTGTTCATAATCTCCGGTATCTGATATCCTCCCGAAACAGATAAGTATGCACGGCATCCGGATTGACACGATCCGAATTTAAGGGTATTTCCTTTCTTAACATAGACAGGCTTCCACATAGGAACGGGCTGGCCGTCAATTTTAGGTGATATATCCCCGCCTGTAATGGCAATTAAGCAATCTTTTTCTATTTTTAGCGTTGGGCCCGTTAACGTTATTTCAAGTGCTGCTTCATTGTCGTTATTTCCGACTAATAAATTGGCTATTCGAAATGAGTATGCATCCATGGCGCCGCTGACAATCACACCATGCTGCTGAAACCCTTTCCTTCCAAGATCCTGAACGCTTGTTAACAGCCCTGGCTTAATGACACGAAAGCTCATTGTCCCCCCTCCTTATGAACCATCTCTTCATACTCCTTACGGGAGATTTGATAAAATTTGATCATATCACCGGCCTGCAATAAACTCGGGGGATTTTCATTTGGTAAAAATAGTTTCATTGGTGTTTTTCCAATGAGCTGCCATCCCCCCGGCGTTGAGATAGGATAAACGCCTGTTTGCATGCCGGCAATGCCAACAGATCCTGCCGGAATTGAAGTTCTTGGAGAGGAGCGTCTAGGCGTGGCAATTTTTTCTGAAAGGCCTCCTAAAAACGGAAAGCCTGGCGCAAATCCAATCATGTAAGCAAGATACTCGCCATTAGTATGAATATGAATCACTTCTTCAGTCGTTAAATCATTAGAACGGGCCACATATTCCAAATCAGGCCCAAATTCTCCGCCGTAACATACGGGTATTGACATTGTCCGATGATTGAGCTCTTTATCAGATTCTATTTTCTTTAATTTCTTTTCAATAATTGAACTCACTACTTCAAAAGGTGAATTTTTTTTATGCTCATTATAAACAACAAACGGATCGTAATAGATTGTCAAATTTACAAAAGCAGGAACACATTCAATAAATCCAGTAAATGGCTCCTTCTTAAGTAAATCCATAAACATTTTTATTTTTTTATGAGTCTCATACTTGATTTCATCCCCAAAAGTAACCACAACGGCGCAATCGCCTAAAGGTGACAGATCAAATGTGGATTTATTTAAAGGGGCTTGTGACATAATGCTCACCGCTTTCTATATAACACCTAATTTTTCATCACGAATATCCGTAATAAACATATAACCTGGCGCATGGGTAATCATAATAGACGGCTTTGTTTCCATTGCGATAGATTGCGGAGTAACTCCGCATGCCCAAAAGACCGGCACTTCTCCTTCACGAATCGTTACCGAATCACCGAAATCAGGCTTCTGAATATCCTTAATGCCGATGGCACCGGGATCTCCTATATGAACAGGTGCACCGTGAACATCAGGAAAACGTGAAGTCACTTGCACTGCCCGTACAACGTCTTTTTGAGGAATCGGGCGCATGCTTACAACCATTTTCCCGTGAAATATGCCTGCTTCAATACATGAGATATTTGTTTTATACATTGGTACATTGCGGTCTTCTTCAATATGACGAACCGAAATATTATTGTTTAAAAGGGCATGTTCGAATGTAAAACTGCAGCCGATTAAGAATGCCACCATATCGTCTTTCCAATAGTCTGTGATATCTGTTACTTCTTCCGCCAGCTCTCCATGTTTGTAAATCCGATATTTTGGTATATCCGTACGAATATCACCAGATGGCGCGGCAAATTTAGGAACCGGCGAACCAGCTTCTGTTACATCGAGCAAAGGACATGGCTTAGGGTTGCGCTGGCAAAACAGAAGGAAATCAAAAGCATGTTCTTTTTTCAAAATAGCTAAGTTGGCTTGAGCATAACCGCCCGCCATACCTGCAGTTGGTTTAACTAATTGGTTGCCGCGAATCATTTCACGAAGTTCGGACGGTTTTGCTTGTGAAAGATTAATCATTTGATATGCCTCCTAAAATTATTTAAAAAGTGATAACAGCTGTTCTATCATTGTATAGCCGCCCATTAAGAACAAAACGATGACAACCAGAACACCTGGAATGGTTAACCAAATAGGATGTTTATAATCACCAACAATTTTTTTCTTGTAAGCAGCAATTAGAAGGACACCAAGGGCAATCGGTAAAATCATGCTGTTAAGTGCACCAACTAAAACCAATACTTTAACCGGCTGTCCAATAAATAAGAAACACAATGTTGAAAAAACAATAAAACCAATAATAATCCATTTTGAATTTCGATTTAATTTTTTACTGAATGTTTTAATAAAGGAAACCGACGTATAAGCAGCGCCGACGACTGATGTGATGGATGCGGCCCACATGATAATACCGAAAATTTTATAACCAATGTTTCCTGCTGCAAGCTGAAAAACTGATGCGGAAGGGTTATTAGAATCAATGTGCAGACCTTTAGATACAACACCCAGAACAGCTAAAAATAACGCAATTCGCATGACAGCTGTTATTAAAATACCGATCACAGAGCTTTTTGTAACTTCAGGCAATGCGCTGATCCCTTTGGTTCCGGAATCTAATAATCTATGTCCGCCTGCGAATGTAATATAGCCGCCAACTGAACCGCCGACGATTGTAATAATTGAGAAAACATCAATTTTGTCCGGTGCAAATGATTTGATAACCGCTTCGCCTATTGGAGGACTTGTTTTCCATGCAACGAATACCATGAGGACGATCATTATAAGTCCGGCAATTTGTGTAAAGCGATCCATGACCTTACCGGCCTCTTTGACCAAGAAAATTAAGAGAGCAATGACGCAGCTGATTAACGCGCCAGTCTTTGGAGATATGCCAGTTATAACATTCAAGCCAAGTCCGGCTCCTGCAATGTTCCCGATATTAAATGCGAGTCCGCCTATAACAATAAGCGCCGCGATAATGTAACCAAGTCCGGGAAGCACCATATTTGCAATATCTTGGCCCCTTTTTTCAGAAACAGCAATAATACGCCATACATTTGTTTGTGCAAATATATCAATAATTATAGAAATAAAGATGACAAATCCAAAACTCGAGGCAAGGCTTTGAGTGAAAACTGTCGTTTGTGTTAAAAAGCCTGGGCCAATGGCTGATGTAGCCATAAGAAATGCCGCACCCAGCATTAAAGCCCAGCTTACTTTCCGAGGAGCGCCTTTTGACGATGATTTTTTCGGCGATTCAACTTTATGGGATGTTTTATTAGTTGCCATATCATACCTCCTGAATTGTTTATCCGGTAATTGCTTTAACTGTAATTCCCGACGATTCCAAAGACGATCTTACGTAGCGGGCAAAGGTTAAGGCGTGCGCGCCATCCCCGTGAATACAAATGGTATCGGCTTGTATAGGTACATCGACACCTTGTTGTGACATAACTTTCCCTTCCTTAACCATTCGGATAACTTGGGAAACAGCATCTTCATCTTTTTCAATTAAGGCATTTTCTTCAGTACGGGGCGTTAATGAACCATCTTGCTGATATGTTCGGTCGGCAAAAACTTCACTTGCGGTCCGTAAGCCAATGGCCTGCCCTGCCCGTATTAATTCACTGCCTGATAAGCCATATAAAATCAGTTCAGGGTTCACTTTGTAAACCGCTTCAGCAATCGCTTCAGATAAATCCTTATCTTTTGCAGCCATATTATATAATGCGCCATGCGGTTTAACGTGCTGCATACGACCGCCTTCAGCTTGTAAAAAACCGTTTAATGCACCAATTTGATAAACCACGATATCAAAAGCTTCTTTTGGCGAAATTTTTATATTTCTTCGACCAAAACCGATTAAATCTTGCAACCCTGGATGAGCGCCGATTCGGATATTTTTATTTAAAGCAAGTTGTACAGTTTTTCTCATCACAGACGGATCACCCGCATGAAACCCGCAAGCAACATTCACTGAAGTGACATCATTTAAAATGTCTTCATCATTACCAATCTTATAAACTCCAAAACTTTCACCTAAATCACAATTTAAATCAACTATGCTCATGATTATTCCTCCCCAATTTGTAAGCGATATCATTACTCAATAAATAAATAAATCGTATAAACCTTGCTAAATATCATGAAGTTCCGAAAAACGGTATAAAAGTTCCGAATTTTGGTTACATATTGACTTTATCATAATTTTCTTATTTACGCAACAATATATAAGAATTGTCCGTTTATTTCCCCTTGATTCGACTTTTATTAGTATCCGACAAAAATATGTTCTATTTCAGAATTTAACAGTAGGTACACGACTAATTACAGCCATTAAAAAGCTCCTATATCGCTAAAGCGATTAGGAGCCTTTTTATTTTCCTGTGTATCTTAAAAAATACAGTGTTGTAATAATAAAGCCAAATGTCAGTCCTTATAATATCTCAAGAAATGTTTTACTATTTAACCGCTTTTGCTGCATCCACAACCCCATTCTGGAAAAGCGTCCCTGTACCGGGAACTTTATCAGCTGTGTTTTCAAGAGAAGAAACAATCTGCGAATTGTTTTCCCCTTGTGATGCGAGCAATCCCGCTATTCCGGCTACAACCGGAGAAGCCATGGACGTACCCGACAATCTGGCATAATTCCCCCCGGGTACCGTCGAATAGATATCAACACCAGGTGCAGCGAGATCTACCCATTTACCACGATTTGAGAAAGAGGCTAACTTATCATTTTTGTCAGTCGCTGCAACTGCAATGACGTGAGAGTAGTAAGCAGGGTAACTTGGCAGTGTTGATCCAGCGTTACCGGCAGCCGCAACAACGACAGATCCCTTGTTCCATGCATAATTCACCGCATCTTGCAGCGTTTTGGAACCCGTATTTCCTCCAAGACTCAAATTAATAACTTGGGCTCCCTGATCAGCCGCATAGCGAATACCTTGTGCAATATTATCAAGTGTACCATTGCCGCTTGCATCTAATACACGAACAGCTAAAATTGAAGCCTTTGGTGCAAGTCCTGCAATTCCTTGGCCGTTATTTGTGTTAGCAGCAGCGATTCCTGCAACATGTGTGCCATGTTCATTTTCATCCAACGGATCGTTATCCTTATCAACAAAATCACGGCCCTTTATCACCTTTCCGATTAAATCAGGATGGTTATAATCCACGCCTGTATCAACCACGGCAATTTTAACCCTTGGAGAGCTTTGAGTGACATCCCAAGCCTGTTCAGCTCCAACCTTTTCCGGTGCATACTGTAAAGTTCTAAAAGCAGGATCATTTGGAACATAGCTTACGTGGAAAATGGTGTTTGGTTCAGCATAATCAACAGAATTTTGCTGTTCAAATGCTTTAACAGCATCCGTTAGATTCCCATTCACCTTGACGACGACAAAATTGTTAGTTTTATCAACGATCCTTCCGCCGGCCTTTGAAACAACATCCTTTGATAAAGCTGCAGAAGCTGTTTTCTTAAAATGTATAATAAGTTCATGCGGAGCAGCCTGCTGGTCAGAAGCGGGTTGGTTCGTATTTGCTTCTGCAGCCGAAACGGGCAAAGCAAGGCCTGCTAATAAGGCTAATGACATAATAAAAGCTTTGAAACGCTTAATCATCTACTCACTCCTATTATCTATTTGCCAAGCACATACACTTGGTTAGATAAAAGCTTCTACAAGATTCTACAAACCCCTTTAAATTTATCTAAAAATAGGAGAATCGGATTATACGTTTACTTTCCATATCAATTATTGGTATTAGCTTTCAAAAAAAAGAACAGGAGTAAACCCTGTTCCTTTAATCCGCTGGATGAACCGCCTGGTCAAGTGCCTGGTCAAGCTCTTCCGTATATTTTCTTTGTTCTTCCGTTGTCCACTTAAAGTAATTTGCCATAAATTCAATCACCGGCTCTTTCCATTGGCGAACCCAATCAATATGGAACAGCAGCGCCCCTGTTCTTCTTAAAAAGAAATCAACCGGAGTGACTGCCATTTCGTTTTCAATGCCATAAATGACAGTTGCAAGAATATTAATGGGTATATTGTATTTTAATGCATGATCTTTTTCTTTTTCAATGATCTCAAATAATTGTTCAACATTAGAACCGTATTTTTTAACCAATTGCTCAGCCTGTTCGTGTGAGAGCCCCATGGCCGTTCCTGTTTTTATCTTGTCTTCTATATAGGCATTAAAACTGTCTGACCCTCCAACATTACCGCCGGAAAGTTTAATACTGTCTGTTGCGCATTTCGGATATTGTTGCCCCTCTTCCTGATGAAGCTGTTCAGAAACAATATCCACCACACGTTCAGCCATTTTCCGATAACCGGTTAATTTGCCGCCGGCAATTGTGATTAACCCTGAATCAGATAGGAAAACTTCATCCTTACGGGAAATTTCAGACGGCGACTTGCCTTCTTCATGAATAAGCGGTCTGACCCCGGCCCAGCTCGACTCAACGTCTTCAGCTGTCAGCTTAACACTTGGGAACATCCCATTTATCGCTTCAATTAAATAATCGCGATCTTCAGACGTCATTCGCGGATTAATTGGATCACTTGTATAAGTTGTGTCTGTAGTGCCAACGTATACTTTACCTTCTCTAGGGATAGCAAAAATCATACGGCCGTCCCCATTTGTTGTATCAAAATATACTGCTTGCTTCATAGGAAAACGTTTGCCATCGATAACAATATGAATACCTTTTGTCAGATGCAGATACTTCCCTTTTTTCGAATGGTCGATTTCTCTTAATGTATCAACCCAAGGCCCCGCCGCATTGACAATCTTTTTAGCATAGATGTCATATGATTCGCCGGTCAATTGATCGACTGCTTTAATACCTGTTACCTTCCCATGATCATCGTAAAGTAAATCTTCGGCCTTCGTATAATTAACAGCTTTAACCCCTCGGGAAACGGCTTCTTTCATCACTTCAATTGTTAATCTGGCATCGTCAGTTCGATATTCTACGTAATATCCGCCGCCTTTTAAGCCTTCCTTTTTTAATAATGGATCTTTTTTAAGCGTTTCTTCACGGTTTAGCATTGTTCTTCTTTCATGCTTTCTGACCTTTGCTAAGAAATCATAGACTGCAAGACCAATAGAAGTTGTGAATTTACCGAAGGTTCCTCCTTGGTATATCGGTAAGAGCATCCATTCAGGCTGAGTGACATGCGGCGCGTTTTCGTACACAATAGCACGCTCCTTACCTACTTCAGCGACAAGCTTGACTTCAAATTGTTTTAAATAACGCAGCCCGCCATGAACAAGTTTGGTTGAACGGCTCGAAGTACCTGCCGCGTAATCTTGCATTTCTACAAGTCCTGTATTAAGACCGCGCACACTGGCATCAAGCGCGATGCCTGCACCGGTAATGCCCCCGCCAATAACCAGAAGGTCAAGCGTTTCATTTGTCATATTGTCTAAAATTTCAGTCCGTCTCATGCTTGAAAAAGTCATTATGATCACCCCTAAAAATAATATCGAAAAGGACTTTTTAAAAGTCTTGGTTACAAAAATTGATTTCTTATACAGACGATTATTTTCAAACTCCTTGATTCAGCTAATACCAGCATAAAAAAAGAGACCACAATACACCTATGAATGCAAAGTAATGATAATACTGCATAGGGTATCATGGTCTCTCACTAACCTTGACCGTACTTTATTAACTTATCTTTATTATATCGTATAAAAGGTTATTTGTAAAATTATTTAAATGCTCTTGCTGCTTGCACAGCTTTTTTCCAGCCATTATATAATTGATCTCGCTCAGAAGTTTCCATTTGCGGCTCAAATGCGCGGTCTATTTTCCATCTATTTGTGATATCGTCCTTACTTTGCCATAGCCCTACTGCCAACCCTGCCAGATAAGCTGCTCCAAGGGCAGTTGTTTCACTGACAGTCGGCCGCTCGACAGGAACATTAAGAAGGTCGCTTTGGAATTGCATTAAGAAATTATTGGCGACTGCTCCTCCATCAACATGAAGCGATTTCAATTGAATCCCAGAATCTGTCTCCATAGCGTTCAAAACATCCTTCGTCTGGTAGGCAAGTGATTCTAAGGTCGCCCGGACAAAATGTTCCCTTTCTGTTCCTCTCGTTAAACCGAAGACCGCTCCCCTGACATCGCTGTCCCAATACGGCGTGCCAAGCCCGACAAAAGCCGGGACTACATAAACACCATCAGTGGAAGAAACTCTTGCAGCGAATGTTTCACTTTCCGGCGCGCTTTCAATCATTTTCAAACCGTCGCGAAGCCATTGTATTGCGGAACCCGCGACAAAGATACTGCCTTCTAATGCATATTCAACTTTATTATCCAATCCCCAGGCAATCGTTGTCAGCAGGCCGTGATCAGATTGGACAGCTTTATCGCCGGTATTCATAAGCATAAAACAGCCGGTCCCATAAGTATTTTTCGCCATCCCGACATCAAAGCATGCTTGCCCGAATAACGCAGATTGCTGGTCACCGGCGATTCCCGCAATAGGGACTTCTTCACCGAAGAAATGATAGTCAATCGTATGGGCGTAAACTTCTGAAGAAGATTTGACTTCAGGCAGCATCGATTTTGGGACGCCCAAAATATCTAATAATTCATCATCCCATTTTAGGTCATGAATATTATACATTAACGTCCTTGATGCATTAGAATAATCGGTAATATGGGCTTGACCGCCGGAAAGCTTCCAAACGAGCCATGAGTCAACTGTGCCAAATAGCAGCTCACCTTTTTCAGCCTTTTCACGGGCGCCGTCCACGTTATCTAAAATCCATTTAACTTTAGTTCCTGAAAAATATGGATCAATGAGCAATCCTGTTTTTGACCTAAATAAGTCATTGTAGCCTTTACTTTTTAACTGTTCGCAAATATCCATAGTTTGGCGTGATTGCCATACAATCGCATGATAAATTGGTTTTCCAGTGTTTTTATCCCAAACGACCGCTGTTTCCCTTTGATTCGTAATCCCGATACCGGCGATTTCCTTTGGGGAAACATCAGCTGTTGATAAAACGCCGGCAATCACTGATAATATGCTTCCCCAAATTTCATTCGCATTATGTTCGACCCAACCAGGCTTAGGAAAATATTGCTTAAATTCTTCTTGGGAAACTTGAACAATTTCTCCTTTTTCATTAAATAGAATCGCTCGCGAACTTGTCGTCCCTTGGTCTAATGCCAGAATATATTTTTTCTCCATTTTTATCCTCCTCTTAGACTATTCTTGTGTATTTATTGATTCTGCTTTCATATATCTTTTCGCTGGTATCTTCTTTTCTGTCATATAAGCGGCAATGATAACTATTAATAGTATAACGCCTACAATCCAAAAGCTCGGTAAAAATTCACCCAGGAAAAATCCTTTATAAAATAATGCGCCAAATATACCGCCTAATATAGGCCCAACAACGGGTATCCAAGCATACCCCCAATTAGAACTCCCTTTTCCTGCTATGGGAAGAACGGCATGAGCAATTCTCGGTCCTAAATCACGTGCAGGATTAATGGCGTACCCCGTTGTTCCTCCTAAGGATAAACCAATCGCCAGTATTAGAAATCCGACGACTAAAGGGTTTAATCCCTCGGTAAATTTATTTGCCCCGATTGATAATAAACCTAATACTAAAACAAAAGTCCCTACAATCTCACTTAGTAAGTTTGAGAAAGTATGCGGTATAGCCGGACCTGTTGAGAAAACACCTAATTTTGCTGCCGGATCTTTCGTAGCCTTCCAATGGGGTAAATAATGCAGATAGACAATGCATGCGCCTATGAAAGCGCCGATCATTTGCGCAATGATATAAATCGGCACTTTAGACCATGGGAATTTTCCAATCATTGCAAAACCTAAAGTAACAGCCGGATTTAAATGAGCGCCGCTAAATTTGCCTACTGCATAAGCGCCTATGGCAACACCCAGGCCCCAGCCAAATGTAATCACTATCCAACCGGAATTTTCTGCATTCGATCTCTTCAAATTAACGCCGGCACACACGCCGCCCCCAAGTATGATTAAAATCATTGTACCGATGACTTCACCCAGAAACCCTGACATTCTTATTTGCCTCCTCAAATAAAAAGACCCACAACCAGTAAGCTATAAACCTTTAAAAGAATTTACAGCCAGTTGTGAGTCTCATTATCTCAATCTCAATTATTAACTTATTAGTTATAAAGTATCATATCATGAAAGCGGTGTCAATATAGATGGATTCCAAAGATCCGCTTATGCCTTAAGAAAAGTTCATATTCAGTTCACAGAACATTGCTATGATAATTGTGGAAATGAAACCATGTCATTTTGACACATTATAAGATTAGGGATGAATGAATAAATGGATAAAACAAAAAGCCGCAGGAATTGGCGTCAAGTTAACTATCCTCAGAAAACGATTACTGCTGAACATCTATTTTTTTCCTATAATAAAGAAGAAATGATTTTAGAAGACATCCACTTTACTGAAGAACCAGGCAAAGTAACAGCATTTGCCGGTCCAAGCGGCGGCGGGAAAACAACACTGTTTTCATTACTGGAACGCTATTATGAACCCGCGTCCGGGCAAATTAAGCTTGGTGATACGCCGATTGATAAGTTTTCTGAAAAAGGGCGGATAACCGGCAAAGGGACGCATGAAGAATTAATGATCAGTCATGTCATGTATCGGGAATTTCCAACGCAACAGTTGCGTATAAAAGAGTCAGTGTAAGATGTGCTAAACCATTCAAATGAATAATAATAAGGAGGTTTTGTAATGACAAAGATTTTAATCGTTGACGATGATCCGCATATTCGCGAACTGATCCGATACTTTCTTCAAAACGAAGGATTTGATGTTTTTGAGGCGGAAGATGGCCTAAAAGCTCTCAATATCCTAGAAACGACAAAAGCTGATCTTGTTATTTTAGATATTATGATGCCGAATATGGATGGCTGGGAATTATGTAAAGAATTACGAACCTATTATGATATGCCGATACTTATGCTGACTGCAAAAGGCGAAACTGCACAAAAAATCAAAGGGTTCGAACTTGGAACCGACGATTATCTCGTCAAACCGTTCGAACCTCCGGAACTTGTTGCCCGTGTCAAAGCCCTGCTTAAACGTTATCGGATCGCCATTTCACAAAAAGTGACAATCGGTGAATTGCAGCTTGATCGAAAAACTTACGAAGTATCATTGGGCAACAAATCTTTAACACTGCCTTTAAAAGAGTTTGAGCTGTTTTTCAAATTAGCGAGCTACCCGGGTAAAACCTTTTCCCGTGAACAGCTGATTGAAGAGATTTGGGGATATGATTATGAAGGTGATGAGCGGACGGTTGATGTTCATATTAAGCGGTTGAGAAAGCGGTTTGCTAAAGCAGAGCATTTATTTCAAATTAAGACCGTTCGCGGTCTTGGTTATCGGTTGGAGATCCAGAGATGAGCCGGCAGCGATTTTGGTTTAGAATTTCCACCACAATTTTTTGTTTATTGCTGGCTTGGACAGCGGCATATTTTTTAACAGATTTGATTTATCATGCTTTTAACATTCATATCCCTAAGCTTGCCGTACAGTTGATTAATTCTTTTCTCGGCATTTTATTAATTGCTTGTACGATGTTCATCATTGCTAAGTATACCGGCATCCAGCGAAAGCAGTTTGAGTTCTTGCAATCGTTGATAACGGCCATCGAACAAATGTCAAAAGGTGATTTCAACGTCCATCTTCCCGCATCAGTCTATGGTAATGAAAAAGACCATCCTGTTGGAAAAATTGCTGCAAGTATTAACCATATGGCCGTTGAGCTCAGGGAAATCGAACAACTTCGTCAAGAATTTGTTTCTAATGTTTCGCACGAAATTCAGTCACCGCTCACATCGATCAGCGGTTTTGCCCAGGCATTGAAAAATGAAGAGTTAACTTCCGAATCACGGCGGCACTATCTTGACATTATCGAAACCGAAAGTAAAAGGTTGTCAAAGCTTAGTGATAACTTATTGAAATTAACATCATTGGAATCAGAGCATCACCCATTTGAAGCTAGCGAGTATCGACTTGATCAGCAATTACGCTCGATTATCTTAGCTTGTGAACCGCAATGGATCGAAAAAAACATTAAAATGGATATTGATCTTAATGAAGCAACAATAACTGCTGACAAAGATTTATTAAGTCAAGTCTGGGTAAATCTCATCAATAACAGTATAAAATTCACGCCGGAAAACGGAACGATTAGTATTTCTTTATGGAAAAAACAAAATCAAGTCCTCGTACGCATTTCTGATTCCGGCATCGGCATAAGTCAAGAAGATGCTCAACATATCTTTGAGCGTTTCTTTAAAGCTGATAAATCCCGCAACCGGGTCCGCGGAGGAAACGGCCTTGGGCTATCCATCGTCAAAAAAATTGTCGACATGCATAAAGGAACGATACAAGTCGACAGTGAGTTAGGAAAAGGAACGGCTTTTATAATTACATTGCCAAAGACACAATAATATGACCGTCTCGGTTTTTAGGACGGTCACTATTGTCTTTAATCACATAGCCTATTAACCATTCAGGTGCCAGAGGCTTTTTAAAGATGTTGTCACGGCTGAAGCCCCGGCTTCAAAGGCTTGGCGGACATCTTCTTCTGTACGGATTAATCCTCCGGCGATGACGGGGAGTTTTGTCCGCTCACGGATCTCGATAATCATTTTAGGAACAACACCAGGCAAAACTTCAATAACATCCGGCTGTACTTTTTCTAATGATCTGTAACTTGTTTCAAGGGCAAGTGAATCAAGTAAAAATAACCTTTGGACCGTAATGAGTCCCCGTTTCTTTGCGACGGATAATACGTTTCCCCGGGTTGAAATAATCCCGTCGGGTTTAATTTCCTGGCATAAAAACTCCGCTGCATACTCATCATTCTTCAACCCATGAATTAAATCCGCATGGAGGAGAACCTTTTTCTTGTGTTGATGGCCTATTTTTACGAGTGCACTTAATTGAGCGACGTGGCTGTCCAAAATAACAACATAGTTATTTTTCGAATCCATCAGCCTCTCAAAGTCTTTGATCTTCCTAACAGCGGGAAGCACACTTTGTGATTTAAAAATCATACTTAAGCTCCTTCTTAACTCTCGTTTTTCCGAACAAATTAATCAGCTATATTAGCTTAAAGAAATAAAATAAAGATTTCAAGAGATATTCAGGATTCTTTCATTAATTCATAAATACGTATGGCAACTTCTATCGGTATGCGCCGCTCAGGGTTCATGAAATCCTCTCCAAGGCAGCTTTTAATTCTTTCAAGCCTATGATAGAGGGTTTGTCTGACAATATATAAGGCTTCAGCTGTTTTTGTCTTTGACCCTTGATGAGTTAAATAGGCTTTCAAGGTTGACAAAAGTTCAGGATTTTCCTTATCGTGGTTAATTAGCAGACCGATTTGATCATAAATAAATCTTTGCCAGACTTCTTTATCCGTTGATAATTCCATTAATTGATAAATGCCGTTTTCCTCATAAAATGAGCTTAATTGATTAAGCTGATGTTTCCTTTTGGCAACCGCCTTTGCCTCTTGATAACTCAACGGTACATCTTTTAACTGGCTTCTTAGCCGGCTGATCCCTATTTGTCCTGCAAGATTTAATTTCTGCAAGTCCTCAATAACCTTCTGCCAATTCTTTCTCTCAGCATTAAAATCAAAAGCAAGAATAATTAACCTTGTCGGCATATTAGATAAAAGAGGATAAATGCCCAATTCATTGAAGCCGGCCTGAAGGGTTTTTAATTGATGTTCACTTATATTTCCTGTATCAACATAAATTAAGCGATAAACATATCGATTTTGCCATGGCTCGCCAATTAAATCTCTTAATGTTTCCTCATCAGCTGAACGATTATGAATAAGATCTTCTATTATTTGCTGTTCTCTTTCCCGCTTTCTTTCGACTGTCAATTGTTTCTGAAACAAGTTTGAAGCCAAAACTAATCCTGCCCGGTCTGTCATTAACTTATCCCATTCTGAAAAGGCATTATCATATCTTTTTAAATATAAGTATCCTAAAGTTTGTCCTAAAACACTTACCGGCTGTACAAGCCAAAATATTCGCTTTTCATTATCATAAGGTTCTTGGATGATTTTATTAGAACCCTTTTCTCTAAGCTTATTGATGATTTCCCTGTCATTATGAAACATCGTTTGTGATTTGACAGGATAACTATCATATTCATTGCCATGTTCATATAAAATGTATGCATGGGAATGTTCATGAAGGAGCTTTAGAACCTGTATCTCGCCATTTTTATGTAAAACAGCCTGATTAAAATCTGTTGACAGTTTATCAATAGCTTTTAATTGGTCCACATGTTGATGGATAAGAAAACTATTAATATCTTGGGTAATGTCTACAAAACGAACCTCTTTATTGAAAACAATAAGAGGAAAATGTTGCTGATCCGCATAATCAATTAAGCCGCTTGAAATCTCTTTTATATCATTGCCTAATTCAATACATAAGCAGGCTGCTCCCGCTTCAAGGAGCCTTGTCAAATATTGAATAGGGTTATTTTGAAATGTTTTTAAACCTAGTCCGGTTGTTAAAATACATTCCCCGCCATGGATAAATTTTTCAATAGCAGTGACTTCCATTATATGTACCCAGCGGACTTTTCTATGGCATCCTTTATGTCCTGCCACAAGCTTCGCATCAGAAAACGAAGGACGCCCTAATAAATCACGAACCGTCAATGAACGAATCAATTGATTCATAACTCCAACTCCCAGCAAATATGGATTCTCTATATAGGAAATCACTTTCATTTATTTAAAATACAACTCTTAAATACATATGATAATATTAATTTTACAAAACTATTTTATTAATCACAAATTAGGGAAAATGCGAAATTCCAGTCATATGGACCCTTCTATAAAAATAGACCGGTTCACTCAGGTGAGCCGGTCTAATCACTTAAATTTATGTAATTTGTATTGTTATTCTTTTCATGTGTTTCTAATATCGCCGATTTTATAGCCTGGGCTATATGATTTATATCACCAAGCCCTTCAAAATGAAGGTAAAATATTCTCGGGTTTTCATCGATCATATGATTATGAAGAGCCGATACTTCTAATTGCCCTTTTCTTAACTGGTCGATAACCGGGTTAATTTCATCTCCTAATAGAGCAAATTCACCCATAACAGCAGTTTTATCCCCAACCTGTTGAAAGTTTACCATAAAGCCTATACTCATAAGATTTGGAGATAATTTTAACCCATTCATAGTCACATTTAAATTTTTACGAGGGATATCTAATTGACAGACATCCCCATTGCTATTTATCTTAGTCTTAAAAATCTTCTCAAGCGGTTGGCAATTCCCGCCATTAACCTCAGCGGCTTGCCCAGTTGAGGCTGGAATTGATGGAAATATCATGAGACATAATGAAAAAATTATTAGCCATCTTTTCATATGATCACTCCGTTTTTATTTTTATCTTTCACTAAGGAAGTGATTCTTATGAATAATTCTTACTAACCTCCGTTTGAAAAATTTTAAAATCCCATATCGCTGCAATGTTTTTTACTTACTGAGCTCGGTTAAACCGCCTACTTCATCATTGGTTTCTATAAACGGGATACATTTAAATTTCTATATTGTTGATGAAAGTATCTGTGAGCAAGCTGCAATTGAAACGCATATCCTATAACAAGTTATGTGAATAAGTCGTTTACTGGAGGTGAAGTGATGAATGAAAGGCAAAAAGCTGTGACAAAACGAATGTTACAAAAACTTGAAAGTAATGGAGGCTTAAATCTTAATAATGAATATCCCCCGGGAACAAATGAAACATTTACGGGAACATGGATCCAAGTTATGGGGGCCTTTCTTGAAGCTGTTGGTGTTACTAAGGAATTGCGCTTTTTACGGAGACAGAGCGAACGGTTACAAAAAGGGGATACTTCCGATTTAACTTCAGAAGAAAAGGCTGTGCTTGGTGTTTGGTTACAGACTATCGGCAAGACCTTCGGAGCGGTCGGATTTAGTAAGCAGTTATCAGAAAAACGCAGTACGGAAATACAAGGACGTAAACTGTCCATTATTGGGAACTGGATGAGCGCGTACGGATCTTCTTTGGAGGCGATTGCTGAAACTGAATTGTTAATTAAAGAGGAAGCAACACAAGTTCCATTCTAACGGCCTGAACCTCCGGATAAATGCATATATTACTTCAGTACGAAAACGTCCCTGCCTCTCTTAAATTCTCTGTTATTCAAAAGTAAAAGTAATTATAAATTATTAGGAAAACTTGGCTTGCCGCCAATTCTTAATAGCGAAAGGCTTAGTTTTTCTTATTTTTATTCCCTATTTATATATATAAAAAGGCTGTCCATAAACAGTTTTGCAGACTTATTTAGGACAGCCCTGTTATTATATTTTAAAAATTCATATAAGATTGCCCGCCATCGACATTAATAGAAGCTCCCACAACCCAAGATGCTTTTTCCGACGCCAGGAATGCAACAACATTAGCCACTTCATCGGCACGTCCAAAACGTCCTGCCGGAATATTATCACTTACAAACTTCTTCATTTGTTCGGGGTTTTCCTCCAGTCGCCTTTGCCAGTTTCCCGTAGGGTGCAAAATCGAGCCCGGCGCAACACTGTTGACACGAATCCCATATTTAATCACTTCATCAGCAAATCCTTTTGTAAAACTGATCAGAGCGGACTTTGCATTATTGTAAGTAATTTTGCCGCCGCTTTCACGGCCATATACAGATGTTATGTTTATAATACTTCCAGACTGCTGTTCTTTCATTGCCATCGCAGCCATCTTACTAAAATGAACTGAAGCAAAATAGTTTAATTCCATTGCTTCATTAAAAGTATCCATATCCGTTTCAAGGGCTTGTCCGCCATTGCTTCCGCCGACATTGTTAACAAGGATATCAATGCCTTGATTGTCTTCCATAAATTGATTAAAGACCCGCTCCCGTTCACTATGGCGTGAGAGGTCCGCTTGATAAACGGCAACACCTAATTTATCTTTTATTTGATCCAATGCTTCCTGTCCTCTGGCAATAACCCCAACTTTTGCTCCCTCTTCTGTTAAAACCTCGGCAACTGCCGCACCGATACCTTTAGATCCTCCTGTAATAAGTACCTTCTTATCTTTTAATCCTAATTCCAATTGAACAACCTCCATTAAATAAAACCATTGTAACTTATTTTTAATGATCAGCTAAACTTTCATTAAAAAATAGTTTTAATGTATAAAATTTGGCATTGTGCCCATAATAAAGATAAGCTGAATATCTTCTCCCCCTTTATTTTGCCCCTGATTTTTTCAGGGGTTTTTACTTTGGAAAAACAATATTTTGTCCAATTTGCAGTTTTCTTGGGTCAATCCCCGGATTTAATTTTTCTAATGTACCATGCTGAAAACCATTTTTTGTTTCTAAGTCCCAAAAGGTATCCCCTTTCTTAATCTTATAGAATTTTTTATCACTATTACTTTTTGCCTCACGATGATGATCGGGTAATGATGGCATCATAACATTAAGATCAACATTCCCTTGAATCCCATTTATCCTGCCTTTATCACTGTATTGAAAGACTTGCCACCTCTCCCAAATACCATTATCTCCGGGACGATCAACCCCATAATGTGCGATCCATAAAGGGATGTACTTTAATAAGCTGTTTAAATGTCTTTTAGCAAAAATCGTATACGTATAAAGCATAATATCTTGCCCTGTTTTTTCTTTTACTAAATCAAGAAAGACTAATGCGGCTTGTGATAATATTGACCGGGATGCTCCCGATGCCACTTCTAAATCAAGGACATGCGGCAAATCAGCCGGAAATGCTTTAACAGTCTGAATAAAATGTTCCGCTTCTTTTTTAGCTTCCATTTTATTTTTAAATCTTGCGAAGTGATAGAACCCTGCGGCAATTCCGGCCTTTACTGCGCCTTTATAATACTCTTTATGCATTTTATCAACAAATGTATGCCCCTCTGTTGCTTTAATAAAAACAAAATCAATACCTTCTTGTCTTACCTTTTCCCAGTGAATATTCCCTTACCAATGACTGACATCAATACCTTTAAGTTGATTTTTGGATCTTGCCTGCATCTTATCACCATCCTTTTGGATAAAAATAAACGATAATGTCATGAACAGCAAACAGGCAAAATCCCAGTTTCAGCAGTTTGCTGATGGGGATAATAAGCAAACCTCTTGGTCGTTATCTTAAAACAGTATCAGCCAAACAGTCAAAATGATTAAAATCCCGTATTATCGCTGCAATTCATTTTTATCAGCTTTTTCTATTTAATTATGTTCCTCTTCTATCCGTTCAATTGTTCTCTTTCTTGAGTCTTCTATTTTTCCTTTTGGTTTTTGCAAACGGCTTGTCGAAGCCTGAGCAGTTTGATCAGCTCCCGCCCTTTGACTGTCAAACCTTTCTTGAGCTTCTTTTGTCCTTTTAGCATATGGTACAGCTTTGAGGCGTTCATAAGGGATTTCTTCACCCGTATCAACACAAATCCCGTACTGGCCGTTTTCCATTCGCTCTAATGCCTCATTAATTTCCTGGAGTTCATTTTCATTAAGAAAATGCTCTGATATCGTCTTTTCCCGATCGACCATATCACCCGTTGAATCGGCTAAATGGTTATCAACTGAGGACATCTCACTTTCCCCGTTATCAAAATCCATCCCTTTATTTAAATCAGCTTCTAATTGTTCTTTCCTTATAACTAAATCGGTTCTTAATTCATTCATTTGCTCTTTAGTTAATGACATAAGATCACTCACCTTTGCCTTTTTTGTGTTATTTCCCTAAAGAAAGCTTTTTCTAAACATCATAATCATGTTTAATTTTAGTTAAAATGAGGTAAAGTAATTATAGAAAACTTGTAAGCATGGTTTTTCCAAAAAAGGAGGAAACGGCATGCCTAGATTAAAAATTGGAGATAAGGCACCTGATTTTAATTTAATATCAACAGCTGGTGAGTTTTTTTCTTTTAAAGATCATCAAACAGAACATAAAAGCTGGCATCTGATTGTTTTTTTCAGAGGTGAATGGTGCCCGGCTGAAAGGGACTTTCTTTCGAGTTTGCAGCAAGACATTGATAAATTTAAAGCTCAAAACACCCATATTATTGCGATATCATCCGACGAGATTGACAGGCTTAAAGAGCTTGTTGAAGACCAAGCTCTAACATTTACCGTCCTAGGAGATAATGAGCGAAGAGCTGCTAAGGGTTACGATATTTTTGTTCATGAAGAGGATGCACCATACAAGGATCACGGAGAACATATAGAACCGGCGATATTTATTGTTGACGACCAGGGACAGCTGGTATTTCAACAGCTGCAAACCGGACCGTTTGGCCGCCCGACAACAAATGATTTAGGTAAAACAATTAAATATATACGTGAAAATCTTAGCTGAAATCCATGTCCTTCCCGGACATGGATTTTTTATATAAGCTTATTAGCGGTAAGCTTGATCATTTCGCTTTATAATTATCATTGAAGCTAAAATATTATTAAGAAAGGTGATGTAAACTTTAAAGGCCGGACCATCCGGCCTTTCCTTTTTTATCCTCTAATATCCCGCAGGTAAAACCGTACCATTCATAAAGAACTATCACAAATTACAAAATTTACGATTTGTTTTCATTACACCTTTTAATGTTATTAATTTATTAATGCGTTAAAACAGAAGTAATGATATGAAACAATCTTTATCAAAAATCAAATAAATTGAAAAAAATAATAGGGTCATAATCTGATAACATGTTACTAAATTCGACATAATTATAAGACTAAACCATTATTCAGATGGTAAATGCGTGATAATTTTATATTTTTAATAGGATAGTTTAGTTTTATGTTTCGGTCTATTTAGAGGTGGATGTCTTTATGAATGTAAAGGGCTCAATAAGAAATACTTTCAAAAGGTTAAATAAAAAGGTTATAAATACCAAGGGAAATCAATTAAAACAACGTTTAACCTTAAAACAAAAAAATGAACAACTATATATCAGCGGACGCTTCTCAAGAAAATCCTATCAAGCAAAAGAATTGTGGGTTAAATCAAGGATAGACGACAGTAAAATCTTATTAACCAATATTAAACCATCTTCAAACTTCGAATTTAAAGTTTCCATGAAAGATTTCATTAAAAAGTGCTGTTGCGAGGAAGTTATTTTTGACTTTTACATAAAAATACGAACACCAATTAAGCATGTCAGTGAAGAACGTCTTGAAAAAGTTAAAAATGAGGCCGATTACGGTTTATTAAAAAATGGCGAGCCATTTATTGAATACTTAATACGCCTGGGCAGGTTTGAAGATACAAAGTTAGAGAGTATTGAGAAAGTAACCGTTGATCAGTATTCACTTATCGTGTATACAACAAAGAATGGTAATTTATCGTTGGCATTTAATACGGATTTAAACCCGGTTTCAACCCATCATATTAAACAATTAAAAATAAAAAATAACCGATTGACTTTTTCCGGGGAATTATATACAGGCCATTCACGAATAGAAAGTGCCCATATTATGTTGCGGGGACGGGATACGAACATTGAGAAGAAAATTCCGCTTTCCTTAAAATTAAAAGAAAACTATCATAAAAATAATGGCTTGTATCAATATCTTTATAATTCGGACATACAATTGAGCCAAATTTTTAACGTCAATGAATTTGAAGAAGATATTTACGATTTCTTCTTTTACTTAAAATATCATGACCAAGATGAAATAGTGCTCGTCCGGATTGGAAAGCCCCGATTTTTCGCCCGTCACTTTCTTAAAGGCGGATATATGCGCAACAAAGATAAAATATTTGTTATAACGCCATATTACACATTCAAACAATTTAACCTTTCACTGCAAGTCGATGAATTTGATCGTGATGCCTTTAAATATTTACGAAAAATGCTGCGTTGGGCTTGGATGATAAGGCCTTTTTACAGCAGAAAGAATATTTGGCTTGTTGGTGAGCGTTCATATAAAGCACAAGATACGGGTTACCATTTTTTCAAATATATGCGTGAGAACCATCCAAAGCGACATGTATATTACGTCATTGACAAACACTCGCCTGAGCTTCAAAACATTGAACCCTTAGGTCATACCATTTACTATAAATCAAAAAAGCATATCCTCTATTCGTTAATGGCAAAAAGAATTATTGGGTCGCATCATCCTGATTATCTGTTTCCTTTACGTACAAAACGCTTTAAAAAGGCTGTTAAAGCAACAAAAGTTTTCCTTCAGCATGGCGTTATGGGAACAAAAAATATGGTTGCCAATTATGGAAAGAAAGCGCCGGCTTTTAATACTGATTTGTTTCTCGTAAGTTCGGAATTTGAAAAAAACATGATTGTTCAAGACTTCGGATATGATCCGCATGAAGTAAAAATTACCGGCCTGTCCCGCTTCGATAACCTTTTGGCAAACAATATAAATACTAAAAGGCAAATATTAATTATTCCAACATGGCGCGATTGGATCATTACAGACGATGCGTTCTTAGAAAGTGAATACTTCGATCGTTTTAAACAACTTGTGCATCACCCGTTACTTCATCAATTATCTCGGGAATATCATTTCGAGATTATATTTTGTCTGCATCCAAATATGCAAAAATTCACATCTTACTTTACAAACGCGCCGGTTCGTGTCATAAGTCAAGGCGAAGTTGATGTTCAGAAACTATTAAAAGAAAGTGCCTTAATGATTACCGATTATTCAAGTGTTGGTTTTGATTTTAGTTTCTTAAATAAGCCTATTATCTATTATCAATTTGACAGGGAACGATTTATTGGAAAACACCCGTCACATCTTGACCTGGATAATGATTTGCCAGGTGACATCGTAAACAAATTAAATGACATTTGCCCTCTAGTTAAATACTACGCCAAAAATCAATTTAAAATGAAAGATGAATATAAAAAGAGGGCTTCAAAATTTTTGAAATATAACGATTGCCATGCAAATGATCGCATTTATCAAACGATCTTGACATTTAAACCTAAAAAGCAGCGTCTCAAAAAGCTTATAGAGAGCGACTTTTGTTTAACGCTATTTAACAAATATCGCAAAAGTCATCTATACTTTCCCACTATGCGTCTGTTCTATAATATTGCGAGGCGAATACTCCCTGTAGATAACCAGTTGATTGTCTTTGAGAGCGGCGTTGGGAAACAGTATGCAGACAGTCCAAGATATATATATGAGGAATTGGTGAACCGCGGCCTTAACTACAAAAAGGTTTGGATATACAATGAAAACATTCGCTTTAGTGATCCAAACACAATGCGAGTGGAAAGACTGTCACCAAAATATTATTTCTATTTGGCCAGGGCGAAGTATTGGGTTAACAACCAAAACTTTCCCACCTATATCGAAAAGCGGCCGGAGACATTATATATACAAACATGGCATGGCACACCTTTGAAGAAAATGCTCTTTGACATTGATCATATTCAAGGCCGGGATCCTGATTATTTAGAGCGCGTCTACAAGGCAACTTCTCATTGGGATTATTTAATTTCACCTAGTTCCTATGCAACAAAAGCCTTTTTAAGCGCATTTCATTATCGGGGAAAAGTTTTGGAAATCGGCTATCCGCGCAACGATATATTTTATCAAAAAGATAGAGCGGCAAAGGCAAATGAACTGCGAAGTAAATTAAATATACCTAAAGATAAAAAAGTTATTCTTTATGCCCCGACTTTTCGGGATAATCAAGCAACGAAAAATAATAAATTTACTTTTGATATCAATTTTGATTTTGAAAAAATGAAAAGTTCATTAGGTGATGACTTTATCCTGTTATTAAGAATGCATGTTGTTATCAAAAATAAGCTTAATATCCCTGAAGAATATCGTGACTTTATTTATAACGTTTCTGAGCATCCTGATATTCAAGAACTGTATCTGTTATCTGATATTCTTATCACAGATTATTCCTCAGTCATGTTCGATTTTGCTAATTTAAAACGTCCTATTTTGTTTTACACATATGACTTTGAACTCTATCGTGACCAGCTGCGGGGCTTTTACATGAACTTTGAAAAGGAAGCACCGGGTCCCTTATTAAGAAATACTGAAGAAATAATAGAGGCTGTTCTAAATATAGATGAAATTAAGAAAGATTATAAGAAGCGTTATGACAAATTTTACAAGAAGTATTGCAGCTTAGAAGATGGAAATGCGGCGATTCGCCTCGTTGATTCTATTTTTGCTAAAGAAAGCGAAGAGATTAAGGAACAGGTCAAAAAAGCGAAACATGCAGTAAACATTTAATTTTGCAGGCTTTCTTTGGATGATAATATCCAAAGGAAGCCTGCCTTATTCATTTATACCCCATTTATTTGACCGCTTTCCCCGGTCAACAATATTCTCAGCTCCATCCACGGTGACCTCTGATAAGCTTCAATCAGTCCGTGATTCTTTATTTCTTCTTTTTCTACACATTTATATTTTAGCAGAACAGTAAATTTATCAGTAAAAGGAAATGGTGATAAGAGCACTGTTTTTTTATCCAGCCAGCTGACATCAAAAGTTTCGACCTCTATAAAATTAAAAGTCTTTGGTACAGGGATCCCCTTTTGAAACCAAGGGTGCTCCTCACTTTTTAATACACCCGGTTCATTCAGGCAAAGATACAGAGATAAATTATCGCATAGCTTCAGTAAATCATAATGAAAAAGGAAAATATCTTTATTAAAATGACTGGTTTTACGAATAATCCGCTTCTGCCTTTCTTTTTCCATATGAACAAATACCTTTGCTTCTGATGTATTCTCACCTTCAATAAACTTCATATAATGATAGCTTGAAAGCAGACCGGCATAAGAATTGGCCGCTTCGGTTTCGTTAATACCGTGTTTATAAAGGACAAGTTTTGTATTTAACGGAAAATCGGAAAATGAATAGGGCTTTCCCGTTTTATCATCTATAAACGGCTCACTGTCCGGTGCAATCCAGCCGCGGTCATGTTCCGCAACAGCCGTTTCTACTTCCTTCCGCCGGTCATTCCCTATAAAGTAATCATCCCGCCACAGCCTGGCAAAATCTCCAGAAATTCTTGCATGGTCGTCTTGCTGAATTAACACAAAATCCTTTGATCTTTCTCTAACTATCATGTTAAAACCTCCGAAATGTTTTGGCTTGTACAATTCATAGCGGTTTCACCTTTTCATCCTTTTTCCTGATTTACCGATTTGATTTTTCCTTTGTTTTCATTATTTATAATATATTACTCCTGTTTTGAATATTCAATATAAGGGGTTTGCGGATTTTTGGTAATGACATATTAACAATTTATTAATAATTCAAAAATATTAAAATTTTAAAGTTTTATTCATTGCAAGTTGTCAAGTGCATAGTATATAATAAAAGCAAATGTTAAAACTTTGTGAACATTTTAAAAGGAGTGATGACAAATGAGCATGGTTTTGTCTAATAAGCAAAATCAACTGAAACCAAACTTTGCATATTATATCACATCCTTTCTAGCCGCATCAGCAATCTGTGAAACCATCCTAATCTTAGTTTACGGCACATTAATGGACATGGGAATTATGGTACCATTCTTTATCGTTTTAGGAGCACTGGCAGTTATACATCTCGTTGCTTACATTATCAAATTGAGACAATTCACTTCCCGCATGAATCATATTATCGAATATCTCCCATTAACAAACGAACAAAAGTTGTACTTAACAAAAGAATTAAAAATGAAAACAAGCAGGATGCACAAACAAGATGAAATCTGCCAAGTCCTTTTAGAATTGGCAAACAAAATCGAAAAGAATGCCCATTTAACTCAAACAGAAATTAATGCTATTAATAAAATTGTATTCGGCAATCACCCAATTAGAGCAACAATTAAAAATCATTTGCATGGATAATTAAGGCGCTTCCTGTTGGAAGCGCTTTAATTAATGGGGAAAGTGTCGTAAATAATATGATTTATATTGTTTTGCTTACTTGCCTTTTTAAGCTGCTAAGAGGAAATGACTCAAGAGATACAGCTTAATCTATATTTGTTACGTTTTGTATCGTGCCCCGGTTATTTCCTTGCTTTCATTAATAACCTTCCCTCCAGTTTCTTTTATTTCCTCCTCCCACCAAAGGGCTTTATCCGGATTTTTCAATATTTCATTAATTTCACTTGGATCTTCAACAGCTGGAGATGATCCGCGCAAGGATTTCCCTGCCGTTTCTTTGACAAAAAATGCAACGATAATAAGCCCAATAATACAAACAGCCATTAAATAATAAGCGGGGACCATACGATTCTTAGTAATACTGACCAGCCAAGCAACGATAAGCGGTGTAGTGCCCCCAAATACAGATGTGGAAATATTATAAGTAATAGCGAGGGAACCATACCTGACTTTTGTAAAAAATAAAGACGGCAGCGTTGCAGGAAGTGTTCCTTCGAAAGAAGCTAACAGCCAGCCCAAGATAAGTAAGCCAAAGAAGGCAGTATAGTTATTTCCTTTACCAATCATCATGAGTGCCGGTATGCTTAGTACAACAGTACCGATTAAAGCACCCTTAATAATTCGGTTTCTGCCAATGCGATCACTCCAATAACCCATTGCTAAAACAAACGGAATCATGATAATCATCACTGCAAGGATCAAAACTAACCCTTTTGTTTCACCGTAACCGAGTTGTTCTGACAAATAAGACGGCATGTAAGTCAGTACCATATAGATCATTGTGTTATAAAAGAATACTATACCTATGCAAATCAACAATGGTTTCCAATGATTGATAATAATCTCTTTAAGGGAAACGCGATTTCTTTCTTCTTCCGCCTTCATCATTGCTTCAAAGGCAGGCGTTTCCGCCAAACGGCTCCGAAAATATAAACCAATGAATCCCAATGGAGCTGCAACAATAAACGGTATTCTCCAACCCCACTCGACCATTGCTTCGGAACCAAGAAGAAAGCTCAACAATGTGACAATCCCGGCGCCGGCACTATAACCGACAAGCGTTCCAACCTCTAAGCCGCTTGCCATAAAACCCCGCTTTTTATCCGGCGTAGATTCTGCAATAAAAGTCATTGCACCTGCATATTCTCCTCCTGTTGAAAATCCTTGTACCATCCTTATAAAAAGTAATAAAATCTGTGCGTAAACACCAATAGAAGCGTAGCTTGGAATAAGGCCAATACTTAAAGTCGCGAGAGCCATCATAATCAATGTAATAACCAAAACTTTCTTGCGGCCAATGCGGTCTCCTATCATCCCAAAAACCAAACCGCCGATAGGCCGTGCTATAAACGCAACCGCAAAAGTTGCAAAAGCATATATCAACTGAACAGAAGGATCAATTTTTGGGAAAAATACTTTACCCATCGTAGCAGCCAAATATGAATAAATACCAAAGTCAAACCACTCCATAGCGTTGCCAAGGGCTGTCCCAATCATAGACTGTTTAGCAAGTTTAGTATCAACAATGGTAATATCCTCTTTTTTTAACTTTTTATTTTGTATATGGCCCACAACGTGCCTCCTCATTTATTCATTTATTTTAGAACCATTTTTTATTCTCACCGTCCACAGATTTTGCATAAGCCATTACCGGCCGGCCCAATGATGGCTAAACCAATTAAATTTTAGGTTAATAGATTATAAATGTAAGCTTAAGATGTTGAATTTTCAGATAAATGGATCGAAAGGAAATGATGCTTTATCCAGCATCTTCCCTTCTAAATCGATATTTAAACAATCAGTTTAATTTAAGCCGATTTTTAACAATTAGACAGTTTAAAACAAACGACTTTCGGCTCTGTCATTTCATGAATCGAAAATTTGATACCTTCTCTTCCAAGCCCTGATTTCTTTACACCGCCAAACGGCATGGCATCAATACGATAGTCGCTGCTGTCATTAATCATAATACCGCCAACATCCATTTTAGCAATGGCCTTCTGAGCTTTATCTATATTCTTTGTAAAGATGCCTGCCTGTAAACCGTAATTAACATTATTTGATTTTTCGATTGCTTTATCAATATCCGAAAATGGGTAAAACAGAACAACAGGTCCGAAGATTTCCTCTTTTGCAATCGCGCACTCTTCTGGTATATTTTTCAAAACAGTTGGTGAATAGAATGCTCCATGACGTTTTCCGCCTGCTAATAATGCAGCTCCCTTTTCAATTGCCTCATTTACCAATTTTTCGACGCGAATGGCTTCTTTTTCGGTTATCAGAGGGCCCATATCGGTTAATTCAGATTGCTTATCACCGATGTTATATTGATTGGTACGTTTCACAAATGCAGTTTCAAATTGATTCATAATACTCTCTTGAACATAAATTCTCTGGACACCGAGGCAGTTTTGGCCTGCTGCCCAAAAAGCTCCGGAAACCGTTGATTCTACAGCCTCTTCTAAATCGGCATCCTCCAGTACAATAACAGGTGAATTGGAACCTAACTCCATACTGATTTTTTTCAAGCCTGCTTTACGGGCAATTTCTTCCCCTGCTTCAAGTCCGCCTGTAAATGAAATCATTCGAATCGCAGGATGTGTCACAAGCACATCACCAATTTCGCTTCCGTAACCCGTTATAACAGATAAAATCTTGGGAGGAATTCCAGCTTCAGAAAAAGCTTCTGCAAGTAAAAGGGCGCTTAATGGTGTGACAGTTGCCGGTTTAACGATAATGGCATTTCCTGAAGCAATCGCCGGTCCTACCTTGTGCGCGACCAGGTTTAATGGATCATTAAACGGTGTAATAGCACCGATAATACCAATCGGTACACGCTGATAGTAACCGACCCGGTTCTCACTCCCCGGCATCTGGTCGAACGGAATTGTCTCACCATGAACTCTTCTCGCTTCTTCAGCACTAATTCGAAGTGTTTGAATGCATCTTATGACTTCTTTTCCGGCTTCTCGGATTGTTTTACTGCCTTCACGGGCAATTGTGCGAGCATATTTTTCTTTATTTGCTTCAATATAGTCCGCTGCTTTATTAATGATCGATATTCGTTCATGTACAGGCATAGCCGCAGCAATTTTTGCTCCTTTTTTTGCTTCCTCGATACATTTAAGCATATCTTCCGCTGAAGCAGCGGGTACCGTATCAATAATACTATTGTCCTGCGGATCACGCACTTCAATGACTTGATCACGCTTTACCCAACCGCCCGCAAAATACATTTTTCGACCGGCAACTTTTGTTGTCATCATCATTCCCGCCTTTCTGTGATTAAATATTTATCAGCTTTCTTTCACGGTGAATGTTAATTAAATCTATTAAAAGGGAGAATCCAGTTTCGACTTTTCCGGCACCGGCACCGCTTAACGTCACTGTCCCTAATAGATCACATTCATACGTAATTGCATTAACAGCGCCGCCGATTGAGGCGAGCGGATCCGTTAAATCAACTTTTTCCGGAGCAATGTCAGCAATTACTTTACCATTTTCTTTACGAATTTTCGCTAACAGTTTCCAGCGCTTGCCTTCTGCCTTTGCTTCCTCAATATCTTTTAATGTGATGTCTGAAATACCCTTGCATGATACCTCTTCTGCTGTAAGGGGCGATTTCATCACATAGTTTGATAAAATAACAACTTTATATCTTGCATCATAGCCTTCTACATCACTTGTCGGATCCGCTTCGGCGTAACCAAGCGCCTGTGCTTCTTTTAAAGCTTCTTCATAAGGTACATGCTCTTCTTCCATTTTTGTTAAAATGTAATTTGTCGTACCATTAAGAATACCGCGTATTTCAGTGATATTATTTCCGGCAAGCGTCACAATCGGCATTCTTAATGCCGGCGTCCCGCTCATAACCGTTCCCTCAAAGCCCCAGTAAACACCATTTTTCTCGGCAATTTCCGAAAGTTCTCTATAAGCAAGAGCAACAGGACCTTTATTTGTCATGACGACATTTTTTCCATTTTCAAACGCGGTCCGGCAATGATCGATGGCTGGTTGTCCTGTTTTCACATCAGTATAAGAAACCTCAATAATTGTATCAGCGTTTGTTTCACGAATCGTTTTAAAGCTGTCCCACCCTTTTACAAGCCCGGGCGTTTGCGGATAGTCTTCGAGATTACCAGTCTCTTTTAATAATTGCAGAGCCGTATCAATATCCAAACCGTCCGGATGATAAATGGATCCCTTATTTAAATCTGATATCGCAACGATTTCTGCTTCAAAATTTTCGCTTTCTTTTAATTCATCCTTTTTTTCTCTCAAAATTTCAGCTAAACCTTGACCAACAACACCAAAACCGATAAATGCCAGTTTATGAGCCAAATGTTTGTACCTCCAAATTATGATTAATCGGTAAGACTTCACCTTTTAAAAACTTAATCGCTGTTTGGGAAAGAATTGCTGCGCCAACTGCTAAACAATTTTCGTCAATATCAAAAATCGGTTTATGCAAATCTCTCTGGATATCACCTTCTGTTGCACAACCCAGAAAGAACATTGAACTTGGAAGTCTTTGCGAAACATAGCCAAAGTCTTCCCCGCCCATCCCAAACGGGCGCCTGGTAATTTGAATTTGAGGGTATAATTCCTTCATTGTTTCTATCAACCACCTGTTGATAACGGGATGATTATTTAATGCAGGTTCCCCTCTTACCACCTCGAATGAATAATCTCCTCCCAAGGATTGAACGATTGAAAATGCCTTCTCTAATTCCGAAGCTAATAAATCACGGATTTCGGGTGAATAACTGCGAATCGTACCTGTAATAGAAACTTCTGTAGGGATAATATTGCTTGCCGTTCCTGCTTGAACTTGACCTATGCTTACAACCGCTGATTCTAAAGCGGATACTTTACGTGCAACAATACCATGTAAAGCCTGCATCACAGGTCCCAGCATCCAAATCGGATCTGTTCCAAGTTCAGGGTATGCACCGTGCCCGCCGGTTCCATAAATCTTTCCTTCAAATACGTCGACATTTGCCATGCTGTAACCATCATTAATTTGCACAGCACCGGCTGGAAGCCACGGACACATATGAAGGGCAATAGCAGCATCAACTTCGTCATATACACCTGCTTTAACTAAGTAAGGTGATCCCGATAGTCCATTTTCATCCGTACTTTCTTCTGCCGGTTGAAATATGAATTTGACTGTTCCTCTTAATTCTTCCTTTTTAAAGGCATCGGAAAGTATGTTGGCAATGCCTAGTAAAATTGCAGTATGTGCGTCATGTCCGCAAGCATGCATAACCCCGTCGTTTCTTGAGCAATAAGCGGTTTGGTTTTCTTCGTGAATGGGCAGAGCATCCATGTCAGCTCTAATCGCAATAGTTGGACCGCCGCCTGAAGTTAGTGTACCGATAACGCTTGTTTCAGTGCCGACTCCTGTTTCCACTTCTATTCCGGTAAATCCTCGTAAAGTGTCAGCAACAAATTGGGCGGTCCCGAACTCCTTAAAACTAAGTTCGGGATTTTGATGAAACCTGCGCCGCCACTCAACCAGTTTGTCAAACAGGCTGTTTACTTGTTCAACAATTGGGTGATGATTGGGCATCTTTCGTCCACCTCCTTTTAAACTTGTAAGGCGCTTTCAGCATGCTTAAAAGCTTGTTCAAAATCTCTAATAATGTCTTCAATATCTTCAATCCCGCAAGAAATACGAATGAGTCCTTCAGGAATCCCCATTGCCGCACGCTCCTCAGGGGTACATTCAACGTGGCTTGTTGTCCGGGCAGGCCCGACAGTTGTTTCAACAGCACCAAGATTAGCTGCACGGTTGGCGAATTGCAATTTTGGAAGAAGATCTCTTACTGTATCAACGCCGCCCTTAACCGAGAAGCTAAGCATACCGCCAAAGTTTTTCATTTGCTTTTTCGCAATATCATGATTTGGATGTGTTTCAAGGCCGGGATAATAAACGCCCTCGACGATTTCTTTAGTTTGTAAATATTTTGCAAGGGTTATTGCATTTTCACATTGTTGGCGAACGCGAAGATGAAGGGTCTTCATACCGCGTAAAATGAGATACGCTGCCATTGGATCCATTGTTGCACCGTTAATTTCACGGAAGTGATAAATTTTTTCTACGAGTTCCTTTGAACCGCAGACAACGCCGCCCAAGGCATCCGCATGGCCTCCCAGGAATTTGGTTGCACTATGAATAACCAAATCGGCCCCTAAAGAAAGCGGATTTTGATTCATTGGGGTGGCAAAAGTATTGTCAACAATGACAAGTGCGCCTGCATCTTGACCTGCCTTCGCCATACGTTTAATGTCCGTAATTTTTACTGTTGGATTTGTCGGCGTTTCAAGGTATAGGATTTTGCAGCCTTTGGCAACTTCTGTTTCAATTTGCTCGTGATTGCCTGTTTCACAAAGTACCACTTCGACCTGTTGACGCGGAAGGAATTCTGTAAAGATTTTATTTGTCCCGCCGTACGTATCTTTAATAGAGACAATCCGATCACCAGGTACTAAAAATGTAGATAATGTGTTGCTGATCGCAGCCATACCTGTTGAAAAGCTTGTCGCTGCTTCTGCCCCTTCAAGCGTTTTTATTTTATCTTCAAATGCTTGCACTGTCGGATTTGTATTTCGTCCGTAAATATGTCCCTTTCTCTTTCCAATCGCCACATCATACCACTCATCCATATCTTCATAACCGTAAGCAACACTAAGAACGACCGGCACTTGAGTTGCACCATGCACTAAATAATCTTTTTCCCCCGCCCATACTGCTTTAGTACCTGCTTTAACATGTTTGTTTGTCATATGATCTCTCCTTATCTTTACTAGTTATTTAATGATACTGTTTGGTTCTCAACATTTAATCCAAGGCTGCGTTTCACCAGTTCGTTATAAGCAAACAGTGCAATTGCTGTATCTTGTACCCCTGTTCCTGTTAAATCACAAATAGTTATTTCATTGTCATTTTCCCTGCCTGTTAATTGATTTGATGTTATCTGACCAAGCTCAATAATGTGACGATCATTCGTTAGGATGCCGCGATCAAACGCATGATGAAGTTCTCCCAAACGTGCACATTGTGCTTTTGTATCACAAACCAGCTTATCAGCACGTACTAACGCTTCCGGTTCCAGTTCTTGTTTGTGCTCAGCATCAGAACCCATCGCCGTAATATGGAGTCCGGGATGAAGCCATTCCGCTCTTATAACAGGTTCTGTTGACGGTGTCGTTGCAATAACGGTATCACTTTTTTTAACAACCTCTTCAGCATTTTCTGTTGCAATAACTTCGACACCAAGTTCATTGGACATGTCTTTTGCATATTGTTCAGCATTCGTTGCGGTACGAGAGTACACGAACACCTTTTTAAAATCCCTGACTTGCTTTAATGCCTTTAGCTGAAACCTTGCCTGGCCGCCTGCTCCAATCACACCAACTTTTTCAACTTTTTCCTTGGAAAGATACTTTGCCGCTATAGCTCCAGCTGCCGCGGTACGAATATCTGTCAAATAGCCATTATCCAGTAAAATGGCTTGTGGAATGCCTGTTTTTGTACTGATTAATATCATCATGCCGTTGCCGCTTGGAAGACCAAGTTTATAATTATTGAAAAATCCGGATGAAAGTTTAATAGCAAACATATCTTTTCCTTTTACATAAGCTGTTTTAACGTCAACTTCACCGTTTTGATCATGGATATCGACTCTCATAATCGGCGGCATTTCAACTTCTTTTTGAGCAAGCTTTGTAAATCCATCTTCCACAACACTAATGGCTTCTTGATTTAAATGGATATATTGTTTTAGTTCAAGTTCTGTAAATATAAGCATGTTCTCACCACCTTGAATTTTCTGTTAATTTGTCAGTAAACCGTCTTTTATAAACAATTGTCTTGGAAACTTTGCAAAAACCTCACAGCCGTTTTCAGTTACCCGAAAAGATTCACTTGCTTCAAATCCATAATCGTCTAACCAAATCCCCGGGATAAGATGGAACGTCATATTTGGCTCGAGAATGGTTTTGTCCCCTTTCCGTATGCTGGCCGTATGCTCACCCCAATCTGGCGGATAATTGAGTCCCATAGAGTAACCTAGTCGTGAATCTTTTATAATGCCGCTTTTTTCAATCGTTTTCCGCCACACTTCTTCTATTTCTTCACAAAGGACACCAGGCTTTACTGCATCAAGACAAGCATTTAATCCTTCAATAACAACATCTGAAAGCGCTTTTACTTTATCAGTCGGCGTCCCAATATTTACAGTTCTTGCAAGTGGTGAATGATAGCGTTTATAACAACCCGCTAATTCTAAAATCACTGTATCTCCCGCTTTGTAACGTTCATCTGTCCATGTTAAATGCGGTGTTGATGTTTTCTCACCGGATGGCAGGAGCGGAACTATTGCCGGATAATCACCGCCGAATTTTTCTGTACCGCTGACTTGTGTATAAAAGATTTTCGCGGCAACATCACATTCACGAACGCCCGCTTCAATTGATTTAATTCCTGTTTCCATTGCTTTTTCAGCAATTCTGGCGGCCCGTTTCATATATTCAATTTCTTCATCCGATTTAATCACCCGAACCCAGTTGACAAGAAGCGTTGCATCTTTTAACTTTGCATTCGGCAGACCCTTTTTTAAATGTTCATAACATTTTGCTGTAAAATAATAATTTTCCATTTCAACACCGATCGAGCGTTTATCTTGTCCGATTTGTTTCAGTATATCTGCAACAAAATCCATTGGATGTTTTGTATCTGATTGTACGTAATCATCAGGATATGGAATAATGTTTTCATGATAAAGCCAAGTTGTCACTTTAGCGCCATTTGCATCTTGTCCTCGGCCAATCCAAATCGGCTGATCTTCATCAATAATAATGACTAACATTTGATGTACATAAAAAGACCAGCCATCGTAACCGGATAAGTAGTTCATATTGGCCGGATCAGTAATAAGTAAAACTTCTATCCCTTCCGACGCCATTCTTTCTTTCGTCTTCTGAATTCTTGTTCTATATTCAGATGTTCCAAATGACATATAACCAATCCCCCGCTTTTGTTAATTTAATTATTATAAATTTTAGGAATAATCATTTCGTAAATTTATAATAATAAAAATAGGCAATCTTATCATTCATAAAAATGTATGAAATTTCATGCCAGCTTTTAGTCAATTTATTTTCATCAAAAAGACAATACACAAAGAGAGTGAGTAATAGTCACTCTCTTTGTGTATTAATACTTAAACTTCTACTGCTATGCCAACTTTCCAAATCTTAATGCATAAGTCCAGCAAAAAAAGATCGTCAGGGTCGATAAGTGAAAGTCCAGTTAACGACTCTATTTTTCTTAATCGATACAGTAAAGACTGCCTATGTAAATTTAATGATCGTGATGTTTGGCTTACATTACCGTGATGACGATTATATGCAGTAAAAGTACCGATTAAATCCATACTCCTTTGTTCATCATAATGGACTAAAGGTTCAATCGTTGCCATTACCATGTCTCTCATTTCAGTAATGTCAGCAAGGCTTAATAGCATTCGATCGATCCTGGTATCATCGTATAACATACGATATCCTGATCCTTTCTTGCGCCGTCCAATATCTAAAGCCGCTTGTGCGTTTTGATAGCTTTCTTTAAACCCAAGAATACCGTCGTGATAGTTTCCTATTCCCCACGACATGACAACCTCAGGAAGTAAATGCCGTAATCGGCGTTCTACGAGATCCAAAAAATTGTTAGCGTTTTCATTTTTCTTATCAACAGGTGTTTCTAAAAAGATAATCAGCTTGTCCTCTTGGGTTGTCACCATGACTTCCCTTTTTAAAGACTGGACAGCATATAAGATTTCTTCTTCAATATAACGAATCATATTTTGAAACCACGTTTCAAAGGAATGATAATCTTGGTTTCTTTTTTGAAAGAGTTTCTTTAAATTTTCCGGAAAACCGACAATACAAACATAAGGAACCTTTAAATTGTAGCCCAATGATTTGGCTCTTGCAGTTGCGTGATCCCATGTATCAATGTCCCCTTTTGCAAGCTCCCATATAAAATCACTGCGCATCCGCATTTCTGTTTCCTCAATGGCATTCTGCCTTGAAAGCCAAAGTGCTATTGTTGTTACTGCATGTTCTAATACCGTTACGATTCCTTGTGTTAAAAATTCATCTTTTGACTTATCAGCAGGTAAAATAACATATAAATACCCTTGTGCATCACCTGATGTCTGTATGACAGGTAATTGAAGCATAACATGCTGATCGGCTTCAACCTTTTTAATCTTCTGAAGCATCGGATCATGAGTTGACGAAAGAGGTTTTGTTGATGGGATAACACCCGAGGATACTAGATCATTCCATGTTCCAATAAAGCTTTGACTGTTCTTACTTTTGCCTTTTAGGTTCCCTTTTCTGTCTGTAACTGCAATTGGACAGTCTACATTTTGCTGAACAAAATTTGCGATTTCATCCAGCTCTGCCCCTTCTAAAATTAACTTTAACAGCCGCTGCTGTATTTTCTCAGATCTTTCTAATTCTTTATAATGCAAACCATTTAATTCATGCATAACATCTTGAATAACATTTGCAAAGCGAATCTCCCATGGGAGCTCAATAATAATAAAGTTTCGGCGTTCGGCTAATTCAATGACTTCTTTGGGAATATCAAACAAGTAACGTCCTAAAGCAAATACTAGAGCTGAAGCTTCTGAATCAATAATATCTTGTACATATTGCTTTAAAAGTTCAGTATCATGCCCGCATCCTATTGCTGTGCTTAAAACAAACTCATTTTTTCGAACAAAGTTTTCAACAGGCATTTCAATAACTGAAATCCATTGGACGCAACTGTTATTGATCATATCTTTCCCTGTTCTTACTTTTGCTTTTTTCATAATATCGAGGTTTAAAATCTTTTCTACTGTTAATTTCAAGATGTTCCCCTCCAACGACTAGAAGATAAAGTTAATTCAAATTCCGTTACATTAATTTTATCATTTATAAATGTTTTAAGGGATGACTATAATTTTTGGCAATTTCAATTAATGTTGAAAGAGAAACATTGTTACCGCTAATAACTATGGCGAGATCACCATCTCCGCCGGTGATTTTTCCTTCTAAAACAGCTGCTACACCGGCTGCTGCAGCCCCCTCAATCACCATGCGATGCTGTTCAAGCATAAATGCCATGCTATAAGCGATTTCCTCCTCTGAAATAAGAAGGATCTCGTCCATATATTCTTGGACCATTTTAAATGTATATTGATTATTCAGTCCAATTCCGCCGAGTAAACTGTCAGCAAGGGTGTTTTTCTCATCCAGCTTAACAGGTTTTCCCGCTTTTAAGCTTTCGTACATAACAGCGGAATGGTTCATCGACACACCCGTTACCCTTATGTTTTGATCATTTGATTTTAAGGCCAGTCCAACTCCGGAAAGCAGCCCGCCGCCTGATAAAGGGATAATAATATCTTGAATATTTGGAAGTTCCTCTAATATTTCAAGACCGATGGTTCCCTGACCAGCAATAACAAATGGATCATCGAAAGGCGGTATGACTGTTAATCCTTTCTCTTTCTCTAATTGCAGACAGCGTTCTCCGGCATCATCTTGACTGTCACCGTAAATTTCGATTTGTGCCCCTAATCTTTTTAGTGAATCAACTTTTACTTTTGGTACACGATTTGATATGCAAATAACAGCATCAATTCCAAGCTGTTTGGCGACATATGCGACAGCCATACCATGATTCCCTGTTGAAAAGGTCGTTACACCCCGCCTTTGTTCCTCTTGGGTTAAGCTTAATATTTTGTTAGCAGCCCCTCTTACCTTAAAAGCCCCGATTTCATGAACAGTTTCAAGTTTTAAATAAACCGGCCGGCCAAGCCTTTCTGACAGAATAGAAGATTTAATCAATGGCGTTTTATTAATGATTCCAGCAATCCTTTTTCTTGCTTCCCATATATGACGTATGGTTACATCAGCTGCTTTTTTGTTCACTTTTTTACACTCCTTAGTATAAATCGTGATTTTATTTAATGTTTTATATTCTGGATTATAAAATTGCAATTTTCCAAAATCAATACACGAATTTACTAAAAAAATAGAGCGCTCTTCATACAGTTTTATAATTATTTTCCGCTAAATTAGCATAAAAAAATTAACGCCTTTTAAAAAGGCGTTAATTTAGTGTACGAATAAGGAGTTATTTTATGAAACTGTAACTTTATTAATATATTCGTCATATATTTAATTTTATTGGGGTTTAAACAAAAACTTTTTTTATATATGATAAAATTATTTTTTAAGATTAATATATCGAATTTATTTATTGACATACCATATTTAATATGATAAATTAATACTTGTCCAAAAGCAATGGGGCATTAGCTCAGCTGGGAGAGCGCTACGCTGGCAGCGTAGAGGTCAGGGGTTCGAGCCCCCTATGCTCCACCATAACAAAGCCTATCAAACACAGATTCCCCAAGCGGGAACACTGTGTTTTTTTATTTTCGTTGACTTGTAACAGTGTAGTCACAACGTTTAATTTATCAAAATTTTCACTAAACCAATCCGTAAATTCATTTTTAGAAAATGTCTGTTTCATAGCCTGTCGTGAACAGATTAGTGGAACATGCAGCCGAACCGAAGGAACTCTATATTGTTCCGGGCGCAGGTCATATGGATCTGTACGACCGGGTGGATTTAATCCCCTTTGACAAGCTCGAGTCCTTCTTTAAAGAAAATCTGAAGAAAAAGTAAGGCTTGTGTTGAAGATCTTAGAGGGCTTTGTGTGCTATGGTACTTCGAGTGAAACCACTGTGTGAATCCCGCATATCTGGTCGGGATTCCGTATTTAGGGTTTAACACTCCTTAAAGCTGTTAAGACCCATTACATGGCTTGTCACCATTCTTATACGGTTGTTAAAACTAATGGGAGGACTCATTAATTTTTTCCTCCTTCGGGGCTCGCGCCTGTATCCCTTTCATTTATAAAAAAAGTTCCCTAGATACTAAATGACAAGTATTTAGGGGACTTTTAAATGGGGTCACGGGAGGTAACCGCTTCGTTCTTTTGAGATACTTTTTAGTGTGGAATTTATAGTGTTGTAACCCATATATTTAAATTATCCTCTATGACTTAAATTATAATAGGTTTTTTAAAAGTGGTCATGACCCCTCTGGTTGTTCTAACTCAAAAAAGTTTATATCGATAAGCTTGTCAGTCTCAGAACTATATGTGACCCTAACCTTTAACGACTTTGTTTTCCCATCACGTTTTAATTGGAACTCAAACCAATCAGCTGCAACATTATCTGCAATTTTTTCATGACCCATATATGCATAATCACTAACATTGCTATCAGGATATCTTTCTTTAGTTTTTTCTAGTGCAATTTTTCCCCATTTTGCATAATCTGTTTGAAGATAAGCCTCGTTTGGAAAAGAAAGAACAAAGAAACAACAAGTTATTATAAATGGTAAAGCACACTTGAATAAAGCCTTCAACGTGATCCCTCCATCATTAAGATTGTAAATTTCTTCAATGGTTAGTTTGTACTAAAAGTAACTAAAAAAACCACTGGTGATATGGAGAGATTCTTCTATTTTTATGTATTTACAATAAGTGGTAAAACCACCCTACTTTAAAGTATGTGATTTCATGTTTTACGATTTACGTTTTTTCGAGGCTTTAACCGACACCACGTATTTAAATAATCCTTTTTTGAAATAAATTATAAGCACTTTTTTGAAATCAGATTATACCTTGATGTTTTAACACTTTGTAATAAAGGAATGTTCCCGGCTCATATAAACATTCCTTTCAGAAAACAGTATGGTTCTTGTTATTAGTTTATGATTTATCTGGCAATCTGAAAGAGTTAGATTAACCAAAGAAAAAATGGATTTACGATAAAAATATACGATTATCTAAATAAACTGGCATTACATATAGCGCATTAAGAGAATTACAAAAATCGCTTCTAGGAATATGGCATCGATTCAAACTTCCTTTTTATGACACATTTGTGTTTTTTCCTACTCCTATCCCATTTAAAGATGGGTCAATCGTTATTTGATTTCTACACTGTATTGTCTAAACTGAATGTAATTAATTTAAATTGTCAGAAGTCAGGCGGTCATAGCGAAGGAGGTTAATTTTAGTTCATTAACCTAAGGTCTCAGCCGTCATGGAGGGGCAGAATCTTTTAAACGAAAGGGATTGGATAAAATGATGAAGAAAATAGGTATAGTTTTTGCTATGTTCGCACTATCGTTGGTAATCATCCCAGCCACATCAAAGGCAAACACTGTTCAGCCATATGGCAGTGGTGATTGGGATTATCAAGGGAGCGATGTGTTTACCCACCAAAGTAGAAACTTTAAATCAGGTGGAGGTGATTTTAAAGTTTGTCTTAACAAGAGTAGTAAAGAGGGTAACTATCGGCTGATGGAGGAAGATCCGTTTAATCCAGATGACTGGGTGGTATACGATGATAACCCTTATAATTATACCGGTGATGTCTCATTTCCGGAAGATTTTGATTCACATGGCTGTGTCATCTACAGAAATATTGGTAAATACGTCGATGGCTCTGATCATCAAGCCGAGTTTTATCTTAAGAAATGGAGTGGAGGAAATTCAACTGTCAGAGCATATGATTAATGCCATTGGGCGATGAAAAGAGCACTCCAATTTTGGTAAGTGCTCTTTTGAGTATGTGCCAGGCACACTATAATGGGGCTCCTAAGTGAGAGCCCCTACATTGCACCATTTTTGACCCGTTATCTTTGCCAATGATTAGGTGTATTTATATAATAGGGCAGTTTAGTTTGTAGATTCCCTTTTGCTGAATTAACTTGAGATTGTGTTAGGAATATACAATCAGTCAGGTCGGCATTGCTTAAATCAGCATCCCTTAAGTCTGAACCGATAAAATCCACTTTTCTTAAATCTGCATTTCTTAAGTTAGCTGCAATTAAAAGCGCTCCTCTTAAATTTTCTCCTTTTAGATCAATACCTTGCAAATTTGCTCCTAAATAGTCAAGCCCTTTACTTTTTTTACTTTTTTTATTAACAAAGCCTTTCCGAACAAAATCGCTTGTCCTTATTAATAAATCGTTAACTGTATTTCGATGGGAAGGTATCTCTAAGCTTAAAATTTCTTCAGGTGTCTTATTTGTCATTTGTATAGTATCATCATAAGCCTTTTTTAATTCTTTTTGAAATCGCTTTGTTTCCGTTAGCTTTAAGGCTTGTCTTAGATAATAGAGCATTTCATGTAATTGTTGAACAACAGGGAATACCGCAAACATTTCCCTTGAACTTTGCATGTTATTTCGCCAATCATTTTCTTTATATATACTCTGCGAAACATGTTGTCCAGCTCCAAAACATTCGTAAGAGACACATCCACGAAAGCCCTTATCTCTTAATTGGTCATGTATGCTGCAACGATTATCTAAACATAAATGACGGCAAGGCTCCCCACTGTCTTTATTGAATGCAAAGTCTGCTGATTTGCTATAAGGTAAAGCAACGCAACACAAGCCAAAACAATTTTCGCAATCAGATCTTAAATAGTCATCCATTTAAAGAACACGTCCTCTTTATTTATGATCCTTAACACCCGTTCCCCTATTTTAGAGTATCTCAAAAATATAACAACCTGTATATTGTTAATTCGGCGCCATTTGTTATATAATCTTTAAAAAGTCCGACCCCAAAGGAGCCGGACGCACTATATATTTAGTGTTTTACAACTTTTCTTACCGCCGCTTTACTAACGTTTCCTGCTTTATCTTTAGCGTATACATAAACGTTTGTTCCAGCTTTTTGAGACTTAATCTTGACACTGTAATAGCCTTTGCTGTCTGCTTTACCCGTACCAATCGTTCTGCTTTTCGCTTTGACGGTAATATATGCATTAGCTTCTGCCTTTCCTTTGATAACTTTGTCATTATCATCAATTTTGTATATTGTCGGCTTGCTTGGCGGAACAACATCTCTAACCGTTACCGTCGCAGCTTTACTAACATTTCCCGCCTTATCTTTAGCTGTTACAGTTAATTTCGTTCCCGCTTTTTGAGTTTTGATTTTAACAGAAAATGCTCCATTATAAGATACTTTTGCCGACCCAAGAGTTTTTCCTCCGGCTTTTACTGTTACTGTTGAGTAGGCTTCCGCTTTACCTGTTACCACTTTATCATTATTATCAACTTTATTTACAGCAGGTTTATCCGGAGCAGCAGTATCTATGTATTGAGCCTGCAGTGCATAAAGATCATTTTTCGTATTGTCAAGTCCGTCATCATCATAGGCGCCTATGTAATATGTCCCTGCTTTATTGACTTTCCATGCTTCAAATAACGCCCCATCTTGATATTCAATGTCTAAGATTTCCAAGTTGCCATTATCTTTAAAGTCCTTTTCAACTGCTGCGTACATTAAATCAATTGCACTGGTATTTGTCATGCCGCCAATGACCAACGTTCCCTTCGGTACTTTGACTTTATAGAAATCTACATCATAATACGGCAATAACTGACCAACCATCGTTTGATCTAATGGTAAAGTATTTGCAGCAGTAAAATCATCATTAGGTTCGATCTCCGTCAAGAAATCATTTTTGTTCTTATTACCGGAACCATTAAACGTCCGTTTACCTTTTAAGTCTTTCGAAGATTGGATCCCTTTTAATACTGATTGACTATTAAACTGGTTTATTTTATGAGAACTAAGATAACCTGGTTTCAACAATTTACTTTGAACTTGATTTTGCAGTTCCGCTTTCGAGGATTTATGTTGATGAGTTTGTGCGTGGGCTGGACTTAAGGACAACGATGAAGCTAATACCCCTATTCCGATCAGTGATAATATCCCCTTTTTATTCATCTTATCTCCCCTTTTGTTAGTGCTTTAGTACCGTTAATTTTAGCCTATTCATCAAGCGGATTCCACATTTTTCGTTCGACAAAAAATTATCCTTACAACAAAAGAGAGATGCCTATAAAAAAAGCAAGTGCTATTTGCACTTACCTGTTAACCGCTTTTTTGTCTAATTTTTTATTTCCGATGATTTTCATCGTTTAGTATCTACCTTAAAAAAAGTAAAAAGCATATCCCCTCGTGCTTTTTAACGATTTAACATTGAGACAAGTTTAATTAAAATATAACCAATAACACTATATACAATCAGCGCGAATACAGCTGAAAGATCCAATGTATATCCTTTACTGAAAGTAACCGGATTGAACATTCCTTCAAACGGATGCAGCAAAGGCTGACTTATTCTATTAAGCCATTGAACAAACGGCACATTGGAGGCGCCGAATAGTTTAATAACGATATAAAGGGCAATAATAATTTGAACAATACTAAGAACTATATTAATGACTCTACCCAGAAATGATTGCTTCGCATTCTTTTTCATCAACAAACACCTCTTCCTCTTCAACACTAAATCATTCGTTCGATAACTCTATAAATGACAATGAAATATGTGTTAAAGAGAATCATGACAACTGATTCAGAAATTTAATCTCTTCATTATTTTATCATTCTGTTCCTATAAGTGTCACCCTTTTTAGAATGAAAACTTGACTGTTGCCAAGCCTTAATACAGGAGTACCGTTTGTGTGCTTATACTATTAAATATTAAATATTAAATATTAACTTTTTGTTTTACAAAAAGTTCTTTCGGGAAAATTAAGGACAAACTGTGTAAGGAGAGATGTTAATCATGCAGGAAAATAATGAAGTTAAGATCACAACTCAAGAGCCTCAGCATGGATATTTACAGCCTGACATCCAAAAGGATATGGTTCCTCATTCTGTAACGGACGACCCTAAGTATGTTGGCAGCGGAAAATTAAAAGGCAAGGTTGCGATTATTACCGGCGGTGACAGCGGGATCGGCCAAGCGGCAGCCATTGCGTATGCCAAAGAGGGAGCAGATGTTGCAGTTATTTATTATGAAGCGCATAGTGACGCTGAAGATACAAAAAATCTTGTTGAACAACAGGGACAGCGTTGTCTGATCATTGCCGGTGATATCGGTGATGAAAGCTTTTGTCAGAAAGCGGTTCAACAAGTTGTAGACAGCTTTGGACGTTTAGATATTTTAGTAAACAATGCCGGGGAGCAGCATGTTTGCGAACGCATTCAGGATATAACAAAAGAACAGCTTGACCGTACCTTTAGAACGAATATTTTCTCAATGTTCTATTTGACGAAAGCTGCCGTTGATCACTTGCCGGCGGGCAGTGCAATTATTAATACGGCCTCTATAACAGCTTATGAAGGCAACCCAACACTACTTGATTATTCTTCAACTAAGGGAGCTATCGTTTCCTTCACCCGTTCTCTTTCTCAAAATCAAGATATTTTAAAAAAAGGCATCAGAGTTAATGGCGTAGCTCCAGGACCAATCTGGACACCGCTTATTCCAGCGACTTTTACAGAAAACAAATTAAACCGCTTTGGAAAAGATACACCGATGAAACGCTACGGACAGCCGAAGGAACTCGCTCCCGCTTATGTTTTTCTTGCCTCTGAAGATTCTTCGTATATGACAGGGCAAATGCTTCATGTCAATGGCGGTACAATTGTAAACGGATAAATGTAAATAGTGATCTATATTCAAAAAAAATCATTTTAAAAGCTGAAGGGCGACTTTCCTTCAGCTTTTATTTATACAACTTCTTTTATTTTTCTGCCTTTATTACCTTACTTTGAGCATTAATAATCCCCGTGTGCAGGCCATCATGAAAAATTCCAAATGACAGCACCTCACCGATTGTTTCAAATCCTTTAAACGGCTTAGGTAATTTCTCATCCAGCTTCCCTTCACATGCAGTACGGATCCAGCCTGGCTGTTCTTTTAAAAGTTGTATGATTTCCTCCTTAGCAGGCGGTTGATCCGTCCAATCTGCCGGGCTTGTATCCTTTGCAAAATAAGCGAGATAACGTTCTGGAAGATTTGGTGAAATTGAGCGCAGACCACTGGCAAAGAGGTCCAGTATAGTGACAATATGTCCGGCATTCCAACGAATGTTATTTCTGAATCCTTGAGGAATGACGTCCCAGTCCGATTCAGGAATTGACTCCAATAGATCTAATGTTGAATTTCTTACTGTTTCTAATTGCTTAAATACAATCTCTTCTTGCACAAAAATCTCTCCTTTTTTATTGAAATCATCTTATTCTAAGCTGGGTTCTTTTTTACGCTATCCTTACTATAGCATGAATAATTTGAATACATTAAAAAGATGCTCAAAAAATCTATTAGCGTAAAATATCCCCCTTGTTTATCAACAAGAGGGATTAGACTGTAATAAGTTTTATTGATTCAAACGTTTTTCAAGCTCTTCTTTTTCAGATTCAAATCCTGGTTTTCCTAGAAGCGCAAACATGTTTTTCTTATATGCCTCAACCCCAGGTTGGTCAAATGGATTAACGCCAAGAAGATAACCGCTCATAGCACAAGCTTTTTCGAAAAAGTATACAACATAACCGAAATAGTAAGGTGTTAACTCAGGAATAACAACCCTTAAGTTAGGCACATCACCGTCGGTATGTGCCAGAAGTGTACCTTCAGCGGCTTTTTTGTTTACAAAATCCATTGTTTTTCCTGCTAAGTAATTTAATTTATCAAGGTTTTCAGCATCTTCTTCAATAACAATTTCTTCACGAGGTTTCTCAACCAGTACGGCTGTTTCAATCATTTGCCGGCGGCCTTCTTGTACATACTGCCCTAAAGAGTGCAAGTCTGTAGAGAAATCGGCAGAAGTCGGCCAAAGTCCTTTAAAGTCTTTACCTTCGCTTTCGCCAAATAATTGCTTCCACCATTCTGAGAAGTAGTGCAATCCAGGTTCATAATTCACCAATAACTCCATCGTTTTGCCTTTGTTATACAGTACATTACGTGCAGCAGCATATTGGTAAGCCTGGTTGTCTTCAAGTTTAGGAGCACTGAAGTCTTCTTGGGCGTCACGCGCACCTTTCATCATTTCATCAATATCAACGCCGCTTGCAGCAATTGGTAATAATCCAACAGCAGTTAATACAGAATAACGGCCGCCAACATCGTCCGGAATAACAAAGGATTCATAACCTTCATTATTGGCTAATGTTTTTAATGCACCTTTTTCTTTATCTGTAGTTGCGTATATACGTTTTTTTGCTTCTTCTTTTCCGTATTTATCTTCTAAGAAGCTGCGGAAAATACGGAAGGCAATTGCAGGTTCGGTTGTTGTTCCGGATTTGGAAATGACATTAACAGAAACATCTTTATCCTTAAGCAATGCAAAAAGCTCTTTCGTATATGTTGAACTGATACTGTTGCCAACAAAGAAAATTTGCGGCGCTTTGCGTTCTTCTTTATCTAATAAGTTATAGAAAGAATGGTTCAGCATTTCAATAGCAGCGCGTGCACCAAGATAAGATCCGCCGATGCCGATAACAAGAAGAACATCAGAGTCTGATTTTATTTTTTCAGCTGCCTTTTTAATCCTGGCAAACTCTTCTTTATCATAGTTTGTCGGCAAATCCAGCCATCCTAAAAAGTCGCTGCCTTGACCTGTTTTATTATGAAGCGCATTGTGTGCCGCTTCAACTGCGTTCGACAAATAATCAATTTCATGTTGTGAAAAAAAGGTTAATGCTTTGCTGTAGTCAAAAGTTACTTTTTCACTCATATTAAAGCCTCCAATATGTAACGTTCATCTTTACTTTACAAAACGGTTTTTCTTAAATCAAATAATTGGATTGTGTAAGCGTGTTCACTTGAAAACTTTTTTACATCTGACAAATCCATGTCTTTTACTGCAATAGCATATAAAGAAAGTTTTAAACATATTTGCTTATAATATGCCTAAAAAATAGGGATTTTAACCATTGCTTTGTAATGTGCAATATTTAAAATCATTTCCTTAGTTTTACACAAAATAATGGACCATGAATAATTTATCTTTGTTGTAGATAATCTATAAAGGAAATAAATCTTCTTATTAAAGGAGGCACATATATGAATGGTCTACAGCGCACCGCTTTGGCAATCATTATTATTGGCGGCATAGATTGGGGACTCATTGGTTTCTTTCGATTTGACCTAATTGCAGCCATATTTGGCGGACAAGCTGCCGTTGTGTCAAGAGTCATATATGGTATAGTGGGAATTAGTGCATTGTACTGCTTAACTTTATTGTTTAAGCCATCAGAAGCATTCGCAGCCGATCCGGACCCTACAGTCAAATAGGCATAATAAATATATTGATCAAATCCATAGGATAAAGAAAACCATTGGAAAGCCTTAAAGGCATAAAATAGTATGGCAGTGCAGCATATTCAAAGATCTATTTCTCGCCGCAAAGCAGATAAGAAGCTTTTTCATACTGCAGCTTTGCCGGCACTTATAGCTCTAAATGCAAAAAGTAAAGCAGCCCTTTTATGACGGGCTGCCCTTTATTTTTTCAGGCGTTTATTTAATTGTGCTTGACGTTCGTTGGATTCCTTTAACCAATCCTTTAATTTGTGTTCCAATGTGTTAAAACCGGGCTTGGCCGCAGATGATGGCTTATTGTTATTATGACTGTTACTTCTTGGCGCTTTTTGAGGTTTCTCTTTCTCTTCAGGCTTCGGCAATGTCGCACGAATAGATAAAGAAATTTTGCCTGCTTCTTCGTCAATGGTTAAGATTTTCACTTTAACAACATCGCCGACTTTAAGGAAATCGTTGATGTCTTTAACATATTGATGAGCAACCTCGGAAATATGAACAAGGCCTTGATGTTCATCATCTATAGCAACAAAAGCCCCAAAAGGCTTAATCCCCGTTACCTTACCTTCGATGATGTCTCCAACGTTAAAATTCTCCTGCATGAAAACAACTCCTAACAGATTTTTCCCGGTGTAACCGTCCGTAAGACTCCGCCTTAAATTCTGTAAAGCATTGAAGTTAGGCGGGGGTTAACGGACGCTAACACCCCGATTTGTTCTACTGACCATCAGCGGGGAAAGGCACCACACTGATGGAAGTTTCACTTTATTAACCTTTAAAGTATAACATAGGAAAGAATAGAAAACAAAAAACCCGAGATGATAAAAAGGTTTATAGGTCTAAGAAGATTGATGATTTAACATGTCCCGGGAAATATTTCACATGTTTTTGCAATGAATCGTCGAAAAAAGAGACCTTATGGCCTCTTCTTATGCATTAACTAATTGAAGATGATCGATAGTGATCGATTTTTCAATATAAATTTGATGCCAGATCATGAAGACAAGGACTGTCCAAATTTTACGGCTGTTATCCCTTTTCCCATTCTTATGATCTTCTAAAAGCTTCAAGACATAGGATTTATTAATAAATTCATCTGTTTGACTGTCACGGATGATATTTTTTGCCCAATCGTATAATTCATCTTTTAACCACACACGGATTGGAACAGGGAAGCCAAGTTTCTTTCTGTAAAGAATTGAATCAGGAACAATTCCCCTCATAGCCTCACGTAAAGCGAATTTTGTAGTCTTTTCCGCAGTTTTTATGGAAGAAGGAATCGTTGAGGCTACATTAAATACCTCTTTATCAAGGAACGGAACCCGCAATTCCAATGAATGAGCCATTGTCATCCGGTCGGCTTTGACTAAGATATCTCCTCTAAGCCAAGTATGCATATCAATATATTGCATTTTTTCAACATCTTGATATGATGCTGCACGTTGATAAATCGGCGAAGTAATATCTGTAAAATGTCTTGTAACCTGATGTGTCTTTAAGACGAATTTCTTTTCATCCTCATTAAACATAAAGGCATTGCCTATATATCTCTTTTGCATTGGCGTACAACCGCGCATAATATAACTTTTCCCTTTAACATCTTCAGGAAGCATTTGAGCGGCTTTCTTTATCATATATCTGCCTGGTGCAGGAATCTTATTAAACCAATTTAAAGCAAGCGGTTCACGGTAAATATTATATCCTCCGAATAACTCGTCAGCCCCTTCACCGGACAGCACAACTTTAACATGCTTGCTTGCTTCTTTTGCAACAAAATATAATGGGATGGCAGCAGGGTCTGCAACAGGATCGTCCATGTGCCAAATAATTTTAGGCAATTCGTTAACAAAGGCTTCAGGAGTGATAACCGTATGTATGTTTTCTACTCCAAGCTTTTCTGCAGAATCCTTTGCAATGTCAATCTCGCTGTATCCTTCACGTTCAAATCCGACTGTAAAAGTTTTGATCGCCGGATGGAATTCTTTAGCTAATGCAACAATGCTTGTAGAATCAATGCCGCTGGATAAGAAAGCACCAACCGGTACATCACTGCGCATGTGAATTTTTACAGAATCCCTTAAAACATTGCGAATTTTTTGCTTTGCTTCATCAAGTGTCTGCTTAACAGGATGAAATTCCGGTTTCCAATAAGCTTTTACTTTGAGGTCATCACCGACTTTTTTCTTTAAATAATGACCTGGTTCTAATCGTTTAATGGACTCAGCCATGGTATAAGGTTCCGGAACAAATTGGAAAGTAAGGTAATGTTGAAGCGCAGCTTGTGATACTGGGTCAGTGTCTTTTCCAACCAATAGACTTTTCTTTTCGGATGCAAAAAATGTTCCATCTTCAGTTTCCATAAAATAAAATGGCTTAATGCCAAAAGGATCTCTTGCAGCATAAAGTTCTTTCTCTTGCTTATCCCAAATGACAATGCCGAACATACCGCGAAGGTCTTTGAAAGCTTCTTCTCTTTTATCAGTAAAAAGCGCTAAAATGACTTCAGTATCGGATGTTGTTGCAAATTGGTATCCTTTATCTTCTAACGTCTTTTTCAATTCAAGATAGTTATAAATTTCTCCATTAAAAATAATATGATAACGATCATTTTCGTACGAAAGCGGTTGGTGTCCACCTTCTAAATCTATGATGCTGAGCCGCCTGAAACCTAATTGAACAGTATCATCTGTATAAAATCCATCATCATCAGGACCCCTATGAGTAATGATCGCTGTTCTTTCAGGCATTAAATTCTGGTCATGATCATCCGGCTTTAATAATTTATTTGAAATATAACCAACAAATCCGCACACAATGATTGCCCCTTTCTTTAGGTGCGTGTTCAAAAGAGACCTTTTGAACATCTTCTTTAAGCCTAATTTGTAATAAACTTAGGCATCATCCCTAAGTTTATCACTCAGATATACACTTGCCTAGTTTTTTATCAATTTTATTTTGATATACCTGTAAGGATTTGTTTATTCACTATATAAATCGTTTTAACACCGCCTTTTATGATGACTCAATAAAGAAAACTTGCCGATTGGCAAGTCTTAAAAGGCGCAGGAAAACCCGCTTATACTTTCTTAAAGTGTAAAAAATATCTTAGAAATTTTATCCTAAGACGATCGCTCGGCTTCTGTAAAAAGTTCTTCAATAGGAATATTTAATATAAGTGCAACATTAGCTAACATTTCAGCTGAAATTTTACTTTTTCCGGTTTCCAGGTAATAGTATCCGTTTGGACTTTTGAACCCCAGTTTTTTTGACATTTCATTAAGCGACATTTTAGTAGCTTTGCGGCATTCTTTCATTTTGCTTAAATTAACGTCAAGTTTTTTCATAATATCACCTTGCCATAATGGTAATTTTGTAATAATTTTACCAATTTTTTTAGACTAAATCAAACAAATTTATCCTTTTTGGCAATAAAATTCTGATAAAAAAGTAATCGTGTTAAAATTTCTGAAAGCATACGTAAAAATAAAAAAACGAAAGGGTGTTTCCTCTAATGGGGAATACACTTGGTTCCAGAATACGTTTACTTCGTGAAAAGAGCGATCTTTCACAAAAACAACTTGCGGAGCAGCTTAAAATCAGCAATGTTCAGTTGAGCCGTTACGAATCAGGCGACCGTAAACCTGATCCGGAAATGATTGCTGCATTTGCTGAATTCTTTAAGGTTCCGGCGGATTTCTTATTGGGGTTATCCTCATCTATCGTTCAAGAAAATACCTCAACTTATTTTAGCCAAAAGGATATTGCATTACTAAAATCTATAAAAAGATCTCCAGAATTGGAATCGTTTATTTATGATCTTTTAAATCATGATGATCTATTACATAAACTTAAAAAAATATGGATGATTATTAAAGAATAAAAGCAGCAAAGGTATCTTAAATATCCTCTGCTGCTTTTTTAATGGTTCTACGTCAAATGTTGGGGTAGGAGTAATAGCTCCTACTCCTTAACCTAACTGATATGCCATTGATTTATATTGATGATGTAATAAAACACGTAATCGTAAACGATCATAACGCTTAAAACCAA
>NZ_JBHTCO010000045.1:0-181967 GCF_042665295.1 Scopulibacillus cellulosilyticus
AGAGATCTGTTTGCTTCCCGCGCTCGACTTGCATGTATTAGGCACGCCGCCAGCGTTCGTCCTGAGCCAGGATCAAACTCTCAATAAAGTTTGGATGCGAACATCCTTATTAAAGCTGTTAAACAGCAATACTTTTAATCGTTATGATCCTTAGCTTTTATTGAAAAGTTGCCCTTTCAATCACGCTTGGCTTTTGTTTAGTTTTCAAGGTACAATCTCTTAACTCTTTAAGTTCGCCGTTCGGCAGCGACCTTTTTATTATATCAAGTTGAGAACATCTTGTCAACAACTTTTTTTGCTGTGCTTTTTTCTTTCAAAAGCGACGCTATTAATATTAACATCGTAGTTTCATAATGTCAACATCTTTTTATGTCAATTTCGTGAAGAACAATATGAAATCGACAAGATTTATAATATCACTTGTTACAAACTTCGTCAACACTTTTTATATGAATAAATAGTTGCGTCCATCCCATTATCTGAAACTCTTTTGAGTTTATCATAGTTCAAATCGCTTTATCTTATTTAGAAATTTGATGATAATGTTCTGTAAGGTTAAATTTTCCTTTAATAAATTCATTTGATCAAAGGTGTCTTATTTTGTCATAATAGTGATGTTGGTAAAATTTAAGTACGATGCTTTCATTATTTAACTGCGTACTGCTTTTAATGAAAAGAGTGAAGGGAGATATGATATGAAAATAAAGACAGCCAAATTACCCGGCATTGGCTATAAAATATCTATGATAACCGCCGAAGACAGTATGTTGGTTCTTATTGTCCACCATAACGGCAAACGCGATCTGTATATGTTCGAAGATGCCGATAATGATGAACCTGATTTCTATATTAATTTAACAGCGGATGAAACCCGGGAAATTGGGGCTCAATTACTTGGTGCTATTTATCAGCCCGTTGATGTTGATAAAGCCAAGATGTTTAGAAAACAAATTCAAATTGAATGGATTGAACTGTCTAAAGAGTCCCAGCTTGTCGGCAAAACAATTGGAGATTCAGAAATTCGCCCGCTTACAGGTGCAACTGTTATAGGAATTGTAAAAGGAGAAGATCTCATCGCAACACCAGACATCGATGTTGTTTTGCAAGCAGGCGATGTCATTATCGCAATTGGAAAACAAGAACAAATCGAAGAACTGGCGCTGTTATGCGGTGAAGGGGAACATCATTAATGCATGATACTCCATTTTACCTCGTATCAGGAATCATTATTCTTCTCCTTTTCCTTTTTGGCTTTATAGGGAGAAAAATTCATATACCAGGGGTTATTCTTTATATTGTTTTAGGGATTATCCTGGGTGGATTCATTTCCGACAACGCTATTCTTGAAATCGCAAGTAAAATCGGAATCATTCTTATGTTCTTCCTCCTTGGTTTGGAATTTCCAATAAGCAAACTTGGGGAAACAGCTAAAAAAGTTTGGTCAAGCGGATTATTAGATATCGCTTTGAATTTTGGTATCCCTTTTCTCATTTGTTCCTTATTCGGACTTAACTTTTTAATATCGTTTCTCATTAGCGGTGCAGTATATGCAACAAGCTCATCTATTACCGCGAAGTTGCTGGAGAGCACCAAAAGAATGGCAAACGTTGAAGGTGAGTATATTCTCGGACTCCTTATATTTGAAGATTTAGTTTCCCCTATTTTAGTAGCAATTCTGATCGGTTTAACGTCCGGTCAAAAAGTGACAGCCGGAGAGCTTGGGCTGCTTGTTTTAAAAATAGCCGTTTTGGCGCTTGTTGCTATCCTAATTGGCAGATTTGTTTTCAGTAAACTAAGTAATTTTATTGAGCGTATTAATGATGAAGATATTTTTATATTGTTTACGGTGGGTATTGCTGTCGCCTACGGCGGTTTAGCCGTATATCTTGGTTTATCAGAAGTTCTCGGCGCTTTTCTTGCCGGGATGATGCTGGCAGAAACAAATGAAATTCAAGAAATTGAAATAACAACCATTCCAGTCAGGGATTTGCTTCTCCCGCTGTTCTTCCTTTCATTCGGTTCAACTATTGATTTAAGCCACGGTGTACCAATGATCGGTCTATTGATTGTTATGGTTATCTGGAGCCTGATCGCCAAAATACTTGTCGGTGTTATCGGGGGCAGATTATATGGACTTTCAAAACGTGTCTCGTTGAGGGCAGGTCTTTCAATAACATCACGAGGGGAGTTCTCCGTTGTTATCGCAAGCCTTGCGACAGGTACAACAAAAGTATTTTCAGGCATATATATTTTGATTGCCGCTGTGATTGGCATTGTCCTCTTTATATTCGCACCAAAAATCACACGAAAGATTTACGGCAGTCCAAAAAAACCGAAGAAAAACATCAAAGTTCCAGGGGTCTAACTCAGCAAGTGCCGAAACGGCACTTGCTTTTGTTTTTATACATAAATGATACTGAAACCACAAATGATAAGGATAAGGATAATTATAGGTAAGGAGTAGATAAAATGCCGAAGCAAACAAACAGCCGTGAAAAAATCGAAGCGCTTGAAGATAGAATTGAAAACACTGAACAAGCCATTCAAGACAGTCAGCAAGTATTAGAATCAGCACCAGATGCTGAACAGCGCGGTGCTATTGAAGCAAAAAACAAACGGAGAATGGAAGCAATTAATACGGCCAAACAAAGAATTGAGGATGAATGAAGGAATCCTGCATTGCTTTAATAAGCGATGCAGGATTTTTAGTCTCAATTTTAATAAGACCCAAGTCTTATTCCAAAATGCACCTCTGGTGCGTTTTGGAAAATATTTATTTTCCGTAAACTGTAGATAACAAAGGAAGGAGGGAAAAACATGAGCTTAAATTTTAAAAGTCTTGTCGGGATTATTTTACTTTTAATAGGCGCTGTTGCTTTCTTAGGGATGCTTGGCATCCATATCGGCGGATTAATCCCCTTCGCACTTTCGGTCATTCTTATCTATTACGGAGGAAAAAAATTAAAAACTTCATCAACAGGCGGTCAAAAAGCTATTGGTGTTACGGCATTGATTATCGGCATTTTAATGTTTGTCGGTCTTCTGCCGTTACTCGTTACACTAGCAATCTCAGCCGTACTTATCTATTTCGGCTGGAAACTTATTAAAGACACCAAAGAACCCGCTCCAACGTTATCTGGAGAAACGGTTAATAACTATAAAAATGTTAAATTTGAAAGCAGTTTTGATACTGAATGGAAAGATTTTTTAAAACGGCACAAAGATAATTAATAAAGAGGAGGCATTCTTATGGTATTAAAAAGAATAAAAAATATGATCACTGCAACTATTAATGAAGGTTTGGATAAAATGGAAAACCCGCAGGTCATGCTTAAGCAATATTTGCGGGATATGGATGGGGAAATTGCTAAGGCAAAACATACAATAATCAAACAGCAAGCGATTGAAAAAAGCTTTTACATGAAAAAAGAAGAAGCGGAAAAATTAGCAAACAAGCGTAAAGAACAAGCACAACTTGCATTTGATGCCGGTGAAGAGGATTTGGCCCGTAAAGCTCTTCAAGAAATGAAACATTTCGAGGCAAAAGCAGAAAAATATTGCGAGCTATACGAAAAAGCAGGCGAACAAGTTAAAGATCTTAAGATACAACTAAGCCAACTTGAGGAAAAATTTCAAGATCTGAAAGATAAAAAGAATGCCTTAATTGCCCGGGCTAATGCTGCAAAGGCAAAGGAACACATTCACACTTCTATCAACCGGATTGATTCAGAAAGCACATATAAAGAATTTAAGCGTCTTGAAGAACGTATTAATGAAATGGAAATCAAAGCTGACACCTATGCCAGTGCCAGTTTTATAAGTGATGCTAATCAGTGGAGAAAATTTGAATATGCTGATGAAGCCGAAAAAGAACTTGAAAAAATGCGCCAAGCCAAACTTGGCTAACGCCAAATGAATGATCAGCATCTTAAATTAAGGTGGGTGCCAATAAGGCGCCCTATCTTAATAGTTGTTTTATAATAAAGTGAAACTTCCATCAGTGGGGGTTTTGTTCATCCCCACTGATGGTTAGTTGAACTTATCGGGGTGTTAGCGTCCGTTAACTCCCGCCTAAACTTTAATGATGATTTACTTAAGTTATGAGGCGGGAGTCTTACGGACGGTTGCACCGGGATAAAGTGAGACTTCATTATAAGGGGCGATCCGATGAAAAAAATGATCGGTATTCTGTTTATCTTTTTCGGTGTTTTAATACTTCTTGGCTTATTTGTAAACAGTAACATCGGCAACCGCTTTACATCATCTAATCAGCATGAATCCGCTGATTTATCAGGAATAAAAACAATAGATGTAGACTCATCAAGCGCGTATGTTCATGTCATCCCTTCTAAAAGAAATGATTTGGAAGCTGCATTAAATGGACACAAATTCCGTATGACTGTTAACCATGAGGGTGACACAATTAAGGTAGACATTAAACACAAATGGTTGAACTTTTTGCCATTCTGGAAACCTTCGACTTTGAACATATATATTCCAGAAGATTACAATAAAAATATGGACCTTTCAACCGGCTCAGGAAATGTAAAATTCAACGGTGAAACAATGAATTTAAATAGATTAAAGTTAAATGTTCATTCTGGAAATATCGTTCTTAAAAATTTGCATATCAGCCATTTATATAACAATACATTATCCGGCAATTTTAATGGTGATCACTTAATAACAAAAACAACATCATTGGATATAAAATCAGGTAATATCAATTTATCCAGCTTTACAGGCGAATTAAATGGTAAAGTATTATCAGGGCATTTGAGTGCTCAATTTGATCAATTAAATGATCCGATTCATTTGGATGTTAAATCAGGTGACGCAACACTGAAGTTTCCTAAGAACGCCGATTTCACTCTTAACGCGCACACCATCAGCGGCAAAGTTAATTGCGATATACCGCTTCAAAAAGCTAAAGTGAATGACGATAACATTGTTAACGGTTCTTACGGTACTGGAAAATATCCAGTAAAACTTAATGTCACCAGCGGAAAGATTAATATATACTAACAGTTTCAAATGTCTTATAAAGGAGGCGAACCTCATTGAAGCAGTTAATCGGATACGGTGCAGTCCTTATCGGTATTATCATACTTTTAGGGATTATTGGTCTCGACCTCCTTGTTGGCCCTTTAATCTTTGCAGCAGCCGGTATTTATTTTCTTAAAAAAAGGCATCGATGGATTGCGTATATTTGTTTTACTTTCGCGGTAATCGTGCTGTTTGAGTCTGTTTTGCATATTCATATTGCCGGTATTTTAATTGCATTGCTGTTTATTTACATTGGTTATCGATTGTTTAACAACGGCAAAAAAACTGCGAAAAGCAAAAAGACATCGGTTAATAAAAAAGATAACGTTGACGATTGGATCAATGAGGAAATTGACCATTTAGAAAAAGAAAGATATCAAACGGGACAACAAAAAGGAACTGAACAAGATGACGAACCCGTTATTATCGAAAAAACACCCGAATTCCGCGGTTCACTAATCGGTGATTTACGCCTGATTAACCATAGATATGAATTAAAAGACATGAATTTGTCTTATGGTATCGGCGATAACAAAATCGATTTATCGAAGGCAATCATTCATGAGGGTGAAAACACGATTGTTATCAGCGGACTGATTGGCGATGTCGATATTTATATTCCATACGATTTGGATGTATCAATAGCAGCATCGGTCACTATCGGAAATCTCGAGGTATTAGGATACAAAATGGGCGGTTTAAACCGGCAAATTAATCTTGAAACAAAGGGATACAAGAACGCCACCAGAAAAGTGAAAATATCCATCTCTAATTTTATCGGTGATATTGATGTGAGGTATTTATGAGAAAAAGGAGATTAACAAACATACAGTGGCGGATGACACAGTTTACCCTTTGGATTTGCCTGTTTACAGCACTTGCTTTACTTGCGATATTTTTCTTCTATTATAAATTGGATTTTCGTGTTTTATTAACCGCCGGATGGTTCCATATCCCTTTTATATTGCTGATATTAATTTTTGCCATTGTCCTCGGCATATTAACCGGTTTTATTTACGGTAATATGTTGAAAAAGAGACTGGAACTTTTGGTTGAGTCCATTTTAAAGTATGAACGCGGCAACTATGCCCACCGGGTCCCCTATCTTGGCGATGATGAAATCGGGCTGATGGCCGATCACTTAAATCAAATGGCAGATACTATTGAAAAACAGGTTGCCTCCCTGCAAAAGTTGTCAACAGAAAAAGCCGAGTGGAACGACCAATTAAAAAAATCGGTGATTTCCGAGGAACGTCAACGCCTTGCCAGAGAATTGCACGACGCTGTCAGCCAACAGCTTTTTGCTATTTCTATGATGGCTTCAGCTATTCAAGAAAATCTTGACCCTGCCAATCAGAAGCTAAAACAACAAATGGCCATGGTAGAAAAGATGGCCGGAAACGCTCAAAATGAAATGCGTGCCCTTCTTATGCATTTAAGGCCTGCCACACTTGAAGGAAAAGGGCTTAAAGAAGGGCTTGAGGAACTATTCGTGGAATTTAAAGCAAAGCAGCCTGTCGATATCCGCTGGGATATTAAAGAAATTCCCAGTCTGCCCAAAGGTATCGAGGACCATCTTTTTCGTATCGTTCAAGAAGCGATGTCTAATGTTTTTCGCCATTCACAAGCCACATCAGTCGCTGTTCGTCTTGGCGTCATGAATCGGCAGCTTCTCCTTAGAATTTTAGATAACGGCATTGGTTTTGATATGGACAAACCAAAAACATCTTCTTACGGTCTTGAGTCCATAAAAGAACGGGCTAACGAAATCGGCGGCGTCGCTGAAATCATTTCTTTCCCCGGCAAAGGTGTACAAATTGAAGTCAAGGTTCCAATTATTGATATAGAAAGGGAGCGAGAACAGTGATACGCGTATTGCTCGTAGATGATCATGAAATGGTGCGAATTGGACTATCCGCCTATCTTGAATCGCAGAAAGATATTGAAATTGTCGGGGAAGCCTCTGACGGCGAAAAAGGCATTCGCCTGGCTATTGAGAAAAAGCCGGATGTCATATTGATGGATTTGGTCATGGACGGGGTTGACGGCGTTGAAGCCACGAGGGAAATATGCAAAGCACTCACTGATCCAAAGATCATTATTCTAACCAGCTTCATTGATGATGATAAAGTGTACCCGGTTATTGAAGCCGGGGCATTAAGTTACTTATTGAAAACATCGAAAGCAAGTGAAATCGCTGACGCTATCCGGGCTGCAATGAAAGGAGAATCAGTCCTTGAAGCCAAGGTAACCGGCAAGGTTCTGTCAAAAATGCGTCATTCCGAACAGCCTAAACCCCACGAATCATTAACCTCCAGGGAATTTGAAATTCTTAGATTGATCGCTGACGGGAAGAGCAACCAAGAAATTGCCGATGAATTATTTATTGCCGTCAAAACTGTCAAAACCCATATTACAAATATCCTCTCAAAACTCGGCGTCGACGATCGAACTCAAGCCGCAATCTATGCTCACCGCAATAAGCTGGTTCGTTGACTTATCCACAGCCGGGGGTCAGACCCCCGGCTGTGGATAAGTAAAAAGCAGTTTAAAAAGTTAGAATTTGTGTAATAGTATATTAACATCTAATTTTAACTTGGGGGAATGGAAATGAAGCCGGTAATTCGTGAATATGATAACGAGCAAATTTTAATGAATGATATTAAAGATTTGAAAGGATCAGGTGTATATAGAAAAGACATCTACTTGCTATCCAGTGACAACAGCCGTACGAAACGCCTGGCAAAGCAAGCAGATGTCAATACCATTGGCTTGGAGGAACTTGGTTTTAACGGTACTTTAGGAAACTTGCTGAATGATAAAAATAACGAACTTATTAAAAAGATGATAGAAGTCGGCCTTTCAAAAGAAGAAACAAAAACGTATAAAGAAAAATTAAATCAAGGTAAAGTACTGTTAATTATAAACGACCATAAAGAGGTAAGAAATCTGCATCCGTAATACCGTAACTATGCACATAATTTGTACATAGGGGTCCTTCCCCTATGTTATAGTCTTTAGAATTAAGCTAATACTTATTTCTGCCTTATCTGGGGTCAGACCCTGATCTGTGGAAAGCTATGCGCCTTTAAGTTTAAAATCCACTACAATCTTTCCTATTGCATCTTTTCGCATGTTTGTGACAGCAGGTTCCTCGTATGATTTAAGATCATCCGGCCAAGATTTATTTTGATCAGCAAAACCAATATCTTTAAGTACTTTTAATCCTATGGCACTTGTTGCCCTTGCGTTACCATCCTCTACTTTTATCGCTATTCCAAGACCTTGGTCAACAAGGCCAATACATAAAACCCCTTCTGCGCCGCCTTTTGCAATAAGTTTCCCACCAAAAATCCGCATCACATCGGTATCAAAACGTTCCTTGCCGCCGATCATTTCTGGGTGTTTCATCATTGAATCACGTATTGTCTTTAATGGTAATTGATATTGTTCCTCAACATGGTGGGGTTGAGCAACTTTAGCATATCCAAATGCAACATTATAAAGCGGAATGCGATGAACTGGAACCCCGCAGCCATCTACCCCTAGTTCAATCCCCTCTTTAGCAACCTTGCACACTTCGGCAATCACCTTTAGTATCCGTTGCTGAACAGGATGCTCTATATCACGGTATGTAATTGGATCCTCCCCCATATGAACTGCTGTCGCCAACATGCCTGAGTGCTTGCCGGAACAATTGCTGAAAACTGGAGTTAATTCTTTCCCATCCCGAATCAAAGCCTTATAAATTTCCTGGTCACGCGGCGGATGTGTACCGCATTGAAGCGCATCTTCCCCTAAATTAATTTTATCTAATATATGTAATACAGTATGTCGATGAATGTCTTCACCACTATGAGAAGCACAACTGATTGCTACTTCTTTAGGTTGATAATTGAAAGCCTTCGCTGCACCTGTTTGAATAAGCGGTACTGCTTGGAATGGTTTCATTGATGAACGAGCAAAGGTTGGACGCATGGGATCTCCGTAATAATGTAACAAATTCCCTTTTGTATCAACAACCGCAATATGCACCTCATGTGTACTCTCAATATAGTTTCCTCTATAAACATAGACTGGTTTTTCGTTAACTTCCATCTTTATAATCCCCCCTTATATTTTTGTTATTTCACTATAGGATGATAAAAACTTTTCACCCTTTTGAGATATTGTTGTACCCGCCCTTCCTAAGCGAACATTAATAAGTTCTAAGTCATTCAATATCTCGAGTCTCATTCGAAGCTGTTGTTCAGAAAGATGAATACCTTTGCTTTCCAATATTTTTTTTAGTGTTACCCTGCCGTACGATACTTGTTGTTTCTTACCATCTAAAAAAACTTTTAAAATCATAATGTTTTCTTCCAAGAACCCATGCTGCTCAATCTTTTCAATAATGTCTTTAATAGGTATAGGATGTTTTTCATTAGATTGTTCTCGTACGTAATGGGGCAAAGATTCAAGAGTTATAGTCTTTTCTCCTAAACATGCACAAAATGATAGAACATTATATAACTCTCTAACATTACCAGGCCAATGATAGTTTGTTAGCGCCTCCCATGCTTCAGATGAAAAGTCAAGGTGATGATAATTAAGGTTATTTATAAACTGATGTAGCAAATGATTAAAATCAGAGCTTCGCTTTCTTAATGGCGGCATCTCTATAAAGGAAGCTGTTAATCGGAAATAAAGATCTCTCCGAAAGTTACCCTTATTTACTTGTTCATACAAATCAGTCAGGCTTGTTGTTATTAAACGCGGTTTTACAAACACCGGGTTATTACTATATTTCCTGACTACTTTATTTTTTTCTAATAAGTCTAGGAGCCTGCCTTGTAATGTCATCGGCAGCTTTGTAATCTCTTTTAATAAAACTGTCCCGTTGCCTGCAGCTTCGAATACACCTGTAATGTTCTCTATACCCTTATCAACACCAAACAATTCCTCTTCCAATAATTCTGGGGATGAGGCAGTACAATTTATGGATAAAAATTTTTCATGTCCCCGATTAGACGCTTTATGAATGGCTTCAGATATCATACTTTTACCCGTTCCAGTTTCACCCTTAATATATACTGGAAGATCATTCGAAGCTATTTTTTTTGCAATAGAAACAACCTTGGACATTGCCTGGCTTTGGGCAACAACTTCATCAAAAGTAAATAATGTTTCTTCCTTTTTATTTTCCAGATCTATTGAAGCAATATGATTTCGTTCTTGGGTCATAGAAACAAGTGATTTAATATATCTTGTTGTTAATATGTCTTGGCTTTCCCTTAATTTAAAGGCATCAGCAACATCATATAATGTTTCAATTGATAAAATTCTAGGCCCAATATCTATGACATTCGGCATCTCCAATGGAACAAGATGTTTTTCGCCAGGGGTTACAACATACTTGATATGATCAGGGAATTCCATATCTGGATAATAAGGAATAAAATGATGCTCAAACATTGTTTGGTTCAAATGTTCCACCGTTTGATCTGTGTTAATTTTATTATCATTAACAACTAAGATCTCCTGCCCCTTAGGTAAATCAATTAAAAGCTTTAAATTAACAATATTAACCGCCCTTTTACCAATAATAATTCTTACATTATTCGGTAAGAAGTTTTTAACCAATTGAATAATATAATTCCCGGATAATAGAATCGTACCGCCTGAAGGAATAATATTCCTTTTTAAATTTTTAATTGTAATAGATTGTATTTCAAGACGATCACCAAAAATATCTTCCATTTGCTTGGATATTATTGAAAGATATTCTTCTTCAATAGCTAAGATAGTTAAATGACCGTCCTTTTGACTCCCTTTTTTAATCATATAAATGACAGGCAACGACATGATCCGGATAAACTTTTTTCATTATTGGAACCTCAATTTTACAGCGATTAAATGCTTTAGGGCATCTTGTATGGAACGGACAACCAGATGGCGGATTGGCAGGACTTGGAATATCACCTTTCAATACAATCCTTTCCCTCTTTAGACGGGGGTTAGGAATAGGTACTGCTGAAATTAACGCTTGAGTATATGGATGGAGCGGTTTTTCATATAATGAATCTTTATTAGCAACCTCAACCAATTTTCCTAGATACATCACACCGATTCGATGGCTAATATGTTCAATGACACTAAGGTCATGTGCAATAAACAAATATGTCAATCCAAATTCATCTTGTAAATCCTGAAGCAAATTAACAACTTGTGACTGAATAGATACATCCAATGCTGAAACCGGTTCATCCGCAACAATCAATTTTGGATTTAACGCGAGCGCTCTGGCGATACCAATTCTTTGCCTTTGCCCCCCGCTAAATTCATGAGGGTAGCGGTCTGCATATTCCGAATGAAGCCCGACCGTCTCTAGCAGCTCACTGATACGGTGAATACGTTCTTCCTTTTTAATACCATGAATCACCATTGGTTCTTGAATAATATCGCTTACTTTTAATCTTGGGTTAAGTGACGCATACGGATCTTGAAAAACCATTTGAAAATCACGTCGTTTTTTTCGTAATTGTTCTGGAGATAATTCTGTTAAATTTATACCATTAAACCAAACTTCCCCTTCAGTCGGTTGTATTAAATTCATAATCATTCGGCCTGTTGTAGACTTTCCACAGCCGCTTTCGCCAACCAAACCAAATGTTTCTCCTTCTTTTATAGAAAATGATACCCCGTCAACTGCCTTTACAAATTGTTTACTTCTAAACCATCCCTTCTTAAAGGGAAAAAACTTTTTAACATTTTTAACTTCAACTAAGGGAGCTGCTGTCATTTTTGACTCCCTCCTTTTCTGAATCTGATTGGTAAAGCCAACATCGGCACTGGCCGTCGTTCAGCTTTTTAAGTACCGGTTCTTGTTCTAGGCAAGCCTCCATTACTTGAGAACACCGCGGTGCAAATTTGCAGCCTTTAGGTAAATTGGCGGGGCTAGGAACATTACCTGGAATAGATCCTAATCGATCTCTTTTCTCATGGAGTTTTGGTGTTGATTTTAATAACCCCCTGGTATAAGGATGTTTCGGATTCTCGAAGATGGTGTAAATATCACCCTCTTCAACTACCTTACCTGCATACATGACAACAACACGGTCACACATTTCCGCAACAACACCCAGGTCATGAGTAATTAACATAATAGCGGTTTCTTTTTTGGCCTTTAGATCCTTCATGAGTTCCAAAATTTGTGCTTGAATAGTTACATCCAAAGCTGTTGTCGGTTCGTCAGCAATCAAAAGCTTTGGCTCACAAGCCATCGCCATCGCAATCATAACCCTTTGTCGCATCCCTCCGGACAGTTGATATGGATATTCATTTACAATCTCTTCAGCTCTGGGAATACCAACAAGCTTTAACATATCTATTGTTCGTTCCATTGACTTCTTCTTAGAATATTTTAAATGCCATTCAATAGCTTCTTGAATTTGCCTGCCAATTTTATGAACCGGGTTTAAAGAGGTCATCGGTTCTTGGAAAATCATAGCGATGTCATTTCCGCGAATCTTTCTCATTTCCCGTTCAGAAAGGGACAAAAGATCCTTCCCTTCAAAGGATATAGAACCGTCTACCACTTTTCCTGAAGTATGTTTTAAAAGCCTCATGATTGATAAAGACGTAACACTTTTACCACAGCCTGATTCTCCGACTATTCCAACTGTTTCACCTTTATTGATCGTTATTGTTACACCATCAACTGCAGGTACAACATTCTCATCACCAAAAAAATATGTTTTTAATTGATTAATTTCTAATAGATGCTTACTCATGGCAAAACTCCCTTTAAACGCTTATTCTTTTATTTTAGGGTCGAGTGCGTCCCGCAATCCATCACCAAGAAGGTTAAAAACAAGAACTGTAATAAATATAGCTATCCCTGGAAAAATAGCAACTTGCGGCGCGGTACTTAAGTAATCCCTTCCATCACTAAGCATAGCGCCCCATTCTGGAGATGGCGGTTGAGCACCAAGTCCTAAAAAGCTTAAACTAGCTGCTGTTAGAATGGCGTTTCCAATTCGCATCGTAAAATACACGATAATACTTGATAAAGTGCCAGGAAAAATATGTTTCCAGATTAGCCGGCGACTTTTTGCACCCATCGATCGAGTAGCTTCTACATATAACGTCGTCTTAACTGAAAGTGTTGTACTTCGAACTATCCGCGCAAATGATGGGATACTAAAAACAGAAACTGCAATGATTACATTTCCTAAGCCGGGTCCTAAAATAGCAATAATACCAATTGCTAAAATAATTCCAGGAAACGCAAACAAAATATCACAAATTCTCATAATTAAGCTATCTATCCATTTACCATAAAAACCGCTGATTAATCCAAGAATTGTACCACCTGCCGCGCCAATAAAGACTGAAATAAAGCCAACAAATAAGGAAATTCTCGTTCCAACAATAATCCGGCTGAAAATGTCGCGCCCATAAGCGTCTGTTCCCGCCCAATGTTTGGCTGAAGGTCCTTCCAGTACCGACGAATAATCAAAAGCAGTCGGTTTATATGGAGCAATAATCGGCCCAAAAATAGCCACTAAGATTAATAAAATGACAAAGACCCCTGCAACCAATGCTAATTTTTGCTTGCGAAATTTTCTCCAAAAGTCATAAAGCGGTGAGTGGACCTTGACCTTTGCCGCTGTTTTGTTAGGGTTTGCTTGGGGCGTTATTTCTATCTGGGACATCCCGCTTCCCTCCTTTATTCATAACGAATTTGCGGATTTAAGTAACCATAAATCAGGTCTACACCTAGATTGATAATGAGAAACTTTAAGGAAAATAATAACATCTCTGCCTGGATAACTGGATAATCCCTGTATGAAACAGAATCAACTAATAAACGCCCCAGTCCCGGCCAGCTAAAAACCGTTTCAACAACAACTGAGCCGCCGAGCAAAAAACCAAACTGCAGACCAGTCATTGTGACAACCGGGATCATTGCATTTTTTAAAGCATGGTTCCAGACGACTCGTCTTTCTTTTAGCCCTTTCGCTCTTCCCGTTCGAACATAATCCTCTTTTAAAATATCCATTAAGGAAGATCTGGTAAACCTGGCTATGACCGCTGCAATACCGGCGCCTAAAGTTAGAGATGGAAGAATATAGCTTTTCCAAGAATCAAGTCCACCGGTCGGCAGCCACCCTAACTGCACAGAAAAAATTTGGATTAACATTAACCCTAACCAAAATGATGGCAGAGATATCCCTGAAACTGCGGCAAACATACCTGAATAATCTTGCCACTTATTACGTTTAGTTGCTGAGATAACGCCAATCAACAGACCAAAAACCAGCGCCCATAACAAACTCCATACACTTAACCAAAAGGTCGGCATGAATCTTTGAGCTAACATCACACTAACGGGGTCTTTCGTTCTTAACGAAGTCCCTAAATTACCATGTAATAGATTAGTCATATAAGAAATATATTGTTCAGGAAGCGGTTTATCTAACCCCAGCTCTTGGCGTACAAGTTTGATGTCTGCCATTGTTGCATCCTTCCCGGCAACAAGACGTGCCGGATCACCAGGGATTAGATGAACAAATAAAAATATAATAATTGAAATAACAAATAAAATAGGAATCATGCCTATTAATCTCTTAATAAAGTAACTAAACACTCTCATCTCCGCCCTTTAAGATATGTTATGAAGCGCCATTTTCACAGCGCTTCATGACATATCATTAATTCTAATTCTTAATTTCAGCTTGATTCACATCAAGCGAGCCATCCGGAAGTAAGTAAATGCCTTTTAAGTAACTTTGCTTGGCAAACATTGTGTTAGCTGTAGCTAGAAAAGCCCATGGTGCATCTTTCCAAATATCAGCTTGTGCCTTTTTATATGCCTCACCGCGAACTTTTGGATCCGCTGTTTGCAAAGCCTGATTAATCAATTGGTCGACTTTATCATTCTTATAATAGGCTGTGTTATAAGAATTCGGCGGGAATGATTCACCGCCCAATAAAGGTCTTATACCCCAGTCCGCATCACCGGTTGACGGTGACCAGCCGCCGTAGTAGAGTTGAATGTCGGCATCTTTAGGGTTTTGTACCGACCAAATTTTATTGTCCATTGTTCCAGATTCCATTGGGGTAACCTTTACTTTAATATTCACTAAACCTAATTGCTGTTGAATAAATTGCATTGCCTTCATTGCTTGTGAATTGTTGTCTCCCCAAAGGGTTGCGGTAAATCCATCCCCGTAGCCTGCTTCTTTTAATAGTTTCTTAGCCTTTTCAGGATCATATTTATAGACATTTTGTTTTGAATAGAATTGAACTTGTGGGGCTAGAACAGAATCTAATGGTTGTCCATAACCATTCAATACTACTTTTAGAAATGCCGGTTTATTTATCGCGTAGTTGATTGCTTGCCGGACCTTCAGATTGTTGAATGGTTTCTTCATCGTATTCATTGACATATAATCAACGACAATCGATGGTTTGCTGATCATTTCAATACCATTTTTTCCATTGATTTTTTTAGCTTCTTCAGTAGGTACAGGGTAAATAAAATCAGCTTCTCCAGTTTTTAGCATATCAATTCGCGAACCATTTTCGGGAACTGGTTTAAATGTGATGCTATTAAGCTTTGGATAACCTTTTCTCCAGTAATGAGGGTTCTTTTTAACAGTGAGGTGGTCACCTTGTTTCCAGTCGACAAATTCATAAGGACCCGTTCCAACCGGATGACGCCCAATGTCTTTTCCGTATTTTTTTATTGCTTTAGGGCTCATCATCATACCTGCTGGATGAGCAAAATTATTGATCATAGCACCGAACGGCTTCTTCAAAATCACTTCAACTGTGTAATCGTTAATAACCTTTGTTTCTTTTACAAGAGAAAATAAGCTGTAACGTTTTAATTTGTTAGCCGGATTTGATACACGATCAATGTTCACCTTAACAGCCTCTGCATTAAATGGTGTGCCATCCTGAAACTTAATCCCTTTACGAAGATAAAAGGTAAATTCTTTAGCATCATCGCTAACTTTATAACTCTTTGCCAGAACAGGAATAACCTTCATGTTCTTATCAAAGCCAAGCAAGCCCTCCATCATTGTTTTTTGTGCAGAGTAGCCCTGGGTATCGTTAGTATCTTGGGGATCCATGCTAATAAAGTTGCTCTGGACCGCTATAGTAATATCCTTTCCTTTCTTCTTAACCGAAGTGCCTGACCCTTCCTTACTGCCTGAAGCTCCCTTCGAACCGCAACCGGCCAAAACCAAACTCAAAATAATCAGAATACTAAAGATGATGAATAACCGCCTTTTCATATTTCTCCTCCCTTATTTTAAAAGACGTCATTCAAAACGGCTGAAAAATTGTCTATGTAAAAGCCCATTATTGCACTATTCCAACCTATTTCAACCTATTTTGAATTTTAATAAAAATATACACAATTTGGTGCAATTCGTCAATATTTTTTTAATATACAGAAAAAGGCTATCTCTCATACTTTGAGAGACAGCCTTTTTCTTTTTATTAAAATATTTGTTTTTTTAACTGGAATTATTTCTAGCAACTCCATCCTAAATTCTAAAAATGACCGCGATCAACTGCTGCTTCGTCAACCAAACCGCGGAACAGGCCCAGAAATTGTTTGTGACTCCGCCATAAATTCTCGGGATGCCATTGTACGGCAAGGCAGAATGAATCTCCTGTGTGCTCTATCGCTTCAGCTAACCCTTCCTCATCCCAGGCAACAGCCGTCATATTGGGTGCGATATTTTTTACTGATTGGTGGTGAAAGGAGTTAACCCTGAGACGGTCTTGATCGCCTAGTAAACCATATAGTTGACTGCCGGGTTTGATATGTACTGTATGACTTAAATGATTTCTTGGTGCCCGCTGTGCATGTTGAATCGTTCCATTCCATTCATGCGCTAAATCTTGATAGATTGTACCTCCCAGCGCTATGTTAATCACTTGCATCCCCCGGCAGATACCAAGCACCGGCTTCCCTTGTGCGCGGACAGCTTTCAGCAGCTCAATATCAATCCAGTCCCGTTCCGGGATAACCGTTCCTAATCCAAGACGGGGTTCATCATCAAAAATAGAAGGATCTACATCTACACCCCCGCTTAACAATAATCCATCGATACAATTAGCGACCTCCTGAATATTGTCTATCGTATCCAGAAAAGGGATCACAAATGGGAGGCCGCCTGCTTCAGCAATGGCGTGAGCATAATCATCAGATAAATAAACACCTTGCAAAGGGTTTCCCGGTAAAGTCATTGGAAGTTTATGACGCATTCCGGTAACGCCGATTATCGGTTTCATCATTTATCATTCCTCTATCAAATTTTATTTTCAATCACTCTTAAACCATTGACTATGTTTCCATATAAATAAGTGATTTTCCTGCCATCAACGAAAACTTGCAGAGGATCAAGCTCACAGCTGCCAAAGCAACCAAAACAATAACCTGATATACATCCTTTAAGTTTTACGACGAGAAGCGGCGCCGCTTCCTTGACTAAGCTTAGGCTTATATATTTATTCTTCCTTAAGTTTGATTTGCTGTAATTCCTTTTTCATTTCTTCAGCTTGTATTTCAAGTTCATCTGCCATTTTACTTAACTGTTCCATGGATGCTGTTTGCTCTTCGATGGAAGCCGTTATCTCTTCAGTTCCCGCCGCGGTCTCTTGACTTATTGCGGTTATGTTTTCGATATTTTTCTTTACTTTATCATTTTGATCAATCATTTCATTAATTGAAGCGGTAATCTGATCAATGAGAGAACTGTTTTTCTCTATTGTCTGATGAATAATCTTAAACGCTTTTTCAGTGTTGTTCACCATTTCATATTGCTCTTCAATAATACGGCTCGTGTCACCCGCTAATGTTACTGTTTGGTTCGTGCCATCCTGAATTTGTTTTATTAACTTAGCCACTTGTTTTAACGCATCATCTGATTGTTCCGCAAGTTTATGAACTTCGTCCGCAACAACAGCGAATCCTCTGCCATGCTCGCCTGCTCTTGCTGCTTCAATTGCTGCATTAAGTGCGAGTAAATTGGTTTGGCTTGCGATCTCAGAAATAGTTTTAACAATATCACTAACGGCATCAGAGCGTTTATTCAGTTCAAAAATACTTTCAATAATTTCGGCTGTAATCCCTGTTGTCCGTTCCGATTGACTGCGGAGCATTTTAATAGCTTCGATTCCCCGATTCGAAGCATCATTCATTTCATCCGCTTCTTTTTGCATTTGTTCGCTTTGATTTTCAATCATTAACATTTTATCCGAAAGAATATTTGATGCTTTCATGTTTTCTTCCATAAGCTCTGACTGATTAAGGACGCCAGCAGAAATCTCTTCCATCGTTGTCGCAATATCGCTGGCAGCTGCCGTATGTTCCTCCGTACTGGAGGCTAATGTTTGCGACGCATCCGTTACCGCATTGGAAACATCGACGATTTTTTTCGTCGTTTGTTGATTGTTACGGATCATAAGATTAAAGCTATTCGCCAAATCTCCAATTTCATCATGGCGATTGATATTCGTCCGAACCGTAAAATCGCCGTCTTCAACCCTTTTCATAGCCTTTTGAAGTTGTCCAATGGGTTTGGTCATCCGCCGCGTGACAATATAAGAAATAAAGATTGCTATCATCAATACAATGATAAGCGTTATAGTACTCGGGAATATCAATCCCTTAGCCTTATCGGTAAATTCCTTTACAGGAATCGTACCTGCAACTTTCCAACCTGTTGTCTTATTCGTCACAAAGGCCATGACTTTGTCCTGTCCCTTAAAGGCATAATGAACAATGCCGCTGTTACCGGCTTTCTTCATTTTTTTATAATAATCTGTATGGGATGCATTTTTTCCAAGCAGGTCTTTATGCGGTGTCGCTAAATAATCACCGCTTTGATCAAATAATACAGCGTAACCATTCTTACCAATCTTTATATCCTTTACCTGGTTAACAAGAGTTTGTATCGACAGGTCAATAGAAAATACGCCTATTAACTTATTACCTTTATAAATGGCACGACCAACACTGATAACCGGTTGACCTGTTGCTTCATCCTTATACGGTTTTGTCCATGCAACCTTGCCTTTATTTTCTACAGCATTTTTATACCATGGCTGCTTTCGGGTATCATAATGAGGCGGAAACGTGTCCCCTGTTATATCATATATTTTTCCCTTTGCTTGATCTCCCATATAAGCATATAAAATGCTTTTATCTGATTTTACAAGGTCTTTAAATTCACTTAATATTAATGACTTATTTGATTTGTAGTTTTTCAGCTCGTTTTTATTTGAAAAGAGGTTAACCGTATTTTCAGCATTCTGGAAAAAGTAATTAAAACCATCATTGACACTGACCATTTTATCGAGCATTGAATCAGTAAGTTCTTTTTTTGTTAATTGGGCGCTGAATTCGTACCCTAAAAAGGAAATGACTAATCCGGATAATATGATCAATAAAAGAAAAGGAACGAGAATCTGACCTTGAATGCCTAATCTCCTTTTTTGCTTTTTAACGTGTGTCTTTTCAGATAATTGCGTTTCACTCATTTCATCCCCTACCTCGCATTCACTAAAATACCTTATAATTGAGTAAATCTATATTAAATATCGGCCAGTGAATAAGGGATGTTTATGAAATAACTGCAATTAAATATTCATCAAGGCTTTGAAAAAGCGGGAATTCAGCGGGGGGTATAAAAGGAATTCTAAGCCGTTTTTGCTTGAATCCCTTGAAACCATTTTTGAAGTAATGAAAAATATAATTTTAACCGTCCATAGATCTCGTTTGCCAGTGTTTCATCATAGGTCAGGCCTGTCAGATTACGGTCTACAACCATTTGCAAGGCTTGTCTATTTTCGGCCACATCAAATAAACCGACTTCAAAACATGAACGAACAACACCTTTAGGTGAAAAAACATTAAGGCCTTCCACCTCATATAACATGAGCCGCGCTGCCTTACAAACGGCATCAAAGGTAAATGCAAATCGGTGAATGGATGCATCCCTTTCAATAGCAGTCGGTTCATTAATCTCCATAACTTCTTCTAATGCAAGCAGCGCTTGCCTGGCCAGACTTACTCGTTCATATAACCTCTCCATATAATACCTTCCTTCTATATTTTTTTAAGATCTTGTCTTAAATATATGATCACTTTTTAAGAAATGAGAATCCAAATTATTCATTTATGTTGCTGCTGCTTATATTTTACTCGAAAAAATAAGAAAACGGCAATAATTATTTGAAAATAACAAAAATAAAAACCGTAATGATGGAAAAATTTAATTATCACATCTTTATAAATTAATGTAATAATTAAATTAGCAAAAAAATTAATTCAGGTGATGATCATGGATAAAAACATACATCCTTCAGAAGTAGAACTTGATGCCATTTTAAAGGCATCCAATGATAATATTGTGATAACCGATGGAGACGGACAAGTATTAAAAGCCAGTCCAAACTGTGAAGAAATTTATGGCTGCAGCCGGTCATATTTGATTGGGAAGTCAGTCTTTGAATTAGAAAAAGAAAAAGTCTTTACGCCATCAGTGTCTTTAAGAGTTTTAAAAGAGAAAAAAGAAGTACAGATCATGCAAAAAACACTGACGGGCAGGGTCGTCATGGCCACCGGTATTCCGGTTTTTGATGTCAATAAAAAAATCATCAGAATCATTAGTTTTTCCCATAACCTGACCGAGATTCAAAAATTGCGGGAAGACTACGAGCAGCTGCAAACAAAAATGAAACAGTATGAATTTAAAATAAAAGAATTGCAAGAGAAGCAGTTTGGCAATGAAAATATTATTATTAACAGTAAAAAAATGCAGAAAACATGGGATTTGGTTCATCGTGTCGCTAATTCAGACGCTACGGTCCTTTTGCTCGGTGAATCAGGCGTTGGAAAAACAGTTTTTGCGCATGCTCTGCATGATATGAGCGATCGAAAAAATGAAAGCTTTGTAGAAGTCAATTGCGGTGCCATTCCCCAAAACCTTTTTGAGTCAGAGATGTTCGGCTATGAAGCAGGGGCATTTACAGGGGCCAACAAAAAAGGAAAAAAAGGTATGATTGAACTCGCAAATAACGGGACTCTATTCCTGGATGAAATCGGTGAGCTTTCACTCGATATTCAAGTGAAATTGCTTCAAGTTTTACAAAGTAAAAAGGTAACGAGAATTGGCGGAAATGGCATGAAACAAGTGAACTTCCGTTTGGTGGCAGCCACCAATCAAAATCTGGAGAATCTTGTTATGGAGAAAAAATTCCGGCAGGACCTTTATTACCGTTTGAACGTTGTTCCGATTGCAATTCCTTCTTTGCGTGAAAGAAAAGAAGATATCTATAAACTTGTTCATCATTACGTTTTAAAATTCAATGAAAAATATCAATCTCATAAAGTTTTACATTCAGCAACAATTGATGCCCTTCTCAAATATGACTGGCCGGGTAATGTACGGGAGCTGGAAAATTTAATTGAAAGGCTCGTCATTACAAGCGATACGGATACCATCTATCCAAATAGCCTGCCATTTTATGAAACAAACGATGATAATCAGTATACAAATTGGACCGAATTGGAGAGGTTTGACAGCCAGCATTTAACTCTGCAAGAAGCTTTGCAAAAAGTTGAAAAAAGTTGGCTTGAGCGCGCCTACCGTCAATATAAATCAACCTATGAAATGGCTAAATATCTTGGATTAAGCCAACCGACAGTTGTTCGCCGTCTAAAAAAATATCATATTCATTAACTCATTTTGAATCATTTCATTCAAAATGAATTAAATCTCCCCTCCTCGATTCAATTTTGAATCAAGAATCGCCTTATTACACGTCTTTTACAATAAAAAAATGTTGGCATAATGTTTGCAATGTTTACTGTTGAAAGATATTTTTTAGGAGGCTGCAACGATGTATAAACCAAAAGATTCATCTAAATCGCCACGCTTTTGCGGAACACGGACTTTTATGAGATTAGAACAAGTGAGAACTACTGATAATGTCGACTTTGTTATTGCTGGTGTTCCTTTTGATACAGCTGCTTCGAATAGAACAGGTCAACGGTACGCCCCTCAGCATATCCGGGACTTTTCTGTACTGTTACGCCCTTATAATCCTGATCAGGATATCAATATTTTCGATTATTGCTCCGGTGTGGACTACGGGGACATCGACGTTATACCAGGCAATATCCATAGAACCTATGAAAACATTGTAAGCGAGCTCGATAAAATCCTTGAAAAATCCGTCACACCTATTTTAATGGGCGGGGATCATTCGATTACGCTTGGTCATTTGCGGGCATTCGCTAAAAAGTACGGCCCTGTAGCCCTTGTTCACTTTGATTCGCATGGTGATACTTGGGATAACTATTTCGGAGAGAAGTACATGCACGGCACGCCGTTCCGAAGAGCTGTTGAAGAGGGACTTCTTGATGTCGATCATTCCATTCAAGTTGGGATGCGAGGTCCTTTATACGGTCCGGAAGATATTCAGGAGCAGAGGGATCTTGGCTTTAAAGTGATTACAATGAAGGAAGTTCGAAAGCTCGGTTATGAAAATGTTATGAAACAAATTCATGAAAGAGTCGGTGATAAACCGGTATTTGTTTCTTATGACATTGACTTTCTTGACCCGGCCTATGCTCCTGGTACGGGAACGCCTGAAGTTGGCGGTCCGACAAGCTATGAAGGTCTAGAATATGCCAGAGGATTAGACGGTTTGAACCTTGTCGGGTTTGATTTAGTTGAGGTCCTTCCTTCTTATGACAGCGGTGAAATAACCGCCATAGCTGCATCGTCTATTATATTTGAAATGATCACATTAGTAGCCTTAAAGAAACGCCGGGAACAAGAAAAAGATATCAAAACAAATAAAGAAAACTTGCCGATTGGCAAGCATTAAAAAGGCGAAGACAGAGGCCTAGTACTCCAGAGCACAAGTTTCGCTAACTCACTGCGTTCGAAGTCTCTCTTTGTTGCGTTTATACTATCAACCTTATCTTGGTAACTGCGCCGAACCGGCATCTATGTTGCCAAGATATACTTTCTGATAGTATGAAAAATTAATTAAGCACAAAGAACCTTTTCGATTGGTATCTTAACGATACCAATCGAAGAATAAGTATGCCCTCTTTGAAAGTATCTGATATTTGGGCAAATTTGTTTTTGATTTAACTTGGTGAGATTTTATTCATCGAATAAAAGGAGTCATTTATTATGAAAAAGGTAAATATCGCATTGGCACAACTCATTTGTGAAGACGGGAAGGTTGAAAACAATCTTAATCGTTTGGATAATGTCGTTGATAAATATGGTCATTCTCATGATCTCATTTTATTTCCTGAAGCATTTATTGCGGGATTTCCTTCTTCAGAGGCTTGCCGCACATTAGCCGAGCCATTAAATGGTCCTATTGTTAAACATTTAGAACGTAAAGCGAGAGAAGCTAATACCTCAATTGTTGTTGGTTTATATGAAAAAGACGGAGAAAACATTTATAACACAACTGTTCTGGTAGGACCGGCAGGATTGCTGCTCTCTTATCGCAAAACCCATTTGTGGGTAGACGAAGCTGACGCAGTTAAAGCCGGAAATTGTTTTCGGAGCTGCAGCTGGCAAGACACAAAAGTCGGACTGCTCATTTGCTACGATATAGAATTTCCGGAAACAGCACGTGCAGTTGCCAGTATGGGAACAGAGATATTGTTGGTGACAGATGGAAATATGGATGGTCCGGTACACCGTGTTGCCATTCAAGCAAGAGCCCAAGAGAATCAAATATTTGTCGCGATGGCAAATAGACTTGGACAGATAGAGGACACTACGTTCGTTGGAGAGAGCGTTGTTGTTGATCCATATGGCCGGATCATTGCTGAAGCGGGGCATGAAGAAGAGGTGTTATCAGCATCGATAGATTTGTCGCTTGTTCAGGAGAGCAGACAGCATTATCACTATCTGAAGGATCGCAGAGTGCTAATTCATACTCCTTCAAAGGAAATTGGTAAGGAAGTTTGGGAGATTAAAATCTAAATAAGCCAGAATAAAAAACTAATTCTGAGATAAAAACTGTAAAAGTATGGGCATGGAGGAATGGGTATGAATAATAAAAAATCACCATCTCTTAAACGGTCCCTTTCTTTAAAATATGTCGTATTTTTTGGTTTAACCTTTATGGCTCCTACAACTTTGTATTCAACATATGGCGTAGCTGTTCATGAAACGAACGGGATGATTTCATCTGCTTATATCGTTGCTCTAGTCGTTATGTTATTCACAGCCTTTAGTTATGCACAAATGGTAAAGGCATTTCCAAATGCGGGTGCTGCCTATACGTTTACACAAAAATCACTAAGTCCGCACATGGGTTTTCTCGTTGGTTGGACAATATTACTGGATTATGTGTTCAGTCCAATGATCAGCTCTTTATTTTTAGGAATAGCAATGAAGGCATATTTTCCTTCGATTCCTATGTACATTGGGATTATTCTTTTTATCATTACGATTACCGTCATAAATATACTTGGCATAACTGTAGCAGCTAAGTTTAATACAGCCATCCTGCTTCTTCAATTTGGGACGTTCACACTCTTCACTGTCTTTTCAATTAAGGGGCTTCTCAATGGTCAAGGTGCAGCTACACTTTTTTCTGCACTGCCGTTTTTGGATTCAAATGTAAAAATGTCAAATTTCATATCTGTGATCCCTGTTTTATGCTTCTCCTTTTTAGGATTTGATGCGGTAACAACCCTTTCTGAAGAAACGAAAAACCCTCGAAGGACATTACCAAGGGCTATATATCTTATTACAATGATTGGCGGGGCATTATATATTATCGGTTCGTATTTTTTACAGCTTGACTGGCCAAACTACCAATCTTTTAAAGAACCTGATTCTGCATATATGGAAATAGCAAAGTATATCGGAGGTAACTTTTTGACAAGTTATGTTCTTGCCGAAGGAACCATGACCTGTATTGCATCAGCTATTGCATCGGGGGCCAGTGCTTCACGTATTTTATATGCCATGGGAAGAGAAAATGTATTGCCGAAAAAAATCTTTGGCTATCTGTCTCCGAAATTCCGTACGCCGGTCATCAATATTTTAATTATTGGTGCCGTTGCATTATGCGCCCTTTTCTTAAATCTGGATACAGCCGTATCTTTTATTAACTTTGGAGCGTTGTTTGCCTTTTTCTTTGTGAATCTTTCGGTTATTTCTTACTTCTATATCCGAAAGAAGCAAAGGTCCATGACTGGGACAATCAAATATTTTGTTATTCCATTAATAGGTGCCCTGCTTGTAGGATTATTTTGGGTAAAGCTTGACATTCATTCACTTATACTTGGAGGGGTTTGGCTTGGATTGGGATTTTTGTACCTTTTAAACCTTACAAAAATGTTTAGACAAGCTCCTCCTGAATTTAGCATTGAAGAAACTCATTGAAAAAAAGTTAATAAAAATAAAGAAAGATTTGATTGATAATGAGTCAACAAATGACTGGAGGTGTCTGATATTTTAACAGATTTTGATTTCGTCATTATTTTTGCTTATTTTGCGGTACTCATTGGCGTGGGTGTGTTTAGTTCCAGAAGAATTAAGAGCAAGTCAGACTTTCTAGTGGCCGGGAAAAGGCTTGGATACGGCCTTTACGTCCCTGCTATGTCCGCTGTCGTTCTCGGTGGTGCTTCTACATTCGGAAGTACAGCGTTAGGCTACCAATACGGTATTTCCGGTATGTGGTTAGTTGGCATGATCGGACTGGGAATTTTAGGAATGGGCATATTCTTTTCAAAAAAGCTCAGTGATTTAAATGTTTTTAGTGTCAGCGAATTATTAGCTACACGGTTTGGAAAAAGCAGCCGTCTATATAGCGCGCTGATCATGGCCGTTTACGATATGATGGTCGCTGTCGTTGCCATTATCGCAATGGGAGAAATGTTTTCATCAATGTTCCATTGGAATAAAGTGATTTCAATCATCATTGGCGGCGCTATCGTCATATTTTACACAATGCTGGGCGGCATGTGGGCAGTCACATTAACGGATGTTATCCAATTCTGGGTGATGACCATTGGACTCTTGCTGATCTTATTGCCTCTGAGCATTTTTCACGCAGGCGGCATTGAAAGCGCTGTCCATCATCTCAAACCAGGTGCTCTTGATGTGACAAGGATTGGCGGCAAAGCGGTTTTCTCATATTTCTTACTGTACTTCTTTGGCATGATGATCGGTCAAGACGTTTGGCAGCGGGCTTTCACAAGCAAAAACAAATCTGTCATGAGAAATGGGACAGTTATGGCCGGTCTGTATTGCATTATTTACGGCATTGCCGGAGCTGTTATCGGTATGATGGCAAGTCTTTTGCTCCCGCACTTGCATGATCCGCAAAAAGCCCTCCCTGATCTTATTTTAAATATTTTACCGACAGGGCTGATAGGGTTAGTGATTGCCGCTATCGCCTCGGCTATTATGTCAACAGCTTCAGGAACGATCATGGCCTCGTCTACGATCATCGTCAACGATTTTATTTTGCCATTCAGAAAATCAAAAACAGGTGATTTAAAAGAAGTTAAATTAGTTCGTTTAATGAACTTAATCGTTGGTGCCGTTGCTATTTTAATAGCTGCTGCATTGCAAAATGTTGTCGATGCCTTAAACGTTGCTTATGCCTTATTAACAGGCAGTATCCTTCTCCCGGTAATTGCTGCTCTATTTTGGAAAAGTGTTTCTAAAAAGGTCATTATGGCTTCTATGGTTATTAGTTCTTTGATCGTTGTTTTAGATTTAATTATTGAAGGTATCTCATCTTTAAATCCTATTATTTATGGATTAATCTCAGGAATAATTGTGATGATTATAGGCGTGCTTTTCGTTAAAAAAGATGTTAAAGAGGATGCCATTCAAGAAGCTAATGTCCAGGATAAAAAAATAATGTAAAAGGTCAAAAAGCAGCCGTTGATGATAAAATCAACGGCTTGTTTTTTGCTTAATTATGCTATAACCTTTTCATCTTTAACAACGGCTTCCCCGTCAACGCTAAGCTCCGGTTTTAATACAACACAGTCAATATGAACGCCCGCTTCAACCGTTCCTCCGAAAGTAATATTTGTGCCAAAGGCAACATGAATCGTTCCATAGACTTTTTCATCTTCTAAAATGTTGCCGGTGACTCGTGCAGCAGGGTTTGTGCCGATGCCAAGTTCTCCGACAGAACGGCCAAGACCTGATCCAAGCATCTCAAGCAGCTTTTTACCCTCTTCCCCGGTCGCATCTTCAAGACGGCCATCCTTAACCGTAAGCAATACCGGTTCAGAAAGCTTGCCGATACCAGAAATAGATCCGTTAATCAAGATTTGACCATTCGTTGTTCCCTCTACAGGGGCCAGATAGCTTTCTCCGGAAGGCAGGTTTCCGGATTCGCCCGGGTTTTGGAAGATCCCTGTGCTGTCAATGCTTTTCCTTCCGTCAATACTTAATTCCAGTTGATATTCTTTATTTTCGCCGGTGAGTATCGTTACAGATTTACCCGGATTAAGCTTTTCAGAAACGGTTTGGCATAAGTGTTTAACTTCTGCATAATCGGCTGTTAAAGCGCCTTCTGTTAACATATCCATCGTCACGCCCGGCATTGTTGCTACTCTTGCGCCGCGTTTAGATGCCTCTTTTCTTGCATTCGTATGAGTCAGTGAATGCTCAGTGATACAAAGAACAATATCAGCATGCTTCATGGCTTCTGAAACAAGTACCGGCGGTTCTTCACCTGACTTTGTCCGCGGCGCCATCACTAGCAGCTGTGCTTCACTTGCAAGTGCTTGTCCCGCTTCAAAGAAAACTTGGGCAATGTCTGTTCTCGTTGTATCCGTTACAACAAGCACAGTTTCTTGTGATTGAAGGTTAAGATTTGTTTTTAATAACTGTTTCGCAATTTCAACTAATTCTTGAAAGTTTTCCATGGATAAACCCCTTTCAAAGATCTTTTTATAATATTCCTTTTGACGGGAAAAAGCATGAAAGACATCCCTTTCATGCTTAAAATAATCAAAATAATCACCCGGCGGCCAGTTCTCCCGCTACCTTGGCCACAATGCTGCGGGATAAGATGACCGGCACCCCGCTTACTTTGCGGACAAGTGATTGATGGTCAAAAGTATAGCCCATGCAATCCAGCACAATAAGGTCGGCTTGTTGTTCCCTTAGTTCCTTGGCTGCTTCGGAAAAATCAGCCGGTTCATACGGCGAGGCTGAAGCAAATTTGATATCTAAGCCGGATCCTCCCCATTTCTCTTTTGTTAGATCTAACTGTTCCGCTAACGGCATAATAATTCCTAATGTTCCTTTTTGCAAAACTGCTTGGACAACAGATGCTAACACCTTATCAGGAAACAACAACGGTTTTTCATGTTGAAATGGCGGAAAGCTTCCTGTACAAGCCAAGATTGTAGAAGAAACGCCAGCTGCCTCTAATTGTTTAATTTTATCTTGAAGCTTTGGAAGCAAGGCTTGTTTTGAAAGCTTAATGGAACCGCCGTCCTTAAGACGGGAGACATAGGTTAAGTCCCCGGGAACAGGCGCAAGTTCCTTAAGCTCTTCACCAGACATCCCGTCAATCGCTCCCATTTCAACCAGTTCAATTTGTTCTCCCAAAAACATTTTCATTTCAGGAGTCATATCGACCCGCGGAGACTGTCCAATTGTTAATAAGCCGACTTTCTGTTTCATATTATTCTTCCTTACCTTTTGTTTGCAAAACGTTCATTGGTCCATATAAAGATAAAAGTCTTTCAAATTCTTGTTCATCATAGAACTTTGTGATGCCAGCTGTAAATTCTTTAGCAACCTCTACTGAATAACGTGCCGCATCAGCAATATCAACTTCATGGCTTGCACCTGTGCCGCAGCCGGGAACGATAGATTCAGAGGTAATGGCAAGCCCAACGACTGGTGCATCCGTTGCAACCGCAGGCTGTAAAATGCTGTTAATATGGTAAACATCATTTCCATAAGGTGTAATATCCTGCATGGTAACCGGGAAAGTCGCCGGCAGTTTGCCTGTCGTCATTTCCATGATGCGAAGCAAATCATCATTGACCCTTAAAATATACCCTTCTTTAACAGTTGGCGAAATGGCGATGCCTTTATGGTTGATGACGCGATTGCCTTTTGTTGTATCAATAGATAAAATAGCTTCCATTTCTGAATAAACTTCGTTTTGGTTCATTGTTAAAATATCTACCGGCGATCCCATAAATTCTACAGGTTCATGAGGGATAGTAGGAGCGGTCGGGCAAATATGCGTTGAGACAATGACATCCCCTTTTAAACGGTCGCCTCTTTGGCTGCTTTCTGCCAATTTAATCGCTGCAGCCAATGCCGCCGCTGCGCCGTCGCCGTCAGATACCATGCCGATACGCTTTGGACGGGCACCGACACCTCCCAAACGGCCGACAATGCCAAAGGTTGGTGCATCTCCGCCATTGCTTTTCCCTTCGGTACCGGAGATGACAATTTTCACGAAATCTGTTGAGCCTTTTTCACCTTCTACTGTCTTAGAGGTTGCTTCAACATGAGGATAATCAGAAAAAAGTGCAATAATTTTTTCACCTGTTGCATTAGCATCATCCAGCAAATCTATTACAGTTAATGTTTGTTTTAATGTCATGATAATCTCTCCTTTAATATTATAACAAAGTTAGATGCAGACAGACGTGCTACAATGACACGACTTTCTTTTCAATAATAGGTTCAATGGCTTTGAGAAGCTTTGAATTTTTCATTGTCGTACTTAGTAATAAATGTTCTTTTGGCACATGAATAACAGTCAGATGCTGCCCTTTCTGAACTTCAGCGGTCACCACCGGTTTTCCTGTTCTTGTATCTAATGTCATAATCAAGTCCGGGAATGTGCCTAACCTTTCCTCGTCTTTTTCTGCCGTCATATATTCATTCCAAAACGATAGTTCATAATCTGATAATCGGACCGTGCCTACATCAAATCCGCCCTTTGTTTCTAAGCGGGCATCTGTCACCTCTTCAGACGTTAATATACGCCCGTTTAATTTGGAAACAACCTCTTGAATGATCGACTCCCCGCTTGCATGAGAAAGATAAGACCGGCCGATTTCAATCGCCTGTTGAATCGCTCCCGGTGCCCCGTTTTCTTTGACATGTCCTACAGAGACAGGGTTACGGGCAACAGCAACGACGCCGCCGGCTTGAATGGAGAGATAGCGAACAACCGAGGATACTTTATCAAGGTTTCCTGAAACAACACTTTCTACATAGCGATCGCCTTTTCCGCCAACAGCAGCTTGATGAGACACATAGTCATCTAATTCTGTTAGATTCAAAGAACCCATTGTTCCGGTTGGATGAGCACGGCCGTTGCAAGGCGCATCAACGACCGTAAGCCCCGTCAATGCCGATTGAATCCATCCGTTGATTGTCGTTCCCCCGCCGTTTTCATTTGTAATAATACCGGCAATGTTCCCGCCTGCTTTTTCCGACAACAACTGAATGGCTCGAACATAATGACTTGGTTTTACGTACTGATCTTTGGCGGCAGGTGCACCGACAAGAGCAACAGAAACAACGATGTCTTCATCATTAAGCTCACCTGCAGCAACTAACTTAGGATCGCCTAATTCCAATGCCAAACGGCCGTTTTCTAACCCTTCAGAAATCCAGCCGCCGCCTCCGCCGCCTAATACAGCGCCGCCGTAGACAGCCGCTTTTACCGTCTCTTGATCTAAAGAAATAACGTTCATATCGAATCTCCTCTCCTACTTTATGCGTGCCTGAAAAATAGAACTGAAAAAGCTGTATAGTGCATCCCCTGCGATAAATCCCGCTGCTGTTGTATACATGACGGATTCTGCTTCTTTCCCTTTCCATTTCAAAATGAATACGCGAATCAGAATACCGGCTATAACAGCCCAACCAGCTAATGGATTAACAATTAATAATCCAGTTGCAAACATAATGCCTAATTGACGTTTCGGACCGCCGATAAGTTGGATCAATGCGCCAGGAATTGCCCAAAGCAGCAGTTGAAGTCCGACACCGCCGGAAAGACCCGCTTTAATTGTTGTTGCATAGACGCGGTCTACAGGCGGCACTAAATTTTGGCTGAAAAAGTTATGATGAAAAAGAGCAACCATAATAATAGCGACAATAAACCCGATAAAGCCGGCTTTTAATTGTAACTTACGCCCTTTCAGTTCAAGGGCAATTTGACTGCGGTCGCGAATAAGGAAACCGCTTTTAAAATCGTAACCTAAATCGGCAAAGGCCGGTCCCGTTGCGGATGTATAACCGACTAAGAGCGCCAGCGCCAGCGGCGGAAAGCCGATAAGCATGCCGATGATTAAGGAAATTAAGCTGACCGCAAATGCTGGAAACCATCCCGAATGCATGGCCGCAATCCCAACGATGACTTCATGAGCCAATCCGGCTAAAGCAGCGAAAAGCATAAACAAAATCAATTGAGGGACTGACATGGAACTAAAGAGACCGCCGAATAATGCGGTAAGTAAAATTCCGACGAAAAACGCTAAAAAGCCGAAACTAAAAGCTTTTTTAACATCTTGATCGGTACGGGTTGACGTTTGTTTATCAGCTTGTAAAGCTGCCGCAGCTTCTTCATTGGCAGGGTTCTTTTTATGTTTAAATAGTGTGGCAATAAATTGGATTAATGCTATTAACCCCGCACCGATCATCATGCCGTGCGGTATATAATGCGCATCAAGATTGACACCAAACAACGGTTTAGCGTATCCCTCAAGTAACAAACCGGCGCCAAACATCGTCAGCGCCCAAATATTGCCGATAAATGCAACCCCGAGAGCGGACATTGGAATGCCTATCCATGAGCCAATAAGTCCGGCAAGAATGCCGATACCTAAAAATCCGGCCCGCTTTCCGCCTTCGTCACCTGCTTTTAGAGATTCCGCTGTTGCAATTCCAGGCGGCCAAGCCTCCTCAGCAGGAAACAGTTTGGAATCAAAAACCTTATACAAAATAAGTGCATCGACAATTAATGCAAATGCCGAACCAATAAACATCGGTAAAATCAAATCAGTACGTCCCATGGCAAACGGAATGCCAATAGGGATTAACAGACTGTTTGCAGCACCAAACGTTGCAGAAGAAATCGATGTCTGTACAAGGTTTTGCGTTTCAAGTGACTTGTACCGATAAAACATACTGATTGGGATGCGGGCAACAACCATTGCAACTAAGGCGCCGATAATAGACGTATTTGGCGTAATCCCCAGTGTTGTGACAATTTGCATACCAATAATTGCACCAAAAACGGATACAATAATACAAAAAATGATGAATGACAGATTAAAGGTTTTACCTGTTTTTGTATTCATTTAAGTCCCTCCTTTCGGCATTAAAGAAAAATTTATACTATAGTTTATAATTATTCGACAACTTCAGATTCAAATATATGACCGTTTTTTTTGAATTCTGTGTCGTTTTTTGTAAATTATAAATTCTTTTATTAAACTTCGCTATACGCAAAATGGTCAAACATTTTTTAATTCATTTGAACATTTTGGACGAAAATGCAAAAAAAAATTGGATAGAAGTTTTTCTATCCATCATTTTTAGTATCTATCTTTTTCATATATATTATTTTTAAGGCTACTTGAAGTTGGAGGCGAACCTCACTATCATCAAGATCCATCTGAATCAGCTTTTGTATTTTACCCAGCCGGTATTTAAGTGTACTCCTGTGAACAAAAAGTTCTTCCGATGTTTTTGTTATATTTCCGTTAGTGTGTAAATAGGCTTTTAATGTTTTAATAAGCTCTGACTGATGATTGTTATGGTCATAATCAAGTAAAGGTTCCAACAAACTTTTCACGTACTCCGCTGTTTCCCTATCATCTTTTAATTTAAAAAGGACACGGTAGATGCCTAGTTGATCAAAATGAGTAATTTGACCTTTCCCCCATACTTCTTCACCAATTTTTAATGCTAATTGAGCTTCGTCATAAGACTTATAAATATCTAAAAAATGAGAACGCCCCCGGCTGATACCAACTGAAAAGCCGTATTGAAACTTATGATTAACGCGTTCAATAATATTTCGGCTAACTTCCCCAATCTGACTATCAAAATCTTTTTTTGTTGGAAACGAACAAAGAATACATATGTCATGTTTTTTTAAAAAAACAATTGTTTGGTCAACAAGCGGAGACACCATAGCATGTACTTGTTGGAGTATGGCCTTTTCATCAACTCCAGGTTCATTATTTGAAGAATGATCTAAAGAGCAGTCTTTATAATTGATCATCATAAGTCCAAAAACTCGATCCAGATCAATATCAAGTTTTTTCGCTTGGTTTTCCATTTGCTCGAAGGTCATATTTCTCTTAATCAAATCATCCATAAATTTTTGTTCTAACTTATTGACATCTGAACGTTCTTGATACATTTGCTCATTCAACGGTGTTAAAATATCGACATAGGCTACCTCATTCGGAATCGTAATCAGCGGCATATTATATTGATCCGCAAGCCTGTACATTTCTTCGGGAATTTCTTCTAAAAAACGAGGCTTTAATACCAACCCGGCCCCGTTATGATTAATTAATGTTTGAAGCACGTCAATTTGCGCCTTTTTATTATCTTTAAAGGCATAAAACGTTGATATCACTAACAATCCCTCTGTCAAAAAATGGGGTGTATCGGGAACTTCTAAAACAGTGACAGATTTGATCGGACGGTTCAAGCCTCCCTTACCCGCTACTATCGTCCCTTTCCTTAACCCGCTAACCGACATAGCCTTCCGAATATCCATACTTTCACCAACTTCCAAAAATGAAAACTTGGCTTGTGCCAAAGATTTAAGGGGCATATAAATTGCTCCTGAGTTGCCAGAGCGTACTTTTTCATTTTATATAAAATCAGTATGGATATAAAGTTTAACAACTATAACAGGGTCTGCCCAAACGGAGGCAGGCCCTTCATTAAATCCATCTTAAATCTAAAGTTTCAATGAGCCGAAAAGCACAAATATCCTTTTTACTTCGCAAACTCCCCAAGCTTATGAACCACATGGCAAGTACATTTAATTCCATCTAAAAAGTTTTCTATCCCAATGTTTTCGTTAGGAGAATGGTTGGCTTCATCGGAGTTTGCATATGGCACAACAACGGATGGCACATTCAAAATTTGTGTCCACACATAGTCAGGCAGGCTGCCGCCAAGACTTGGCTGCAAAATAGGATCCTTTTGATAGGACTCTTGAACAGCTTCTTTTATGACCCCGACAACTTCAAGGTCTGCCGGTGTTCTTGAAGGCTTCATGGCCCCCAGCTTCTTAACTTCAATATCCGGGGCAACCTTTTTAACATGTGCTAATATTTTCTGATAAATATCATCCGGGTCTTGATCAACAACGAGCCGCGTGTCAATTTTCACCTTTGCAGCAGAAGGGATAATTGTTTTGGCGCCTTCTCCGGCATAGCCGCTTGAAAAGCCCGCAATATTAAATGTCGGCTCCATCGTTAATTTATGATAATACGTCTCTCCATCCATATCTAATTCTTTCAAACCAATATTTTCGGCAATTTTCTTTCGATCAAATGGCAGTTCCCTTAATAATTGTTTTTCGCTGTCCGTAGGTTTTTTTATATGATCATAAAAGCCTTCAATTAATACCCGGCCATTTTCGTCACGCATTGTTCGAAGCAAATCTATTAACTTCCAAGCCGGGTTCGGCGCAATATTCCCTTTATTCCCGGAATGATTGTCCCAATCTGCACCTTTTGCCGACAATTCAACATACAGCATTCCCCGGACGCCAAGCAAGACAAAAGGACAACCGCTGTCATGCATCGGCCCGTCAGACGTATAAACAAGATCCGCTTTTAACAGCTGTTTATTTTTCTCAACAAAAGATGCGAGATTTTCACTTCCGCTTTCTTCTTCCCCTTCAATAACAAATTTAATGTTAATCGGCAATTCGCCGAATACATCTTTATAGGTTTTAATAGCTAAAAGTTGAGCCATCATCTGGCCCTTGTTATCCCCTGCACCCCGGCAATAAATTTTCCCGTCTCTTACCGTTGGCTTAAAAGGAGGAGAAAGCCATTCATCAATGGGTTCAGGCGGCTGGACATCGTAATGACCATATATCAGCAAAGTAAAAGCCTCTGGGTCCTTAATAATCTCTCCGTAAACAACAGGATGGCCATTTGTTTCAAGAATCATCGTATTAATCCCAATGCTTTTCATGATGTTTTCTAACAATTTTGCGCACTCTTCAATGCCTTCATTTTGAGCGCTGATACTTTTTTGTCTTAACATAGTAAACAAAGTTTCTAAATATTGATCCTTCCGTTCTTCAATAACGTTAGAAATCTCAGCCAATGTCATATAATCACCTTTTCAAATAGAAAGTGTTTATTGATTAATGTTAATTATCCTACAATTATACATGAATTTAATCAACTCAAATACTTAAGATCTTAAAGATTTCTCTACAGGTCTTGATAGATTTAATATTTAAGCCCATACTAAATTTTAACGATTTTTATTATTATGGAGGCATAACATGGAACAAACGAAGCGAAAAATTATTATTGATTGTGACCCCGGTCACGATGATGCTATAGCTATTTTACTTGCAGCCGGAAGTCCGAATATCGATTTACGGGCAATTACAACCGTTGCCGGGAACGCTGAAGTTGAAAAAACGGCTATCAATGCATTGAAAGTTTGTGAAATCGCAGGTCTTAAAGACATTCCCGTCGCCCGCGGCGCTGCCGGTCCGCTGACTAGAAAAAGAGAGACAGCCCCTTCGATTCATGGTGAATCCGGTATGGAAGGCCCGTCTCTTCCAATACCCCGCCAAACATTGGTCAAAGATCATGCCGTAGACGTCATCATAGAGGAATTGCTTTCATCAAAAGGAGATATCACACTTGTACCAGTTGGACCATTAACTAACATTGCCTTAGCCATGCGAAAAGAACCGCTCATTATTCCCAAGATAAAAGAAATCGTCTTAATGGGCGGAGGCATGTCAGGCAACTGGACACCGGCTGCTGAGTTTAATATTTTCGTTGATCCTGAAGCGGCAAACATTGTTTTTGAAAGCGGCGTACCTATCACAATGGCAGGACTTGAACTGACACACCAAGCCGTAACCACGCCTGAAATTATTGAACAAATTCAAGCCATTTCAAATCCCGTCTCTGAATTTGTTGTAGAATTGCTCCAATATTTTTCAAAAACATATAAAGATGAGTTTGGTTTTTCCGGTGCCCCAATTCATGATGCCTGTGCAGTCGCCTATTGCATCGATCCAACTGTATTTACAACAAAAAAACTTCGGGTTGATATTGAAACAAAAGGTGAGTTTACATCCGGAATGACTGTTATTGACATAAACGGGGTAACCGGACGGGAACCCAATGTTAATGTGGCAATGGAGCTCGATAAGGAAAAATTTTGGAACATGTTAATCAATGCCTTAAAACATTATTCACAGGCAATATAAAGGATGGCGAATATGCCATCCTTTATATTGCTCAACTTCTAATATCAAAATCCCCTTTATTAACCCTTTTTGCCTTCCTTATTAACCGATTAACAATAAAAGCTGCTATTAACCCTAATAAAATACCAAACAAATCAAAGGTAAAAACATCTATTAAGTGCCCGGTTCTGCCTGGTATAAACGATTGGTGCCATTCATCGGATAAAGCATAAAGCAAGGAAAGCAGGAAACCGGTCATGTAAGCTATTTTACGAGATATTCTCGTTATAAGAAATACACATACCAATAAAAAGGTTAACGCTGCGTATTCAGAAATATGCCCCAGTTTTCTAATGCAAAACTCAATAAAGTCATAAGGTTGACCCGTTGTTACCAATTCTCCGTCATATCTGAACGAAAATTGAGGCAAACTATCCTTGGATAGACTGATATGTTCTCTTAAAAACGGCTTTATGTCTTGCTTTTTGTATGGTGTATTGGACGCTTGGAACATGACAGCCATCATCGCGATAATTATTACAAGTAAAATAATAAAAGCTCTTTTATTTCGAGTCATGAAACACTCCTAATGGCATTCAATTTTTTTATATTAATTATGGACCTTTTATCAAATCACTTCAACTTTAAGTTCTAAAAGATTCTTTATTTTTTACAGCGTCTGGATATATCAATGAATGACGCTAAGAATAATGAAAAGATATTTTAGAATGTTTAAAAATAAAACTTTTGTGATATAGAAAGTTGGGACACTATGACTAAAACTAAGGATGGTGATTATCATGATGAAAGCGACAAAATTTCGTTGGGTTATTATTCTTCTTTTATTTATTGTGACGGTGATTAATTATGTTGACCGTTCAGCCATTTCCTTTGCCATTCCCAAAATTTCAACGCTCTTTCATCTGAATTCGGGCCAAGCCGGACTCATTCTCGGTGCGTTTGGCATTGGTTACATGATCATGTCATTTTTCGGCGGGATATTAGCGGATCGTGTCGGAGCACGTTACACCTTGTTTTTTATGTCGATATTATGGGCAATTGCCATTGGTCTTACAGGGTTGGCTGTTGGGTTTGTGATGGTATATTTCATGAGAATTCTACTCGGGTTGGCAGAAGGACCGAACTTTCCATCGATGAATAGAGCGGTTAGCGACTGGTTATCAAAAGATGAACGGGCTATCGCCTTGTCTAACTCACTTGTCGCTGTACCAATCGCTAATGCTATCGGAGCTGTTATTGTTTCCGGATTAATTTCCCTTGTCGATTGGCGTTGGACGTTTATTATTCTTGCCATTGCGGGATTAATTTGGACGCCGCTGTGGATTATCTTCTTCCGTGACCGCCCGGAACAAAGCAAATTTGTCAATGAGGCCGAACTTCGGCATATTCATTCAGGGTTGGATAATGAAAAAGGGGATCACGAAGAACCCGCAAGCAATAAAAAGGAAGTCCAAGGATTATGGAAGTTTTTATTTACAAATCCGACTTTACTCGCCAATGATTGGGCTTTCTTTGTATTTGGTTATTATGTATTCTTTTTTATGACCTGGCTGCCAAGTTATTTGGAAAAAGTGTACGGTTTAAAATTAACATCTATCGGATTATTTAGTGTTATTCCGTGGGTGCTTGCGGCGATCTTCTTATATGCGCTTGGCTACATATCTGATGCAATCTTAAAGAAAACAGGCAGCTTGCGGAAGTCCCGTTCCCATCCGATTTGGATTACACAGTTATTAGCAGCCATTTGTATCCTTCCGGTAATATTTACGCATAGCTTAACCGTATCACTGATTTTCATTTCATTAGCGGTTGCCTTTGGTATGGGATCCAACTCAACATTTTACGCCATCAATGTTGACGTTGCCCAAGAACGTTCCGGAACAGCGCTTGGCGTCATGGATACATTCTTTGCGATTGCAGGTATTATTGCCCCGACAATAACAGGCTGGATTGTACAAACAACAGGCAATTTCACTAATGCCTTTTGGCTGCTGGCAATTTTAGCATTAACATCTGTTTTGGCAGTATTGTTCTTTCACAATCCCGACAAATCGAAACATCTCTCAGATATGGGGTCAGACCCCAAATAATTGTGGATGGCGTGGATAATGTGGATAAGTTTTAATCTCTTTGGTGATTTAATAAGCCTTTATTCACAATTAAAAATGGTAAAGCAAACAACCGGTCGCTCTGAAAAGCAACCAGTTGTTATATAACAGCATAAAAATATGTTCACCTTAATTGTGTTATTTTTTTCAAATTAACGTAATTAAGGTGCTTTTTCATTTATAAATAACGTATGAATCTTAAATTAAAGAAACTGAAAAATCTATTGAGGTGTTTAAAATGACCCAAGAGATTAATATTAATCAAATTGAATTTCTTGACGAACTGTTTAATGAATGGAGCGGATTTTTCCTAAAATACAAAATGGCATTAACTGAATTAAAAAGTGATTTCGAAATTATTGATTTGGAATGGCGAGGGAAATATGGGTATTCTCCGATTGAACATTTAAAAACAAGAATGAAAAAGCCCAGATCATTAATTAAAAAAGTTGAAGAACGACAAATTCCGTTAACACTCAAATCTATCGAGGAAAGCATTAAAGATATTGCCGGTGTCAGAATTGTAACAAGCTTTATCGATGATATATATATGCTGAAGGAGCATATTGAAAATCGCGAAGATATTCGTGTTATAAAGGTCAAGGATTATATCAATCATCCGAAGGAAAGCGGCTATAAGAGCCTGCATATCATTGTGGAAACAGAGGTTATTTTATCAAATGAGATACTCTGGGTTCCTGTTGAAATTCAGATCCGCTCATTATCAATGGACTTTTGGGCTTCAACAGAACATAAGCTTAATTACAAATACCAAGGCAAACATGTGCCGGAATCTGCAAAAAAGCGGCTAGTCGATTTATCTAACGCTGCTTTCTTATTAGATCAGAAGATGTCTGACCTTAGAAATCAATTACTAACAAATGCTCCACTGCTTTTAGATTCATCGCTTTAGTTTCTGTAATAATAGACTATCAATCAAAACAACAGCCCCTGAACACGGGGCTGTTGTTTTATCCACATTATCCACATTTTTTTGGGGTCAGACCCTTATTTTATTACCTTTAAATCAATTGGAATGAACTTTGGAAGCTTTTTACCATCAATGGCTTTGGCGGTTGCATCTATAGCCTCCTTACCAATAACCTTAGGTTCCTGGGCAATAGTGGCAGTCATTTTACCGTCTTTTACAGCTTTAATGCCATCATCCGTACCATCGAATCCGATAACAGGCACATTTTGAATATTGGCTTCTTTGAGTGCGACGATTGCTCCTAATGCCATTTCGTCATTTTGGGCGAAGACTGCATCAATATTCGGATTGCTTTGGATAATATTTTCCATGACTGACAAGCCTTTATTACGGTCAAAATCTGCCGGCTGCCTGGTTACCGTAATACCCTTTGCTTTTTTTATTTCATCGTCAAAACCTTTTCCGCGTTCGTTTGTTGCCGATTGCCCCGGAATACCTTGCAGTTCTACAATATGCCCTTTACCTTTGAGTTGATCAGTAATCATTTTCGCCGCTATTTGTCCGCCTTTCACATTGTCTGAAGCAATGTGGGTGACAACCTTGCCGCCATTCGCTTTACGGTCAACAGTAATGACAGGGATATGAGCATCATTTGCCGATTGAATGGCACCGACAACCGCATCTGAATCTGTTGGATTAACAATTAACATATCGACATGTTTTTGAATAAGGTCTTCAATATCGTTTGCCTGTTTGGCTGAGTCATCTTGAGCGCTTTCTGTTATTAACTGATAGCCTTTGGCTTTCGCTTCTTTTTGAGCACCTTCTTTTAAACTGACAAAGAACGGGTTATTCAAGGTAGAAATGGATAAGCCAATCTTCAATTTATCAGTTGATGTTTTTTTATGAGAACTAGCCGCTCCCGGCGGTTCTAAAGAAATTAAAGAACAACCTGATAACAAAAATGTACATAACAATCCAAACACAAGAATTTTGAGCCCTTTCTTCATACCGAAATCCACCTGCCCCTTCTATTTTTTAAAATTTCATCATTTATTCTCACGACGATCCAACAATACTGCAATGAGAATGACAACCCCTTTAACAACTTGCTGGAAAAATGGCGAGACATCTAATAGATTTAGCCCATTATTTAAAACACCGATGATTAGTGAACCAATAAAAGTTCCAAAAATCCAACCGCGTCCCCCTGATAAACTTGTACCGCCTATAACAACTGCTGCAATAGCATCTAATTCATAAGATGTTCCCGCATTAGGGTCCGCAGAATTCAAACGGGAAGTTAGAATCATCCCTGCAAAAGCTGATAGTATACCAGTTACCGTATAAACGAAAATCTTAATTCTATTAGCTTTGACGCCGGAAAGGATAGATGCTTCCTCATTACCGCCAACTGCATAAATACCGCGGCCAGCCGTTGTTTTCTTTAATATAAAAAGTAAAATGACAAACGCGATAAACATCCAAATAACAGGAAAAGGAATGTACCAGAAGTATCCTTTACCAATCAACTGGAAGGAAAAGCTGTTTGTTAAACCAGTCACCGGCTTTCCCTCTGTATAGACGAGTGTTAAACCGCGAAAAATTGTCATCGTTGCCAATGTTGCTATAAATGGCGCAACTTTACCTTTTGTGACAATCAGACCATTAATGGCACCCATTACACCGCCGGCAATCAGACCAAGAAGGACGGATAAAATTGGGTCCATCCCGCTTACCAGCATTTTTGCTGTAACCGCACTGCCTAATGCTAAGATTGATCCAACAGACAGGTCAATGCCACCTGTTAAAATAACAAGTGTCATACCAAAGGCAATGAGTGCATTTATAGAAACCTGACGGAGAACATTAAAAATATTGTCCATGGCCAAAAAGCTGGGACTTAAAATAGACAAAATAATGACAATAAGAATCAAACCAATGACCGGACCTAGCTTTTGCAAATTATTGACCATTTGTTTTGACATGTTTATAACCCCCTGTTGCTGCCTGCATAATATTTTCTTGATTCGCTTCAGCTTTATCCAAAATCCTGGCTACTCGTCCTTCGTGAATGACCATGATCCGATCACTCATGCCAAGAACTTCCGGCAACTCAGATGAAATCATGACAATGGCCACACCTTGAGCTGCTAATTCATTGATAATCTGATAGATTTCTTTTTTTGCACCAATATCTACACCGCGTGTTGGTTCATCAAGAATAAGAATTTTTGGGTTAATGCCAACCCATTTTCCGATAACGACCTTTTGCTGATTCCCTCCGCTTAGTGACTTTACTTGTAAATCAGCATGGTGCGTTTTTATCCGCAGCTTATTAATAAAATCCTCAGCCATTGATTTTTCAGCTTTTGCGGACATTACACCCCAATTTGATAACGGTTTCAAATTAGGCAAAGCTAAATTTTTCTTTACTGACAGTTCTAATACTAACCCTTCACTTTTTCTATCTTCGGTTACAAAGCCTATACCAGCTTTTTTAGCATCATAAGGCTTTTTAATTTTAACCTCTTTTTCATCAACAAAAATACGTCCGCCAGTTTTATGACGTGCACCGAATAATGTTTCGAAAATTTCAGAACGCCCGGCACCCATCAAACCCGCTACACCAAGAACTTCACCTTGTTTAACTGAAAAAGAAACATCTTCGAATAGGCCTGTGTTTGAAAGCCCTTCCACTCTCAGCCGTTCTTCCCCAATCTTGACTTGGCGCTCTGGGAATCGTTCGCCTAATTCTCTGCCAACCATCATTTTTACTATTTGATTAAGATCAGTTTCCTTTATATTTTCTGTTCCTACATAACTGCCATCTCTCAATACAGTAATGCGATCGCACATTTGAAAAATTTCTTCCATACGGTGAGAGATATAGACAATTGCAACCCCTTGATTTTTCAAATCCCTCATGACACCAAAAAGTGTTTCAATTTCCCTATCCGTCAGTGCAGCTGTTGGCTCGTCCATGACTAATACTTTTGTATCTGTTGCAAGTGCTTTAGCGATTTCTACCATTTGCTGCTGGCCGACTGACAAACTTCCAGCATTTTTATCAGGGTTTAACTTAACACCTAATCTCTCCAAATGTCTTTTCGTTTCATTTCGCATGGCTTTCGTATTTAAAATACCGGTTTTGCTATAAGAAATTTCTTTACCTAGAAACATATTTTCAGCGACAGTCAGATTGGGAATAATATTAAGCTCTTGATGGATAACGCTGATGCCATCTTGCTCTGCTTCTTTTGGATCCTTATAATCAACTAAGCTGCCATTCACCAGGATATCGCCTTCATCCTTTGAATAAATACCGGTTAAAATTTTCATCAGTGTTGATTTCCCGGCACCATTTTCCCCCATTAAAGCATGAATTTCTCCGGGAACAATCTCAAAAGAAACTTGTTTCAGCACTTGGTTGCCGGAAAACAACTTACTGATGTTTGTCATTTTCACAATAGGTTCCATTAGAAAATCACCCCAGCTTGTAAAATAACATTGGCGTACGGTGTTACCTCGCCGGTTCTAATAACAGCTTTTGCATCGGCTGTTTTCTTTTTCAAGTCTTCATGATTGATGAGTTCCATTTCAGTATTAACGAAAAGATTTTTCAGATCCATATGTAAAGACTGATTTTGACCTTGTATTTCCGTTGCCAATGTGACCTTTTCTATCTCCATATCATTGACTACCTCTTTTAAAACATCAAGGAAACCAGGAAATCCTTTTTTAATAGAAAGATCTATTTTCCTCACATTTTCAGGAACAGGCAACCCGCAATCTGCAATGACAATTGTATCTGTATGGCCTAGGTGAGCTAAGACAGTTGCAATATCACTATTTAAAATCCCGTTTTTTTTCATAATATTTATCCACCCCTACTTATTTAACATTAGGGGGTCTCCCCCCCCTTTTGAAAAATTATCCACAAATTCGGGGGTCTGACCCTGTGACAAAATTGTGAACATCATCAGCTTTCGGCATGCCCGATTGTGCACCGAATTTTGTTACAGATAAAGCACCGACAGCATTAGCATAGCGGATTGACTCTTCAAGCGAGGCACCCTTAGCCATTTGAACGGCCAAAGCGCCATTAAATGAATCACCTGCTCCAGTTGTATCTGTGACATCAACTTGATAACCGGGAACGTGAATTTCTTTACCTTTGTCATAAAAAACTGTACCATCGCCGCCCTTAGTAATGACCAGCTTCTCTTTTAAAGTGTCCGGATCTGCGGAGTAGTTTTTCATGAGTTCTTCATATTCATGTTCATTAGGCGTTATGACATCTGCATCATTAATGAGTTCCTCCGGCAGTTTTTGAAAAGGGGCAGGATTTAAAATAACTTTTACACCATGTTTATGAGCCATTGCCGCAGCTCTTATAACCGTTGGCATCGGGATTTCAAGTTGTAATAATACCGCATCACTGTCAGCGATGATTTTTTCATAGCGTAAAATCTTTTCTTCAGTAAGAGCATCGTTTGCTCCCGGAACAACTATGATACTGTTATCACCTTCAGCCAAAGTAATGGCCGCAATACCGGTTTGCGAATGTGTAACCGGTTCCACATTATCAATGATAATCCCTTCTGCCTCTAAGTGGTTTAAAAGCTCTTTACCAAACGCATCTTCACCGACACAGCCAATCATTGTAACTTCTCCGCCAAGACGCGCTGCTGATACAGCTTGGTTCGCTCCCTTTCCCCCAGGGATTGTAGAAAACTGTTTGCCAAGTATCGTTTCTCCGGCTCCCGGTCTTCTGTCAGCTTCCGTTACTAAATCCATATTAATACTTCCAATAACCGTTATTCTTGGTCGGTTCATGAAATGTCCTCCTTACTTTTAAATGCGCTGTTAATTGGATCCTCCCCCAAAAAACAGCAAAATTTTATCCACACTGTCCACATTATCCACAGTTTTTTGGGGTCTGACCCCTGGTAGAATTTCTTACCTTTAGCTGAACAGGGTATTCAAAATATTGATTGTTAACCCTTTTATTCTCTATTAAGTCAATCAGCATGTTCGCCGCAGTGACACCTATTTCGTAAACCGGTTGAACTATAGTGGACAATTCCGGATATGTTGTTTCACACATATCAATACCGTCGAAGCCGATAATGGCCAGTTCTTCAGGGACCTTTTTCTTTAATTCACGGGCTGCTTTTAAAGCACCGATGGCCATTAAGTCATTACCAGCAAATATACCGTCAATGTCTGGACGCTCTTTGATCAAATTCAAGGAGGCTTTATAAGCATCCTTTATCGTATAATTGCCGCTGACGACTAATTGCTCAGAATACCATTGCTGATTTTGAACGATATCAAGGTATCCCTTATATCTTTCATCAGCACTCACCACATGTTCGGGCCCGCGGATATGGGCAATCGTTTGGCAGCCGATACCGACAAGATGCTTTACAGCAACATGTGCACCATCACGATGTTGAGCAACAACTGTTGGAATTCCAGAATCAATAGGACGGTCGACCGCCACTACCGGCTTTTCTAGTGCTGCAATCTGTTCACTTGTTAAAGTATTAGTCGCAAGGATGATCCCATCGACATACTTTTGTTCAAAAATATCCAGATACTCTTTTTCTTTTTCTGAACTTTCATCAGAATTTCCCAGAATAATCGTATAACCTTTGTCATTTGTTACATCTTCTACGGCACGAGCCAGCTGGGGGAAAAATGGGTTCGTAATATCCGGGATAATTAATCCGATTGTCATAGACTGCTTCTTAAATAGACTTCTCGCCACTGCATTAGGTTTATAATTTAAAAGCTGGATTGCCTTGACGACCTTCTTCTTGGTATCTTCATTAACATATCCATTACTATTTATTACCCGGGATACCGTCGCAACCGATACACCGGCTTCTTTTGCAACATCTCTTATTGTTGGCATGGCTTGATTCTCCTTGGTTCGTAACCGTTTACAATTATTACAAAAAATCATCTTTTTGTGTAACCCGTTACAGAAATTATAAATTAAGCATTAATGACTTGTCAATGTGATAATTAAAGAAAGTTAATTTATTATCTAAATAATCCAAACATAATAAAATATGGTGAAGAAAATGGTTTCTCAGCTTAAAATTCTATAAAAATAAAATCTTAAAATCAGGGTAACATATATAGAAATAAGTCCTTTTGACTATCATTAAGTCATTTTATTTGAAATTAATTTCTTTAAGAATTATTATAATTAGGCAGCCCTAACTACTTATATTTTTTAAACGTTTATACTTACTTTATTTTCAGGAGTTAGTAGAAAGGAAAATTATTCCTTGACTCTCGCATTCCTAGTTAATTAATTTAATTAAATGAAAACGTTATATTATGTTAAGGCTTTTACAGATTAAGCTAAAGGAGGTTCTTTTTGATGTACGGGAAGACAAATAAAGGATTGATTTATTTCTTCGGGGCGCTTGGCGGTATGCTTTACGGATATGACACCGGTGTTATTTCCGGTGCGCTATTATTTATCCAAAAAGATATCCCTTTAAATAGTTTTATGCAAGGGTTTGTTGTAAGCGCCCTACTTATCGGGGCAATCGTTGGTGCCGGTTTGAGCGGTCCTCTTTCCGACCAGTGGGGACGCAGACGGGTTGTCTTACTGATCTCCATCGTATATATCATAGGGGCATTAGGGGCATCTTTTTCACCAAACGCAACAATGCTCGTCATCTCAAGGATTGTTATTGGATTAGCCGTTGGCGGATCTACTGCCCTCGTACCAGTATACTTAGCGGAAATGGCGCCAACAAATATCCGCGGTTCATTAGGTTCTTTAAATCAGCTAATGATTACCATAGGTATTCTGGTTGCCTATATTATTAACTATGCTTTCACGCCTATAGACGGATGGCGCTGGATGCTGGGACTTGCAGTCGTACCGGCTGTCGGACTTCTTATTGGCGTAGCATTTATGCCTGAAAGCCCGCGTTGGCTATTAAAGAAAAACCGTGAAAATGAAGCACGTGAAGTCATGAAACTGACACGTGAAGATAATGAAATTGAATCAGAAATTCTGGAAATCAAAGAGGCTGAAAAAGATCAGGAGAGTGCATGGTCTTTACTAAAATCACGCTGGGTGCGCCCAATGCTGATCGTCGGCATTGTTCTCGCCATTTTCCAGCAAATTATTGGGATCAACGCAATTATTTATTATGCACCAACGATCTTTAATCACGCAGGTCTGGGATCCTCTGCTTCCATCTTAGGAACAGTCGGGATCGGTGTTGTCAACGTACTATTGACCCTTGTCGCTATTGCTGTTATTGATAAACTTGGACGGAAAAAATTAATGCTTTGGGGTAACGTCGGGATGGTCATCAGCCTTGTCGTGATTGCCTGTATCCTTGCGTCAGCCGGACTATCAGCATCAACAGCATGGGTCACTGTTATTTTCCTTGGGCTTTTCATTGTGTTCTTTGCAGCTACATGGGGCCCTGCCGTATGGGTTATTCTTCCCGAGCTATTCCCATTAAAAGCCCGCGGAGCCGGAACAGGTATTACAACACTTTTCCTATCATTAGGGAACTTAGTTGTATCATTCCTCTTCCCTATCTTATTGGATGCTATCGGCATCGTACCATTATTCTTCATCTTTGCAGTGATCGGCGTCCTGGCATTTATATTCGTCGCCATTTTCGTACCGGAAACGAAAGGACGCAGCTTAGAAGAAATAGAACAAGATTTGCGTAAAAAATTTGCTTCTAAATAAAAAAAGGGTGTTTCAGCACCCTTTTTTATTTTGGGGTCTGACCCTGTGAACTTGTGGATTTTGTGGATAATGTGGATAATTAATTGATAATTCTTTCCTTGTGAACAAAAATAAAAGCCCCCATCAAAAGGGACTCTATATCATACTTCTTCTTTTTTAATAAGCTTACCATCCGCTTCACCAACAATTGGCGATGGCATCGTATTTTTTCTCCTATATCTTAAATAATAGTATAAGTAACAAGCTGTCAAGAACCCAAAACCGTAATATAGCGAGGTTCTTTGTGTAGGATCAAAAGCAATAAACACGAAAGTTGATAAACAAATGGCAATACAGAGAAATGGTATTAACGGAAAAATCGGCACCTTAAATTTTAAATCGCTCACTTTACCGCCTTCCTTAATGAATCGCCTGCGGAAGTTATATTGCGCCAATGCAATGACCATCCAAGTAATCGTTCCCGCCAAACCGCTAATAGAAAGCAGTACAGTAAACAACGTATCAGCCGCAACCACACTTGTTAACAAAGACAATAATGCAAAAGCAAGCGTTATACACAAAGCATATACCGGAACGCCTCTTTTAGTCAGTTTCTTGAGGAATGCCGGCGCCATCCCATCCACTGAAAGTGACCTAAGAATGCGCGTACTGGCAAATAAGCCAGAATTTCCCACAGAAAGAACTGCCGTTAAGATAACAAAATTCATGATATCAGCTGCATATGGGATACCCACCATATCAAATACCTTAACGAATGGACTTTCCAACAAACCAGCTTGTTTCCATGGTACAATTGCCGATAAGACAACAATAGCCAGGACATAAAATATTATTATTCGAAATACAAGGGTTTTAATCGCTTTCGGTATACTCTTTTCCGGTTTTTCCGTTTCACCCGCCGCAATACCCATGATTTCCGAACCTTGAAAGGAATAGACGACCGTCATCATCGTGACAAATATTGCACTAATTCCTTTAGGAAAGGGCCCGCCATGACCAATTAAATTTGAAAAAAATGGAGCGGATTTTCCATGTATACTAATAACGCCAAAAACAGCTAAACCGCCAATAATAATAAACATGATAACCGCCAGAACTTTAATGCCTGCAAACCAGTATTCTGTTTCAGCGAAGCCTTTTGTTGTCAATGCATTCAAGGTGAACAATAGGGCAATAAACACAACACACCATACCCAAACCGGCGTATGCGGAAACCACCTTTTCATCAGCATGCCGGCGGCAGTAAATTCTAATCCTACCGTTGTTACCCAGCTCATCCAATACAGCCAGCCTATTGCAAATCCTGTAGCCGGGCCAATAAATTTTGCAGCGTGAGCCTGGAATGAACCGGACACAGGCATGACAACCGAAAGCTCACCCAAACAAACCATAACAAGATACATGAGCAAGCCGCCAACAAGATAAGCAACAACAGCACCACCAGGTCCCGCTTGACCAATCGTCAGTCCCGACCCCAAAAAAAGCCCGGTTCCAATTACGCCTCCCAAAGACAGCATAAAAAGATGCCGGCTTTTCATGGAACGCTGCAACTGCGAGTCATCTTTCCGTTCAGATGCCATAGGTTATCCACCTATCCTTATTTTATTTAAAAGCAAACAAAACTAAGACAGCGCTTTCAAACAAATGGTGTTTTTATGCCTTTTATTCCATATTTTAATAATTGAAATGTCATTTCACTTTTGAAGCGCATAAAAACCTTGCATCGCGTCTTGCATCATCAAATGAAAATGATGGACACAGTTTTCAGTCAGTGAAAACCTTCCTTGCTTATACGCACCTGTTTCCAGCCCTTTTTGAACCTCTTCACAAATCTCGCGGTCTTCCTTGCGAACATGCTGATCAATAGCTAACAAATCTTCCTCTTCCTTGCTCATTGTCTCATTCATTAAAAATGTTGTATAAATATATTTCGTTGTTTTGTGATCAATCGGCACTGACCTGTGAATTGACAGATTGGCTGGCCCCGGGTCAAACGATAACCACATATTCGGATACAGCCAGTAATAGCGTCCGCCTCTGCCCAATGCATAATCATCGTCTGTCTCACCTTTTAACGGAACACCTTGGTACACATAATTATTAAAAATATTCACTTCATAATCATCCATATTAACCTGTTGCACTAACGACTTATGTACTAGGGGACAATGATCACACTCCAGATAGTTATCAATACCAACTTTCCAGTTAGATTTACAAACCGTTTCCACTACCCTTACTTTTTTCAGCTTGTCAAGGTGAAACTTTTTAAGACCTTCGAAAAGTCCTCCAAACACACTATCCATGCTTGGCGCATTCGGATCAAGATTGACAAAAATAAGCGATTCTTTAATTTCCAATCTTACTGTTTTTAAACAGAAGTCATCATGATTAAAATTTTCAACACCTTTCATATTCGGCGCCCTATTCAAACTGCCATCGAGATGATATGTCCAAGCATGATACGGACAGGTAAGAATACTTTTATTCCCTTCACCTTCAACCAGCTTTGCCGCTCGATGGCTGCAAACATTATAAAAAGCCCTTACCTCTCCATCATTTGCGCGAGTAATGATAAGCGGCTTATCGGCGACCTCGGTTGTAAAATAATCACCGTTCTGTTGAACTTGGCTGATATGTCCTACGTATTGCCATGTTCTGCTAAAAATCTCCTTTTTTTCAAATTCAAGCACCTCAGGATCCGTATAGAGCCAGCTTGGTAAAGTATAAGCCTCGCTTAATTTCTCACTGACTCTTACTTCAGAGTATGGCATAATCATTCCTCCTTAATATTTTCAAAATAGTAATATAGTTCTGAAATAATTATATAACATGCGGAGGGAATGATAAATGAATAGTTTTAGGAATTTTTCGATAATAAACGACTTTGAATAAGGAATTTTTTATTTGAAAAATAGTTCAAGTAACTGGACTTAATAGATTTTCCTTTTTAGGAAAGCCTAAGCTTCAGCGCTTAAACTCAAGTTTTGAGGCAGGAGTTTTACGGACGGTTGCATCGGGATAAAAATAAAGAAGCCCTTTTATTAAAGGACTCCTCTTTTCACCGCCTTAAAATGCCCGTACTTGAAATGAATGGTAATTCGGGATTTCTAATAAATTTATTTCAACTTTAACTTTTGATGAACTGTCTTTTCTTTTTTTGCTTTCCAAACTATTAACCAAACCAATACCCACACCGCTAATGTAATACCAGCAATCGTTAAAATGGTACCCCCGGCATGGAACAATAATGCAACAATCCATAGACTGCTGAGGAAAAAGTGGCCTTTCCGTAATAGTTTTCGGTTATTTTGTTGACGGGTGCGTTTTAATAACCATCCATATATAACCAATGTTATTAGGAGAACAAAGGCTGCCAGCCCTGTCTTAATATGGGGATTTTGAAAATCTTCAAGTAAAAAGTATCCCCCATGAAAAGCTATAAGGACGAAAATGGCCCACCCTGTGTATTCATGCATTTTATAAACCCATTTTCCTAATTTTTTTATAAGTTTAGATGGAGATCTCATTTGTTTTTTTATAAAGAACCATGAGAAGTTAAAGGCTCCTAAAATAATGGCAAACGTACCAAATAGTTTAAAAGAACTGGATAATTCTCTTCTTAGATGTTCCCCGCCTTTAGAAGGGTGCCCCTCACCAAAAAGCCCATGATGAGAAGCATGAGGCGCGACATATGAATACACGACAAGCAACAGGCTTATAACAGCAACTATAAAAACCGGTATAAAGATACTTTTATTTTTATTCATACTGAACTCCTGTTCGTGATAGTTTTTATAATGATTTCTCGCTTTCTATTTATAGATGTTAAAAAGACTAGATTTAAATAAGAAAAGTTCATTATCCGAGTAAAAATAATTGGAGGTTAAAACGTGAAGCTATCATTAAGATTTTCCCATTTAGAAGTGCTGTGATAAATGGCAATAAAAAATAAGCCTATTAAAAAATCAGGCTCATTTTTATTCGTCATTTAATTATTGACATCTTTGCTATAACCTATTCCAACAGCACGAAAAACAACCAAAACAGCAGCAATCATTGAGATGATCCCCGTAAAATAAAAAACATCATTTAATCCAATGCTGCCGGCGATTTTCCCTGCAATCATTGGACCTAAAAAGATTCCCAAAGCATAAAAAGATTGGTAAAAGCCCATTGCCGACATTTTTAGTTCACCTGAACTAATTTGAACAACTTGACTTAACAGCAATGGGAATATAAAGCCAAGTGCCAATCCAACAATTGCGTGCAACAAACATAATGACGCCAATGATTTCGAATAAGGAACAATGATTAAAAATATTGCTGTGATGCAGAAGCAACTGCCTAAAATCCATTTGTTGTATGTCATGTTTATTTTTATAAATACAAGGCTTAATGAAGAACAAGCATGCGGTATGAAAAAGGCACACGTTACCCATACAAAGGCTTTCTCATCTATCCCCAGATGAGCCGCATAGATTGGACTGAAACCAAATATTGTAATAAATAAAACCGCATGAGCAATCAAACAGAGAAACGTGATGATTTTTAAATTTGGTATCGATAAAGTTGCTTTTATTAAGTGTAAAAGCTTCAAAGGCTGACCGCTGTCATTTTGTTTAATTTCTTTGATATTCCAAGCGAAAAAAATACCTATGACCGATGCAACTGCGCCAACCCAAAAAGGAAATTTCCAGCCGAAGGCATTAACTAAATATCCGCAAATGGCCATGCTGATGAACTGGGCAGAGACAGTTAAAAATTGCATTGTTCCCATCGCTTGAGAGGCACGGTTTGTATTAAAATATTGGGAATATAATATCGTCGCCATGACCCACATAGATGCTGTCACCCCTGCAAGCAATCTTGCGGCCAAAATAGGCACAAAGGAATGAAAATAAATTAACAGTAAACTGCTGACGAGCGCCATGAAAAATCCAAAAATAAGCAATTGTTTCCTCAACCCTTGCAACAGGTCAGATAAGATACCAAGCGGCAGCCTTAATATTATCTGCGTGATGCCGTAACTGCCAAGTATAATCCCGATAATAGAATATGAGAATCCTATTTTTTGCAAATATACCCCAAACACAGGAGTATAAATATATGTTGCAAACCAAAAGCAGAAAACAGCTGATAAAAAAAAGATATGATCTTTCATTGATATTTCTTTTTGATTTTGCTCTTTTTTCTCCCTTATAGCTTCCAAAAAAGTGACACCCTTTCAGTGATAAAACTTATATTTTCGGGGGACTTGTCGTTTGACGAACAATTAATTCCGGCAATAAAACTACACGTTGTTTTACGGTATGATCATCTTTAATTTGTTCTATTAATAAATCGGTTACTTTTCGTCCCATATCTTGGATCGGCTGGGCGATAGTCGTTAACGGCGGGTCATTGATAGCAGCTAAGATCGTATTATCAAAGCCGACGACGGATAAGTCATCAGGAATTTTTAACCCCGCTTCTTTGGCCCCGTGGATTGCACCGATTGCCAATAAATCATTAAATGCAAACACAGCTGTAGGTCTCTCTCCGGACTCTGTCAGCATTTTCATTGACCGTTTTGCATCATCAAAAGAAAAATTGTTAACTAATAGGTTATGTCTATTGAATTCAATCCCTGCTTCTTCAAGTGCCTGCTTATAGCCGCGCAGACGTTCCCTTTCCATAACATTGTTTAAGCTTCCAGCTATAAAGGCGATATTTTTATGACCTAAACTGATTAAATGCGTTATGGCTTGATACCCTCCCAAAAAATCGTCAATTAATACCGCATTGACCGAAAGAGACGGTATATCTGTAGCAATTAAAGCTGCCGGAATCTTTTGCTCAATTAATTCTTTTAAACTGGCATCGTTTTGTGTGCCGCTTCCGAGGATGATACCGTCGACACTTTTCCGCTGCAGCCATTCGAGATATTGAGCTTCTTTTTCCGGGTTGCTGTCAGTATTGCACATGACAACGCTGAATCCAAGTTCATGCCCTCTGTCTTCAACGCTTCTCGCCATTTCGGCATGGAAAGGATTAGCGATATCAGGTATAAGGAACCCGATGGTATTTGTCTTTTTCCCGGTTAAAGCCGATGCCACAACGCTCGGCTGATATTTAATTTCTTCCATGACTTTAAGAACTTTTCGCTTTGTTTTATCGCTGATTTTCCCTGTATTATTGATTACTTTGGAAACGGTCGCAATAGAAACACCGGCTTTTTCCGCAACATCATATATCGTCGGCTTCATTTATTGCCCTTCTTTCAATACTTCTTTTGTTTCATTATATCTGCCTGTTTCTATTATTCATATAAAGAACTTATCTTTTAGTCCTGATATTAAATTAGTTAATAGAACGAGGGAGTACCCCGTATGATTAGGATGCTCCCTGACAGTTCATTTACTCTTTATAAAGCGCTTACGGACGAAAGCTTATTGGTTAAATGTTTAGTTAGTTACTTTAGCGGTTTCTAAAACTATTTTCTCTCCGCCATTTAGGAAGGACTTTGTTGCCGCCAATGCAATTTTCATATTAATTTTCGAGTCAAGCGCTGTTACTCTCGGCTCTTTATTTTCCTGCACACATTTAATAAATTCTTCTAATTCCAACAAATAAGCATCATCAAATCTCGTTTGAAAATCAGGGATAATTTCATAATTGCTGCCTTTGGCATTAAGCAGTGTGGTATTTTTATTTCCAAAGGTTCCGACAAACAATGAACCCTCTGTACCAATTATTTCTGCACGAATATCGTAACCGTGCCGTGAATTCCGGCTTGCTTCTACATCCCCTGCTGCTCCAGAGTCAAATTCTATATAAGTCATGCCTTGATCGACATCATTATATTTACTCATAAACGGATGCCGAACAACTGTACCGTGAGCTGAGACAGAAGTAATTTCCGCTCCCATCAGGTATCTGGCAATATCATAATCATGAATGGAACAATCAAGAAAAATGCCGCCGCTGTTTTTAATAAATTCCTCAGGAGGACAAGTGAAATCACGTGTGATGCCTTTAAAGTATACCGGTTTGCCAATATCTCCTGCTTCTATTCTTTTTTTCGCATCATAATAGGCAGGATCGAAACGCCTCATAAACCCAACCTGGCAAATCACATTATTTTCATTAATAACTTGAATGACCTCATCAGCTTCTTCCAATGACTGTGTTAACGGTTTTTCAACAAAAAAATGTTTCCCATGCTTCGCTGCCTTTTTAATCATCTCACCGTGTGTACTTGTAGGCGTTACAATAACAACTGCGTCAATATTAGGGTCCTGAAAAACATCATCCGGATCTTTTGACCAACTTTCAACGCCTAACTCCGCAGCAACTTTTTCAGCCTGATCTCCAAATGGATCAACAACACTAACAAGCTTGGCGCCTCTTACTTTTTCATGTAAATTTTTTGTATGGTAATAACCCAATCTTCCCAAACCAAGCGTTGCAACACGCGTTTCTTTCAACATATCTGTCACTCCTGACTTATCCATTTAATTAAGCGCTTTCCCTTTCACCCTAAAAAACCCACCACACTATAAAGCTATGACAAATAATTAAGTGTAAATTGGTACCAAAGATCACTTTAAAATAATATATATATTGGATAATTAAGTAGGTTAAGCGCTTTCCTTAGTACCTATGAATATCATTTTATATAAATTGTATATATTTTTCAATAAATATTTTAATTTTTAATATTTATCCACATTTAATGGGGTCTGACCCTGTGACATGTGGATAAATGATGAAACTATGCAAAGGAAAATTATAATCATAACATTAAAAAATTGCTAAAAAACCCCTTAGTTCAAACTTTAATAAGTTTCTCCAAGGGGCCTGATATATTATCAATGTAAAAATATCAAATATCAATTTAATATACTTGAAATCGAAACCGGTCTCCTAAAAAAAGTATTTCCACATATTCCATTACTTGGTTTTCCTCAGTAAAAACTGTGGAAATCATCAAAAATAACGGAGAACCGACCGAAGTTTTCAGAAGTTTTGCTTCCAAAGATGTAGCCCGTGTCAATTCCAGCGTTTTGCTTGAATGACCTGGTCGTGTTTGATACTTGCTTTCAAGAATTTGATATAAAGAATTATCTTCGAGATTTTCCTTTTCTATACCTGGGTAGGCTTCACTCGGTAAATAAGAGCGCTCAAGGGCGACTGGGACATTATTGGATAAGCGTAACCTAACTAATTCTACCACTTCAGATTTCTTAGGTATACGAAGCTTCTTCGAAAGCTTATCATCTGCATTAATAACTTTAACATCTATACATCTCGCTCCAGCCCTAATTCCCCGGGATTGCATACGCTCAGTAAAACTTGCGACGTTTACAAGTTTCCGTTCAATTTTTGGTTCAGCCACAAATGTCCCCTTGCCTCTTTTACGTACAAGTAAGTCATCTTGAACTAATTCATTGATTGCCTTTCTAATTGTAATCCGTGCAACACCATATTTTTCGGCAAGGTCGATCTCTGCTGGAAACCGTTCACCTACAGATATTTCTTTATTAAGAATCATTTGCCTAAACTTCTCGGCATACTGCTGATAAAGCGGTATGTTATTATTACTGTTAATTTCCATTTGATGGCCCCCGAAACATATAATTTGCGGTTAACCGAAGTCTATGTTCATTGCTCATAACATTTATACCATATATTTTCTTCTATCTTAACATTTTAATAAAAACTTAGCTGGTAACAAATCATGAAACAAAGACAACTCCCTAATGAAAAGATATCCATTCTGATAATGAAATAAAAAGAATTGCCCCATTAACTTTATAGGGACAATTCCTAAAAGTCTTTTAAATTATGGTTGTGGCACTGCATCCGAACGATAGGCTTCAGTTTTTTGCCAGTCAACTTTCTTGCCGTCATTAGTAAGAGCAACTTTATAGATATCTTTTGCGACTTCTTTCGATATTTTACCTTCAAGTACATCATTTAAAACCTCTTCTGGAGAACGCTCTATTGGATTGCCATAGCCTCCGGAACCTGGTGTACAAACACTGATTTTATCACCTTTATTTAAAGCAACATCAGAGATTTTGGAACTTAATTGTCTTCGAGCTTCACCCTTTCTTTCTAACCAAAAACTTCCCGAAGCCCCTTCTTTTCCGCCTTCTAATCCCCAAGGAGCTATTTTATGACGATCGGCTAAGCCAGAGAAAACAACATCATCATGCAACACGTGTATATCCCTTTGAATCCCTAGTCCTCCCCGATACTTGCCGGCGCCTCCAGAATCCTTACTCAATTGATACTTTTCAACTAATAAAGGATATTCTTGTTCAAGAGCTTCAACCGGTAAATTAGACGTATTTGTCATGTGCACTTGCACACCGCTTAATCCGTCCCCTTTACAATGCGCTCCTGATCCGCCGGCAACGGTCTCTAAATAGACATAGAAACGATTCGTTTTTGGATGCATCCCTGAAAAAGTCGCGGTTGTAACAGCACTGTTTGATGCGGCAATGACTTTGTCTGGAACTGCTTTAGCCATAGCACCAAAAATCACATCAACCACACGCTGACACGTGTCAATACGTTCGCCTACAGCTGAAGGCGCTTGACAATTGATAATACTTTTCTCAGGAGCATGAACTGTAAAAGCCCGGTATATCCCTTGGTTAGAGAATATACTTGGACCCATAATTGCTTTAAAGCAATAGAAAACAGTTGTAAGCAACCCATTTAACGTTACATTAATCGGTCCTTTTACTTGTGGGCTGCTGCCGGTAAAATCAAGATGCGCTGATTCATCTTCAATAGTAATCTTCACTTTAATAGGTACTGGCTGATCCAGATGAATACCGTCATCGTCTAAATAATCAACGAAATCATAAACACCATTCGGCAGTTTATGAATACCAGCCTTCATCATTGATTCCGCATAATCTAATAAAGCATCCGTACATGCATTGAAATTTTCATTTCCATATTGTTTAACTACTTCTTCTAACCGAAGAATGCCAATCTTATTTGCTGCAATTTGCGCACCCAAATCTCCGTTCCGCTCAAATGGGGTACGGCTATTCAACTGAATAAAATCGACGATATCTTGAATTAGTTTTCCATTAGAACACACTTTAGTCAATGGGATTCTGAGTCCCTCTTGAAAGACACTATTAGCATCCCCTGAAGTACTTCCGGGCACCTTGCCTCCTACATCAGCATGATGAGCAAGGTTCGCAACAAATGCAACAATTTCTCCTGAAGAAAAAACAGGTGCTGCGATTGTAATATCAGGCAAATGAGTGCCCCCGCCTGAATACGGATCGTTAGTAACAAACATATCACCAGGCTTAATCTGTTCTTGGGGATATTTATTTAGAATCTCCTTAACAATACCCATCATCGAACCAAGATGCATTGGAATATGTTCAGCTTGAGCAATAATTTCGCCTTTACTGTTAAAAATAGCCGTCGAACAATCTTTTCTTTCTTTAATATTTGTAGAATATGCGGTTTTAACTAGAGTTGCTCCCATCTCTTCAGCAACCGACAAAAGTTGATTCACAATAAGTTCAATAGTAACTGAATCAATTTTCCCCATTTATAACGACTCCTTTCCATTACGGATGAGGAGATTCAAATAATGATCAACCGTCATCGTTTGGTCTGGTAATATAACTGTTGTTGAATCCATTTGCTCAATAATTGCTGGACCTAATAATTTATCACCTGGTCTCAGATCGTCGCGACTGTAAATTGGTGTTTTCACATAACCGTCAGAAAAAGAGACATTCCTGTAACTTTTAACAGGTACTTTTTCACGCGGCTCGCTTTCTACATAACGAACTGGTGCTTTTGGTTGTTCACCAACTGCTGTCAACCGGTAGTTAACAAATTCAATATCAGCATCTTGCTTACTATAGCTGTATACTTTCTCATGTTCCTTATGAAACAGCTCTTTTAATACATCCAAATCTAGTAATTGATCTTCACTAAAGGTAACGGTTAATTCGTAGTTTTGTCCGACGTACCGCGCATCAATACCATAAATATATTTTCTTTTATCTTCAGATACCTGTTCTTTTATTAACAGAGCTTCTCCCTCAGATTTCATCTCTTCAAACAATGTAAGAATGTCGCACTTATTTTCTTCGTTTGGCTGAATTGGGTAAGTTCGAACATAATCGGATCGAACATCAGCCACAAGCAGTCCCATAGAGCAATATGTTCCTGAGGCCGGCGGTACAAGGACTCTTGGAATATTCATCGCTTTAGCAACAGAAGCAGCATGCAAACCTCCAGCTCCCCCAAAGGAAACAAGTGTAAATTCACGAGGATCATAGCCTTTTTCCACGGAAACAAGACGAATAGCCCGGGCCATGTTCGCATTTACAACGTTTAAGATACCCTCAGCCGCGCGTTCCCTGTCTATGTTCGATTTTTGGCAAATATGTTCGTTTATTGCTTCTTCGGCTGCACTAATATCAAGATCCATTCGACCGCCAAGTAAGTGGTTTGGATTTATGCGACCAAGAACAGCGTGTGCATCGGTTACGGTTGGCCGCTTGCCTCCTCTGCCGTAACAAGCCGGTCCAGGTTTTGAACCAGCACTTTCAGGGCCAACTTTAAGCGCACCGCCTTCGTCAATCCAAGCAATTGAACCGCCGCCTGCACCGATCGTAACAATATCAAGCATTGGAATTTGTGCTGGAAATCCTTCAATTTCTCGTCCGGTTGAAATTTGCGGTGTTCCATTATCAATCAAACTAACATCAGCAGATGTACCGCCGACATCAAACGTAATCATGTTCTTATATCCAGTTAATTCACCTAGGTTTTGAGCAGCTACTACACCTGCAGCTGGGCCGGAAACCGCTGTTCGAATAGGCTGCGAAACTGATTCCTGGATGGAGATAATGCCGCCATTGGATTGAGTAATATAAGGGTCAACCTTAATCCCGTTTGTTTGCACTTTATCTCGAAATCTTTCCATATAGCGCTTAATAACAGGTCCAAGGTAAGCATTTAATACCGTTGTACTTAACCTTGAATATTCTCGGAATTCTGGAACAATTTCATGTGAAGCCGAGACATATGCCTCGGGAAAATGTTCTTTTAGAGTATTAACTATTTCCTTTTCATGCTTTGGATTAATGTAAGAAAAGAGGAGACAAACCGCTACCGCTTCTACACCTTCATCTTTAAGGGAACTAATACTTTCAAGCAACGCTTCACGATTTAATTCTTGATGAACAGAGCCATCCGCATATAAGCGCTCTTCCACTTCTTCACGGAGATAGCCTTTCACAAAAGGCTCTGGTTTCCTTTTAAACAAATCATACAGATTTGGCCGGGTTTGATCACCAATCTCAAGCAAATCTCGAAATCCTTTTGTTACTAAAAGACCAGTATCTGCACCTTTTCTTTCAATTAAAGCATTAGTTGCAACAGTTGTTCCATGTGCCAGATAATCAATAGATTGAAGGGGCACATCATACATCTCAGCAATTTCCTTTATACCCGTCATAATGGCAACTGAAGGATCATCAGGAGTAGAATAAACTTTATGGTTTTTAATTGTTTTGTCTCCTACATTGACTAAAGTTAAGTCTGTAAATGTACCGCCGACATCTACGCCAATCATGTATTTCATACGATTGTGTTCTCTCCTCTCAAATCTATGTTGTGTTCAAAAGCGCCAAAATACCCGCAAGTTTTTGTTGCTACTTCTGTAGCAAACGAAAGTGCCTTATCCACTTCACGTTCTTTTAAATAACTGTAACAAAAGCCAGCCATAAAACTATCACCTGCACCAAGCGTATCGACAGGTTTAATATCTTTTGCAGGTTGTTCGTAAATAACGCCATTGTGAATGGCTACACTTCCTCTTTCCCCTAAAGTAATAACAACCAAGGAAGCGCCCATATTTGAAAGATATTTTAATTGGTCTTTAACCTTTAACGGATCCAAATGTTGCCCAGAAAAGAAAGCGATATCAATAAACGATAAAAGGTTAAGCTGATCTTCTGTAGCTCTATGGGAAAAGTCATAAGAAATTGTTAAACCTAAACTATTCCACATTGCAATATGTTCATCAACATTACCATCTAATGTCGTATGGACTAAATCCGCCCCTTTTATCATCAAATTGGTTGATTCATTTACACAAAACTGATTCCTTACACCGTGATCGCTTCCTGTAAAATGGCGGTCACCATCTATAAGTTCAATATAGGCAGCTGCAGTAGCTCCTTCTTTTACAGCAAGTTTAGTTATGTCTACCTTTTCGTCAATAAGCGCCTCTCTAAGCGATTTACCAAAATAATCATTTCCGACAGCGCCAACATAGGCAGTCTCCGCACCAAGGCGGGAAGCGTGAACGGCAAAATTAACCGCTCCGCCTCCTGGAAATCCCTTTTTTAAGTGCTTATAGACATCTATACAATTATCCCCTACTGCAATAATTTGCATATTTCCTCTCTCCTAGTATTCTACTTTCCACATGTAGCGGCGTGTTGGCAGCGGATGATCTCTTTCTTGAGCTAAATGCCAAGCAAACCATTGTAAGGCAATATGTACGCCAAATGGTGCAAGATAAGGATGAATCTCAGGTAATTCTTTAAGATCAAAAACGATCGTATCCGCTTTATAACGATTAGCAAAGTTTAATGCTCTTTCCGCAACCGGACGGCTTTCATCAGTACCTAATAAGAAAATCATCGGTTGACCTTCTTCAACAATTTCAAAAGGCCCATGGCGAAACTCTCCTGCGTTAATATGAGAAGCGTGAATCCATTGCATTTCTAAAAGGGTACAAACTTTGAACTGGTAAGCAAGACCCGCAAGCATCCCTGTAGCAACTAAATAATAACCTTTTTTGTCTTTATACTGTTTGGCAAGAGCTTTACCTCTTTCTTCTGTTACATTAATGATTTCTTGAAGTTTCTCAGGTAAAGCGGAAAGCGCTTGCCATAATTCTTCACCAAATGCTTTATTGCCGCTTTGAATCACAAGTTGTGTGGTAACAAGATAAGACATGAAAAGTTTAGCTAAGTTAACAGCTGGCGTATTATAAACAAGTGAATTTTCAGCGCCTTTTTGTAGCGGCGTATCATTAAGACTGAAACTAATCGTTTTTGCTCCTCTTTCTTTCGCTAAATCTAAAGATTTTAAAACTTCTTCAGTCGTACCTGAATGGGAAGCAAGAACAACAGCCGCTCTTTCATTTAAACGTTCTGGTGCTCGGTTAACAAATTCCCAACCTGTATAAGCATCTGCTGGAATACTAGAGTATTTATCCAAGATGAGTTTAACAGGTTCCATAATAGCTCTTGAACCTCCGCAGCCAACAAAATAGACTTGATCTATTCCTGAAGCCAGCCATTCCTTAACGATAGCTTCGACCTTATCATGATAATCTTTATAAATCTTTGAAATACCATCCTTTAAAATTGAACCTTCCAAATAATTTAAACCAAATTTAGATTCAGTATTGATCATTTTTTCTCCTCCTATTTTATCATGAAAACAATTTAAATTATCGGAACAAATAAATTGTTCTATATTGTTCTATTAAATTATAAAAATATTGGGTGCTAATTGTCAAGAAAAAAATAGAACAATATAGGACATTTAAACCACAAAAAACATTAAAGGTTATTTAAATAAAAACAAAACCCCTTATATTTGGGGTTAAATAAACTTAATAGATTATTGACAATTCCAAAATCCAAGTATATACTTAGAACATAATAGGTCAATATGATTCAAGGGGTTCATTGCTATGTCGTATATTGACTTAAATTAATGAAAAATTAAAACGCTTACAAATTTATAAAAAAGGAGGACTAGAATGAAAAATATTAATGCTAGAATTGAACGTATCCCTGATAACCGTTATAACAAAAAACTGCTTTCTCAAACTGGACTAGGGTACATATACGATACTTTAGATGGTACATTGCTGTCATTTGTCTTACCTGTTGTAGCTGGTGTCTGGGCACTATCTTCACAGCAAACAGGGGTTCTTGGAAGTTCATTATTTATTGGTTACTTATTCGGCACTCTCTTTTCGGGATATCTCGCTGATCGCTTTGGAAGAAAGAAAATTATCATGTTCACCCTAGTCGTCTACAGCCTTGCAACTTTATTAAGCGCTTTCGCAACAAACTGGGGATTTTTCTTCTGGGCACGGGTGATAGCAGGATTCGGGACGGGCGGTGAAGCAGCAATTATTGCACCGTATCTTTCCGAATTAATATCTAGTAAATTCCGTGGACGTTACACTGGTCTTTTAACTGGATTCTTTGCAATTGGTAACATTTGCGCGGGACTAGTCTCTTATTTTATTGTACCTTTATGGGACAATGGTTGGCGAGTGGCAATTTTTATCAGCGCTTTGCCTATTTTTATGATTATTGTTTGGCGCCGGCATCTACCGGAATCTCCTCGCTGGCTTGAACATAAGGGACGTTACGAAGAAGCAGATAAAGAAATGACCAAGATAGAAGAGCAAGCTGAAAAATACTTAAAAAGAAAGCTCCCGGAACCTGAATTTGAGAATAGCGTCGAAGTCATCCCAGAGAAAACATCTATTTTAACGCTTTTCTCTAAACAATATGCAAAGCGCACGATTATGCTTTGGCTTCTCTGGTTTGCAATCATGTATGTCAATTTCGGTTTTTTGACTTGGCTGCCAACATTGCTCGTAAAACAAGGGTTTGAAATTGCTTCATCGTTTTTGTATTCAATTATCATTTATATAGCACAAGTTCCAGGTTATTTACTAAGCGCTTTTCTCCTTGATAAAATAGGAAGGAAATTAACACTTATGATAGGCATGATCTGTGCTATTATATCTGCTTTATGCATGGGCTTTGCATCTATTGCCTTTACAGTCGTTTTGTTTGGGGCTTGCATGTCATGCTTTATGACAATGAGTATAGGTGTTATCTATGCTTATACGCCTGAACAATTCCCAACCGCCATTCGTACGACTGGCATGGGATCAACTTCAGGTTTTAGCCGTTTTGGCAGCATTCTCGCCCCCATCGTCATTGGTGCCATTTACCCGCTCTACGGTTTTACCGGAGTATTTATAATGCTAACAGCTGTTCTTATATGCGGCGCTTTAGTCGTTTTAGTTCTTGGTTCAGAAACTAAAAATAAATCTTTGGATGAAGTGACTGAACAAATGGAATCATCCAAGGGAGAACCCTATAAAACTAATCATCTTTAATAGTTTTTAATACTATAAACCATAAACTTTGCTTCCTTTTATTATAAAAAACTCCTCTATCTGATAGAGGAGTTTTTATAAATACCTATTATTTCAAAGAAAGCACCATCCGCTCTCTCTTACGCTCAACTTCTAAAGGGGTTTCAAAAAAGTCCGTCAATTCTTGTTCAGTTAAAACATCGGATGTTTGCCCGGCTCTAAACACTTCGCCTTGTTTGAGCAGCAATGTGTGACTGAAGCATGGCAAAATTTCTTCAACATGGTGAGTCACATAGATGAGTGTCGGTGCATCCGGCTGGTTTGCTATTTTATCTATCATTGATAAAAGTTGCTCCCTGGCAAAGATATCAAGGCCTGTACATGGTTCATCTAAAATTAAAAGTTTTGGTGATGCCATGAGTGCTCTTGCTATTAAAATCTTTTGCCGCTCGCCTTGAGATAATGTTTCATATCTGCGGTAACGGAATTGTTCACATCCCAAGTTTTTTAATATTTTCTCGACTTTTTCGATATCACTTTCCTCTGGTTGCTGATAAAGACCGATTGAAGCGAATTTTCCGCTTAAAATAATATCCTCAACGGTATCATGGCCGTACAGCCTCTGCTGCAATGATGAGCTTACCCAACCGATCAATTTGCGAAGCTCCGGTAAAGGCGATTTGCCAAACTCGTAGCCTAGTACCGTTACATCTCCTTTTGTCGGAAACATATAGCCGTTAATCAAATTTAATAGTGCTGTTTTCCCAGCTCCATTCAGACCTAAAAGACACCAATGCTCCCCTTTCTCCACTTGCCAAGAGACATCTTTTAAGATTGTTTTGTCGTCACGCTGCCATGTCACATTTTTTATGTCGATGATCATGCTAAAGCTTCCCTTCTTCTTAACTATTAGTATATATTTTTTAAAATATATTGATTATTTGTTACTAGTATCATAGCAAAATGAAGGGGTAATTGTCTAAAAGACTCTAAATAGATTTATCCACCGCCAATGTTCACGGATAAAGATGACTGTCTCGGAAAACCGCTTGCTAAATCACCAATATCACTTGTCGTTCCGCCAAGTTCATTCTAACTTGGTTTAAATGGCTTTGCAGTTATCTGAGGTGAAATATATTACACCGTTACAGAAACAATTTATAAATATTATAAAAATTTGACATACTAATAAAAATAATGTACATTAACTAATGGCGAACATTTTCAGTTTAATATAAATAAAATATTCGTATTTAGAGGTGTAAACCATGGAAAATGTGTTTGATTATGAAGATATACAACTGATTCCGGCAAAATGCATCGTAAACAGCCGCTCTGAATGTGATACAACAATAAACTTTGGAGGACGCCAGTTTAAATTACCTGTCGTTCCCGCAAATATGCAGACGATCATTGATGAAAAGATTGCTATTTACTTAGCGGAAAATGGTTACTTCTATATCATGCATCGTTTTCATCCTGAAAAACGTGCATCTTTTATTAAAGACATGAAAGCACGCGGATTATTTGCATCAATTAGTGTTGGTGTTAAAGAAGATGAATATCAATTCATAAAACAATTATCAGATGAAAATCTCACACCGGAATACATTACGATCGATATCGCACATGGCCATTCCAATGCAGTGATAGAAATGATCCAGTATATTAAAAAACACTTACCGGATAGTTTTGTCATTGCAGGAAATGTCGGAACTCCGGAAGCAGTAAGAGAATTGGAACATGCCGGAGCTGATGCGACAAAAGTGGGCATCGGACCAGGCAAGGTATGCATCACCAAAATTAAAACTGGGTTTGGAACAGGCGGTTGGCAATTAGCTGCGCTGCGTTGGTGTGCAAAGGCTGCAAGCAAACCAATCATTGCAGACGGCGGTATTCGTACACACGGAGATATTGCAAAATCAATTAGATTCGGCGCTTCTATGGTCATGATTGGTTCATTATTTGCCGGACACGAAGAATCTCCGGGAGAAACCGTTGAAAAAGATGGAAAAACCTATAAAGAATACTTTGGTTCAGCCTCCGAATTCCAAAAAGGCGAAAGAAAAAATGTCGAAGGCAAAAAAATGTATGTGGAACACAAAGGTTCTTTAAAAGATACCTTAATAGAAATGGAACAAGACCTGCAATCCTCTATCTCTTATGCGGGTGGAAACCAGTTAGAAGCCATCCGTAACGTGGATTATGTTATTGTGAAGAATTCAATTTTCAACGGTGATAAAGTATACTAATGGCTTCAAATATATTAAGGAGAGCAAGTACTTTTTGTATTTGCTCTCCTTTGCATTTTTCATTTTGAAAAAGCGCCAAGGACACTATTTGCATTTCCAACATGCACACGTAAAGGCAGATAAAGTCTTTTTACAGAGGGAAATTTTGATTTCGTGTAACCAATATTCGGCCTCTTATCATTTAAAATATCTCTATCTATTCATCAATACGTTTTTGCTTCTTCAAAAGTATGTTCACTGTCATAGACGACTTGACCATCAGAAATTGTAAGCTTCACTTTTGTTTCCAGTATTTCTTCAGGACGAACTTCAAAAAGATTTCTATCTAAAACAACAATGTCCGCCAGCTTTCCAGCTTCCAAAGTGCCCAATTCATTCTCTCTAAATGTTCCATAAGCAGGGCTTTTCGTATAATCTTTCAATGCTTCGGCCAGTGAAATACATTCATGAACATGCCATGGCCGTCCATCACTTGAAATCCTTGTCACAGCCCGGTAAATTTCCAGCATTGGGTTTAAAGCGGCAACAGGAAAATCAGTGCCGAGCCCGACTGTTACCCCTGTGCTTTTTAATGTATTAATCGGAAAGACAAACGGTTCTTTTTCCTTGCCGATACGTGCAGTATATGTTTTCCTTTCGCTTTGAGCCATAAGTTCCGGCTGCATGGAAGCGAGTACACCCAATTCGCTGAACCGCGGAATGTCATCTTCTTGAATAATCTCCACGTGCTCGATGGTATGTCTCGAGTCCCTTTTTCCATTCGCTTTTTGCGCTTCTTCAAAGGCATCAAGAGCCAAACGGACCGCCCCGTCACCTATCGCATGGAAACGGATGCGAAATCCTTCTTTATCCGCTTCAACGACTTTTTTCTTAATTTCTTCTGGTGTATAAACCAATTCTCCCGAAGTTTCCGGATCATCCGCATAAGGGCCGACAAGATAAGCAGTACGGCTCGTGATGACCCCGTCAATAAACCCTTTCAAGCCTGAAAATTGAAGTTTATCAGATGCATAGTCTTTACGATATTGTTTGAGTCTTTCCATCTCAAAATCAATAGAAGGGAAAATATGAACTCGGGTTGTTAATTGGCCTTTTTCATCAAATTCTTTAAACAGCTCATAATACTTTTCATTATTATCGCCGTACATATCATTGACCGATGTCACGCCGACACTGGCAGAAAGCTTCAGGAACTTCTCCATTAATTCTTTTTCCTTGTCTTTTGAAAAATCATAAGCCTTTTGGTCAACCAATCTCGTTGCTTTTTCGTATAATATACCAGTTGGTTCACCATTATCATCTTTGTTAATAAATCCATAAGGCGGATTTTCAGTATCTCTATCAATATTGCAATATGCCAATGTTTTACTATTCACCCATGCATAATGCATTTCCGCATGATAGAGCAAAACGAGTCGATCCGGAATGACTCGATCCAATGAGGATTTGTCCGGCAACTGTTTGCCTTCCCAGTAGCCGGCATCCCAGCCGACCCCTATAATCCATTCTTCATCCGGACGTTCATCCGCATACTGCTTCACCATTTGCACAGCCTCTTCCTCCGACCTTGCTTCTGAAAGATTGACACCATTCTCTAATATCGTGCCCATGATCAGATGGAGATGAAAGTCATGAAAGCCCGGCACAATCAATTGATCAGCATAGTCATAGATTTTCGTATCCGGACCTTTAAACACCTCAACTTCTTCCTTTGTACCAACTGCTGCAATTTTGTTATCAACAATGGCAATAGATGCCGGGATTGGCTTATCCCCCGCACCGGTAAATACAGCGTTGCTTGACAAAATAATATCAGCTTGATTTGTATGACTCATAAAAGAATTCCCCCGATTTTTAGTGTTATCATCATGCTTCAGTATCTAAAAAGACATCTGAAGGCGATTGTTTAAACATTTTTGTCTGTTTCAAAAGATAAATGAAACCAATAATAAGCCAAACGCCTCCTAAGACCAATGAAAACTTACCTAGGTTTAACCATAATGCAAAAATAAGAACCGCCCCTATCAAGGGAAGAACGAGATATTTGATTGATCCTTTAAGTGAACGCTCCTTATTTTTAATAAAATAATGGGTAATAACAGAGATATTGACAAAAATAAACGCGAAAAACGCACCGAAGTTAATGAGAGATGTTGCGAAATTCAAATTAAATAACATCGATGAAAGTGCGACGGCACCAACAATTAAAATATTAAAAACAGGCGTATGAAATTTTGGGGATATGTATCCAAACAGCTTCTTAGGAAGAATATTTTCTCTTCCCATCGCATACATAATCCGGGATGCACTGGAGCCTGACGCGATGGCTGAGGTAACGCTTGCCACAATCCCCATAGCAACAAAAACTGATTTTAGAAACATGCCGCCGATTAAATAAAAAATCTTATATTGGACAGATTGCGGATCAGAAAATGAGCTGATATTCGGATAGACTATTTGTAATAAATAGGTTGCTATAACATAGATAACACTTCCGATGATCGGAATTAAATAAATAGCCTTAGGAAGTGTTTTAGTAGGATTTTTCGTCTCCTCCGATAAAGCTGTAACAGCATCAAACCCCAAATAGGTAAAACATAAGACTGGAATAACCCCGGCTAAAGCCGAAAATTTTACGTTGTGGTCATAAAAAGGCAAGATCGAAAAGGATGTTCCTCCTCCATCTCCATGCAGCAAATACTTTAAGGCAAAAAAGACAAAGAGAATAAACGACAGCATTTGCAGAAGAAAGACATAAGTATTAAAATTCGCAGCAAATTTAATACCAAGGATATTGATTGTTGTGATAACGATTACAAAAATAATAATCCAAACAAACATTGGAACAGCCGGAAAATACGCTTTTAATGAAATGCTTAAAAGTAAAGAGCTTATCATAGGACTTAGCATATAATCCAGCAATATTGCCCAGCCAACCAAGAATCCTAAATAAGGATTAATGGCTTTTTGAGTAAATGTATAAGCCGCTCCCGCTGAAGGAAATGCTTTTACCAACTGCGCGTAACTGTACGCTGTAAAAAGCATGACAAATAAAGCTGCAATATAACCCGCAGCAATCATCCCTTTACTTTCAAAGGCAGCAACACCATATGTCCCGAACACAGTCCCAGGCGCCATAAAGGCAAGTCCAAAAAACACCACATGGCTTAAACTCAACGATCTTTTAAGTTTCCCCTGTTTTTCATTGTTCAATTTAACCGCCCCCTTTTTCCGATATTAAAACAGCAGCATCAATTGTCTTGTTTCTATGCCCCCTCTTTCTATTTTAAAAAATAAAAATAAATGTTTCTATTCACTACTATGCAAAAATTATGCCAAATCACGTAATTGTCAAACATATCTATAAATATTAATTTCTTAATTATATCGTATATCGATTTATGACCTTTTGCATATTTTATTCATTTTTGACTAAAAGCTGTTAAATGCTGATTAAAAAACTCTCTCACCATAATCAAAGTGAAAGAGTTATACAACACATTTATATAAAGCTTTAAAATTTAATTTTAATATTTAAAAAAAGGCAAGGGTACTGCTGATGATAAAAAGGGGACAAAATGTACGGAGAACTTTCTATTTTAGAAAGCTGGTGTAACTTTTTAGCATATGATGCGTCAAGTTATCTGTTTCTATTATTGCAATGGGGATTATGTTTTATATAAGATATGCTTGGATTAGGAAAAGACCGATATGCCGTAAAGCTGATTATCAAAAAATTCAATAAGGGGTTAAAAATCCTTATTTGAAATAAACTAAACCTTAAATTATAAAACATTAGCCTAATTGCTTTTACACGTTATGAGATGGAATTTTAATCAAAAGAAGAAGTGGTAAATTATGCAGAACCATCAAACGAGGGTATAAGTACTGATGACCATTTTACGGATTCGGAATAAGTCCCTTGCCTTGAATAAACACGATTAATTTTAATGTCAAAGTGTTTTACATAATTCGTAAATATTTCATAAATGATTATACTCTATAACAAGTCATTTTGTGAAGGATTTTTTTGCAGATTAATGAAAAATTTTGAAAAAGATAGTCAAAAAGGCTTGGTATTTGTATACTACATTCACTGCTGAAAAATCGGAGAGGAAAATCCCCTCCTTTAATTAACGAAGATCCTGATTATTAATTGAAATTGGCGAACCGGTTGAAGTATGCTGATTAATCCAATCGAGTGATCCTTTTGAAACTGACTGCCAGTCAGGGATTTGTTCCTTATGCTGCTCTACCCAGCCCATGCAGTATTGCGGATCAATATTATTTTCTTGGCATTGTGTTAAGAATGACTGAATGGATTTTTCCGTACAATTTTGCCAAGATCCGCAAGTATCATTCCATATGTCCTCAATGATTGTTTGTGAAGAATGATTGTTTTCAATAGGCACAATAAATCGCTCCTTCTGTAAGGATAATCTAAACATTGACGTCATTTAGTATGTACTGTACATTTTCTGCCATTCATAACAAATGACCTTGCTATTTTTCCACTCGAAATTCCTCGTCAACCATTTTCTTTGCATCATCGATAATCGCATTCTCTTGAATGTCATGCATCACTTTTTTGTGAAGCTCTTTTTCTATTGCGTTTTCATTCTCATGATTCTTTTGTCTTGAAGTCTTATCGGACATATTAGCAGCCCCTCTCAAATTTCATTTATAAAAAAATATTTTATTACCATATCCTATAGGAATTCCGTTTTTCTACTCAATGGGTACGGTGGTTAATGGATTCAAATACTTCATCAAGTGTTTTGAACCCTTTCCGCTCTTTACCATTTTCTCCTTGGATTGTCCAAGTTTGCTCAGCAACAGCAAGTTCGTTCTTATCGTTTTTGATAAACGGCATATTGATCATATAAACCTTGCCATCCTTCTTAACCGTATAGCCTATATAATAATTTTCCCCTTCACCTTCCTCTTCATAAATGCCAACATGGTCAATATCGAACCTGATCATAACGTTCTCCAGGTCAGCGCTCATATGATTTAAAATTGTTTCTCTTGATATATATTCCATGATTTAAAACTCCTGTTCGTTGTTATATTGAAATATGGCTTACTTCATCTATATTGTACGAGAACAGACAAAAAGATAACCAAAAAATCCAAATTTCTTAACGGTGCTAAAACCTTAATTTCACAAGCTAACTAAAACTTAAACAATATTTATTTATACATTTGGCATCTAAAATGGCATCCACTATTTGGATAAATCTGTTTTTATGAATATTTTAAAAAGTGCTTGATAATAGAGCTTTATACCTATAAACTGAATATATGAAAATTGTCGAAAGAAGCGTGAAATTGGGGATTTTTATAAAATGGAGGGTTATTATGAAGACTGAAACATTAGATGAGCTTATTTCCACAGTAAAAGATGATGTTATTAAATGGCGCAGGCACTTCCACCAAAATCCAGAGCTTTCCTTCAAAGAGGAAAAAACATCTCAATTTATTTATGATACCCTGCAAACCTTTGAAAACTTAGTCATTACTCGCCCTACCAAAACGAGTGTCGTTGCTCGTTTGATTGGATCACAGCCCGGAAAAGTATTGGCACTGCGTGCGGATATAGATGCGCTTCCGATTCATGAGGAAACCGATCTGCCCTTCGCTTCCAAAAATCCTGGTGTCATGCATGCCTGCGGTCACGACGGACACACAGCTATGCTCCTTGGAGCGGTGAAGATTTTCACACAGCTAAAAGAACAGATAAAAGGGGAACTCAGATTCATTTTTCAACATGCTGAAGAAGATCCCCCGGGCGGAGCAGTTGAAATGGTTAAAGCAGGTGTAATGGAAGGTGTGGACATGGTCACAGGTATCCATGTTGCTTCCCAAATTCCGGTTGGAAAATTCGGCGTTGCATACGGAACGCTTACGTCAGCAACCGATAAATTTTATATAACCATTAATGGTAAAGGCGGGCATTCCTCACAACCGGAAAACACTGTCGATCCCGTTGTCATTGCCGCTCAAATTATAACCAACCTTCAACAAATAGTTTCGAGAAATATCAGCGCTTCGGAAAAAGCTGTTGTCTCAATCACTCAATTTAAAGCCGGAGATGCTTATAATATCATTCCTGATTCTGTTGTATTAGGCGGTTCGACACGTACTTTTAATCCCGATGTGCGAAAATTAATTCCTGAACGTATGGAAAGCATCGTTAAAGGTATTGCTGAAGGAAATGGCGCATCATATCATTTGGATTACATGTTTGGATATAACCCTGTAATAAACGATGAAGCCGTAACAAAGGTTATGGAAAATACGATTCGGGAACGATGGGGGGACGATGCGGTAGAATTTATCCCGCCATTAATGGGAGGAGAAGATTTTTCAGCATTTGCAGATAAGGCGCCGGGATGTTTCATACACATGGGAGCCGGCAATGAAGAAAAACATCCTATCCACCCGCACCATCATCCGAAATTTGCCATTGATGAAGATGCACTAATGATGGGTGTAGAACTGTTTATCTATTCATCATTTAAGCTTCTTGACTAAAATGTAAGATTCATATTTAATGTACCAACCGAATTTAAAAAGACGATAAGTTTGGTTGGTACAATAAAATGAAGAACCTTTTTAATGCTCAACCATACCAAGAATCATACCGTTATTATTCACCAAACGTTTTTTGAATTTTCAGCAACCGAAGGGATTGAAGCATATGACAAATAAGATGGCTCGAGCAAAAAACGTTAAATTGCACATATTTGTTTTTATTCTTGTCGTCATTTCTGAATTTATTGGAACCAGAAAATTTAATATAGGAATCGGGGTCATTGCGTTATTTCCTATGTTATATGCGATGGTATTAGGTGCTTTTATTAGCTGGCCGTCATTTAAATGGCTAAGTAACGGAGAAATGAAGAAGGCTGCCAATTTCTTAGGCATTTCTGTTATGCTGTTCGTCGTTAAAATGGGAACAATGGTCGGACCTTCTTTGAGCCAAGTTTTTCACTCAGGGGTCTCTTTTATATCACAAGAAATTGGACATATTTTAGGCACTATTGTTCTCGGTTTGCCAATTGCAATATTAATCGGGATGAAGCGTGAAGCAATTGGTGCGACTTTTTCAATTGACCGTGAAGGAAACCTTGCCGTTATCGCCGAAAAATACGGTGCAGACTCTCCAGAAGGCAGAGGTGCCCTAGGTGTATATATTTGCGGGACGCTTTTCGGTTCAATTTATATATCTTTTTTGGCAAGTATCTTGGCAAGTTTGAAAGTATTTGATCCCCTTTCCTTGGCAATGGCAGCAGGGATTGGTTCAGGAAGTATGATGGCAGCGGGCACTGGGGCACTGGCAGTCATTTATCCGCATATGGCCAAACAAATTGCATTATTTGCCGCGTCAGCCAATATGATCGGCAGCGCTGTCGGTACCTATCTTTGTATTTTCTTCTCCTTGCCAGTTACAGCACGTCTATACAAATGGCTTCAACCTATTCTAGGCCGTAAAAAGATAAAAGAAGCTTCACCAGTGATACGTGAAAGTGAGGATGCTAACATATGAAAGAAAAAGTCATCATACTTTGTATTGTCGGAATTATATCTCTAGTCGGAAACTGGATTGGCTTTGGTGTCACACCTATCGAAGCATTGCCAGGAGTCATCATTATGATAATCGTTGCATTAGCTGGTTATATCATTACTAACCTTTTACCGGTCAAGTTGCCGGCAGTCCTTTGGATATCCTTGTTAGCAGTGTTTGTGAGCACCCCTATTTTTCCCGGTCACGATATGATCGTAAAAGCCGTAGGGAAAATTGACTTTATGACCCTTGCCACTCCGATTCTAGCTTATGCCGGTCTGTCATTCGGAAAAGATATCGACGCATTTAAGAAGTTAAGCTGGCGGATTGTTGTCATAGCACTGGTTGTTCTTACTGGGTCGTATTTGCTGGCAGCAGTGTTTTCAGAAATTACGCTACGCTTTTTTTAGAAAGTTTCCGAACGATCAAGGTTTGAAGGGGCCTTCCTTAATTATTTAATTAAAATATGAATCAGCAGCTGACTTTTCTTTAAAGCTCGTCCCTTCTATGATAAAGGATTAACAAGTTTCACAAAAATTTACTGTATCCTTTTCACATTTACCCCTAATATTTAAAAAGCCTACTTCTTATAGATTGTAGGCTAATTTTTCATTTATCTGGAGTCAATGAATCCATGGAGGAAAGTGAAACCCTGGATTAGTCTATACTATTTAAAAATTATGATAAAATATAGAATAATGATAAAGGAGGCCGCTTAAATGCCGCGTAATGATGACTTTACTAACAGCGAGTCCGAAAGTCATAACGACAATCAAAATGTAAAAGCAGATTTTTGGGCAAAGATGAAAATATTTTCCGGCAAACGCTCAACAAGTGGCGTTGAAGGATCCGAAGACGGTTATAATAAAAAGAATGAGAAAATTGTTAGGAAAAATTTTTGGACAAAGATAAAAAAATTTACGGGTAAGATTCCCTTTGCAAAAGATGCTGTTTCACTCTATTATTGTGCCATTGATTCAAAAACGCCTCTCTATGCAAAAGGAGTCGCCTTTGCAGCATTAGCGTATTTTATACTCCCGATAGATGCTATTCCAGACGCCATTTTTGGTGCAGGAATGACGGATGATGCTGCAATTATCACTGCTGCCCTCACTGCGATTGGAAAAAATGTGACAGACGCACATAAAGAAAAAGCTGAAAAGTTCTTTAATCCTGATAGCCGGGATGACAAAGATAAGAAAAATGATAACAGAGAATAAAGACACTTTCCTTCTCACTCTTTCCCTTAGTGAGGGGATTTTCATTATAAACCGATTTTAACCCAAAGCTTTTGATTCTTTATTTCAAACGATTGAATATTGCCAACGGGTATGGCTCTTACTTTATCAAATTGATTTAAGTCAAAACTAATAATTCCTTCTTTATAACTCATTCCGGGCGGTATACTGAAAATGATACGTTTTATCCATCCCTGATTTAATGGCTTCATACCCGCCACTCCAAAGTACAGTACCCGTTTTTCCGCTCTTAACGGTTTTAGATCAATTTCAAAGTCAAATTTTAACAGCAGCTTTTGAACTTTACCGCTAAGCTTTATAAAATCTTCATTAAAGTTCACATCTATTTTTTTAATCATTTTTTCCTGACTAGCTTTCTTCTTCAGGAACCACAAGAGCATCTCAGAAGTTATCGGTATAGATATTCCCTTTTCAGATAACTTCTCTTTTGCATTGGCCAAGATGACTTCTTTATTTTCCTTTAAATCATTTAGTTGCTGACTGGCCTTTTGAAAAACCTTTTTCACTCATCATCATCACCTTCTGCAGATTTATAGAGTAAAACTTCCATCAGTGGGTTTTTTGTTCATCCCCACAGATGGTTAGGTTAAACTTACCAGAGGTTTACTGTCCGTTATATTCCGCCTAAACGTTAATGATTCTCAAGTGTTTTTAGGAGGGAACCTTACGGACATTTCACCGGGATAAACCTTACCTATTTATATTCAGCCGCAAATTAAATACAACATCGACCTTTTTCAATTCAGATGTTTGATCAATAACTCCGCTAATTTCTTCGGAGTATTACGAAATGCATCATTTGTACTTCCTGCCATATGCGGCGTCACAGTTACATTGTCAAGCTGCAAAAAAGGGCTTTCACCTTCAAGGGGTTCGTGATCAAAAGTATCTAAAGCCGCACCGGCAATTTCATTATTTTTCAATGCTTTAATAAGATCGTCTTCTTTAATGAGGCCGGAGCGCGCCGAGTTAACAAAGATTGCAGTTTTCTTCATTTGCCGGAAGTGCTCGTAGCGAATCATATGTTTGGTCTCTTCCGTTAGCCGAGCATGCAGTGAAACAACATCGGCCTCCCTGAGCAAAGTGTCTAAATTGACTTGTTCAAAATCAGTTTGACCGTTAAAGTACGGATCAAAGAAAATAATACGCGCATCGAATCCGTTTAAGAAACGGCCGACGAGCTGACCAATGTTACCGAAGCCGATAAGACCAATTGTTCTATCTTCGAGTTCTGGAACGAAGTCATTGTTAGGAAAGTCCTTCCGCCATTGCCCTTGTTTTAAAGCGGCATGAGAACGGGCGATATTCCGCATTTCTGACAAGATTAATCCTACAGTGAATTCGGCAACGCTTCGAGCATTGCGTCCAGGTGTATTAATGACAGTAATATTATTCCTTTTCGCGAAATTCACGTTAACATTTTCCTTGCCGCCGCGAAGAACGCCAATGGTTTTTAGTTGGCTGGCCGAACGAATAACTTCCTTATTGAGAGGGGCAAATTGCGTTATAATGATATCAAATGTTTCTATATCTTTAAGTAAAATTTCGGGCAGTTTAACGGCTTCGCTCCCGCCTTGTTCGATCGCTAAGTTATCTTTTTGCAGCTGCTCTAAATTCTCATGTTTCCATTCCCTGATGGTGACCTCAATACCGGCATCAACGAGCTTTTTTAATCCTTGTTTCATTATATCCTTTGGTATAAATAAATCTGCAATAGCTAAGCATTTCAATATAAACACTTCCCTGTAAAAGAATATATCAAACTTACTTTTACTTAATTAAAAAGATCGCTCTTAAACTCTGGGTTTCGCTCTTAACCCTTGGGCTTCGCTCCTAATCCCTTAATTTTGCTCTTAATTTTTGAAATTCGCTCTCAATCCTTATCGTTCGCTCATCCAAAGCTAGTTTTTTAATTATTAAATATCCCTTAACGCATTAACATTCCGCCAGTGGCATCCAATGTCGCACCTGTGAGATAGTTTGCTTTATCTGAGACGAGGAAAACAGCAATGTCGGCAATTTCTTTTGGTGTTGCCGGGCGGCCAATTGGGATACGGTTAATATAGTAATCTCTATTCTTTTTAAGTGAATCTCTTATCATATCGGTTTCTACAATACCTAATGCCAAATTATTAACATTAATGCCGTTTTTGGCTACCTCGCGTGCGAGCGAAATTGTAAAACCGACCATCCCCGCTTTGCTTGCCGCATAATGAGCATGTCCTGTCGTTGAACCATGAAAAGCTGCCTGAGAAGTGATGTTCAGGATTTTTCCTTTTTTGTTTCGTTCTAGACAATAGTTTATAAAGGTCCGGCATGTTAGGAAGACGCTTGTTAAGTTAATATCCAGCGTTCCTTCCCAGTCCGGCAAGCTCATATCCTTAACATGGCTCTTCGGCCACACACCCGCATTATTAATAAGTACATCTACGCCGCCCAAATCTTCAATACTCTTTTTTACGATTTCAATCGTCTCATCGGCATTAGCAAGGTCAACTTGATAAGCAAAAGCTTTACGGCCAAGCGATCTAATGTCTTCGACAACCTCTTGCGCCTTATCTCGATTGCTTCGGTATGTCAATGCTACGTCAGCACCTTCCTTGGCTAGTGCTAAGGCAATCTCACGGCCTACGCCTCGTGACCCTCCTGTGACAATTGCTGTTTTTCCTTTAAGGCCTAAGTCCATCGTATTATCCGCCTGCCTTCCATATTAGTTCCATCTTTTTTAACGTTTCTTTGTATCTCTTGTACTTCCCTTCATAGATAGATGCATTTTCTTTTTTCGGCTGGATGATGCGTTCAACTTTTACCATTTTGTCAGCCGCTTGTTTGATAGATTTATAGTGCCCCGTCATCACACCCGCGCACATTGCTGTGCCAAGCGTGCCGTGTTCTTTTACTTCAACCATTTCAAGCGGGATTTGCAGACAGTCAGCGAACATCTGCATCCATACATCCGATTTTGTCACACCCCCGGCAATACGTGAGGCGCCGGGCTTCCTACTATATTTAAACAAGCGCTCAATATGATACATGTGACTGAATACAATCCCCTCGTATACCGCACGGACAAAATGTTTCTGCTTATGCCAGCTGTTCATGCCGATAAAGCAGCCATTGGCATTAGGCACCGAATTTGAACCAAATAAAAATGGGAAAAACAATAGATCACTTTCCCTGGGATCCGTTGAAGCAACTAATTCGTTGCAAAGGTCATAAACCGAACGGCCTTGCATCTCGGCCTCAATTTTTTCTTTAGACAAAAATCTATCGATAAACCATTCCAGATTACTGGCTGATGTCGGGCTTGCTTCAGTTGTCAGCCAATAATTTGGCAGACAATAAATCGATGTCATAAACAAATCTTTATCAATGACCGGCTTTTTAGTTATAAATTCATTGATGCTCCATGTACCGGCGACGATGCATAACTTATTTTCTTCTGCGAGACCGGATGCGACTGCTGAAGCCGCAATATCAAATAACCCGCCGGCAATCGGTGTACCTTCCTTAAGACCTGTTATTTGTGCGGCTTCTTCGGTAACGTAACCGCATATATCGGTTGAATGTCTAAGCGGAGGAAGCTTTGATATGAAATCGTGCAGTCCGAAGAATTCAAGCAAATCCTTATCAAAACACTGATCTCTTACGTTAAGCAAGCTTGTACCTGAGACATCCGTCAGCTCCAAACAGGCTTCCCCCGTCAGCTTAAAGCGCAGAAAATCCTTAACCATAAAAATATAATCCGTTTGTTCAATAACAGCTGGGTCATGGTCTTTAAGCCAGGCAAGCAAGGCGACTGGCTGACCTGCCCATACCGACTGCATCGTTTTAGGGAGAACATCTGTTTCAAAACGCGGATCCGCATACCATTTATAGATATATTTTTTGGCTCTTTGATCAGTTGAAATAATGCCGTTATAAGTCGGCTTACCATCCTTTGTTGTTAAATAAAGGCCGTTCCCATGACCCGTGATCGATATCCCCGCGATTCGATGAGCATCGATTCCGGACTTCCTTATTACTTCTTTAATAACCGCTACGTTCGCATCCCAAAGCTCATCTATATCACGTTCCGTATGGAATGGCTTTGGCATGATCATATTCGTCTTTCGTGAGGCAATTGCCGCTTCTTTTCCCGTCAGCGTATAAAGGGCTGCCTTAGTAACGGTGCCGCCGTTATCAATACCAAGCAAATAGTTCCCCAAAACCGTCCCTCCTTTGGAAAAAATAAAAACCCCAAAGTTGACCATAAATCTCTGTCATTCTTTGAGGTAAATATCATACTTATTTTGTCATCACTATTTTAAAATCGGTTTTAAGATATCCGGGATCAGTGTTTTTATACAAATTATGTGCGACTTTCATTCATTATGACTGAAAAGCTTCATAAGCTTCTTCAGCTGAACCGTTCCCATGAATGATGACATTCAATCCGGCGACAACCCCCGCTGGATTTTCATTTTCCGTAACATTGCGGCCGACAGCTACCCCTTTCGCACCAGCATCCATACAGTGCTCAACAAACCTAAAATAGTCTAAGATGTGATTGGCTTTCGGACCGCCTAAAGCAAGAACAGGGCGTTGGGCATTTCTTATAATCCGGGCGTCGCCTGATTCACCAGAAAATCGTGTCTTAATAATATCTGCACCAAGCTCAGTTCCGAGCCGCGCCCCGGCGGCAATGACATCAGGCTGATTTGAAGCTTTATTTGTTACCGTATAGCCATAAGGAAGTGTTTCACAGATTAATGTCATATCCCACTTGTCAGCCTCCCGAGCTAATTCCCTGGCAACCTGATGTGAAGCTGCTTCATTGGCCGCTCCCGGGAACGTCATTGCTATAACACCATCCGCCCCAAGCTTTAATGCATCCTCAACTGTAATTAAACCAGCTGTATCCGGCACATTCGAATCAAATATCCCGGTTGACATATCGGCACGAACGATCATCCCCACTTGAGTCAATGCATTTTCATACGTTTTCGCCATCCCATACGTCACGATCACCGCATCAAGGCCATTTTCAATCATCTTAGGCAATTGAGCTATCGTATCATCAATACCCGCTGTTTTTGTTGAAAAGTAAAAGCCGTCTAAAGCCAATGTTATCGACTTGCCGTCGCTCGCAAATATATGAGACATCCGTCTGGTTTTTGACATACGCTCTCCCCCATTTCTTAAAGAACAAGAAATCCCCGCAAAGCATTGACGGTATGGGTCAACTTTTTGTGGGGACTAGTCACATACGTAAAACGTATATATTTTTAATCTATGTTTTTGCTTGTCCAAATATTAGGGTGCGTCAAAATTAACTTAATGGAATTTACTAGATATATCATCCTGATGCAATAGTAATTTCTTGAATTTAAATTACTTTGATAATTTCATTTTCAAATAATTGAGGATGTTCGGAACGACAAGCGAATTGGGATCATCCTTTAGTGAACCCCCTTCAATACCTTCAAAAATATTAAACCAATAATGTCCTTTATTAGGGATGACAAGTGTTTGTGTGTCGAACCCTTTTTGTTCCAATAACAATGAAAATGCCTCAGACTGACTGGCAGGAACGACATCATCCGAATCACCCCAAATAATGAAAAAAATAGTATTAAAAGGCTTTTCAAGCATTTTAATTTTATAGTATGGTGAGGCCTCTTTATACTTTTCAGGCATTTCATTACAAGACCCGCCCATAAGCTGGCCGACGGGATCGTTATCTCTCGCTTCCATTGTGTACTGTTGCCAGGCAGGTAAATCATAGACACCATAAACGCCGATCACAGCCGTGATATGATAAGAAGGATCTTTTTGGCTGTCTATGGTGATATATGTTGCAAGATGGCCGCCTGCAGAATCACCGAGGATAACGATATTATCGGTGTCAATCTTCCACTTTTTCGAGTTTTTAACAAAAAATTGTACAGCATCTTTTACATCATTGATAACATCAGGATACGTTGGGGTTTCAGGTGTTGATAAGCGATAATTAAAGGTCATTGTTACATATCCTTGTTGGGCGAGATATGGCCCCCACTCGCAGTACATCTCTTTATAGCCCTGCAGCCATGCGCCGCCGTGAATAAGGACGATTCCCGGATATTTATCCCCCTCAGTTGGATAATAGACATCAGCTTTCAATGGCCCGTCATCGGTTTCTTTAAAAATAATATCTTTTTCTTCGTTGATTGGCATCATTTGTTAAACTTCCTTCCCTAAAGTTAATTTGCTATATGTCCATAATCAGTTTCTATACTATTTATCTTTAAATATACCCCTAATTTCCGTAAAAACGAATTCAAAATTCCAATAACCATATCAATTTATAACACTACCACACTAAAGATTTATAGTATTAAACTATAAAATTATCAAAAATAGGTATTAGAATTAATAAGTTTATACATTTATAATGGCTACATAAAAGCACCCAAGCGAAAAGGGGAATGAAGTTATGATGAAAAGATTTGAAAACGTTTTTATACATTGATAAGGTTTTCGTTCAAGGTGATACACCAGGAAATCTGAATCTTATAAAATTACGGAGGTTATAACATGCTTCTTTCTAATCAGAGTAACGCCAAGAAAACAAAAGTAAGATGGAATATAGCTTTACTGATGTGGCTTGCTATATCTATTAACTATATTGATCGAACAAATCTTTCGGCAGCAACACCTATAATAATGAAGCAATTTCATATTTCACCGGATATGATGGGGATTATTTTATCAGCCTTTTTTTGGCCATATGCACTTCTTCAAGTACCAGCCGGATGGTTTTCTGATAAAATTGGTCAACGTGTATGTTTAACAATTTCTGTTGCATGGTGGTCAATCGCAACGATTGCAACGGCATTTATTCGCGGTGTCGGATCACTATTCGCTACAAGGTTTTTTATGGGTATTGGTGAATCAAGCGCCTTTCCGAGCTGCGCAGGGGTTACTGCAAGATGGTTTCCTGACAAAGAAAGAGGAAAAGTTTCAGCTATATATGACAGCGGAACAAAAATAGGTACCGCTGTAGCGATGCCCGGCGTTGTGTGGTTACTTTCTAGATTTGGCTGGCAAGCGCCATTCATTATTTCCGGTCTGCTTGGTCTGATTTGGGCGGTTATCTGGTGGCTGTATTATCGTGATCCGGAAAAGCATAAGTACGCCAATCAAGCAGAAGTTGATTATATTCGAGATGGTCAAATGAAAAAAGAGGGCGTTGATCAAACTCAGCCTATTAAATGGTATCAACTGCTTCGATATCGGAATATTTGGGCTATGTGTATAGGCTTTACCGCATTTACCTTTGTCATGTACTTTTTTATCACGTGGTTTCCTACCTACCTTGTACAAGAACAAGGAATGAGTTTGTTGAACATGGGGTTTGTTGCTATGATCCCTCCACTTACAGGTTTTGTTGCAGAACTTATAGGCGGATGGTTAACTGATTATTTATATATGAAAGGTCTTTCTCTATCGGTTGCACGTAAGATCAACTTGGTTGGAGGAATGTTACTGGCAACATCTATAGCCTTTGCTGCAATTGTCCATTCCACTGTATTGGCTGTAGTTCTATTCTCCCTTTCATATGCCGGCTTAGAAATTGCCGCCGCAGCAATTATGGCATTGCCGGGCGACGTCGCTCCTAAAAATATGACTTCAATCGTATTCGGTCTTCAAAATGCCGTCTCTAATTTGGGAGGCGCTTTAGCTCCAATTGTTGTTGGACTTATCATTGCAAAGACACATTCATTTGTCCTTACTCTTCTATTTTCAGGTGTTATCACGCTGATTGGTGCAATAACCTATCTTTTCTGGCTTGGAAAAGTCGAACCGATTGATGTTGAAAAAAAGAAAGATAACAGATCGCCACTTAGCAAAACCGTTAAGTAAAACTTGGGAGTAATGAAATTTTGTAATTTTTAATTTAATATCAATTCTAAAACCCTCTGAACTATGGATTACATGGCTCAGAGGGCTTATCGTTATTTTAAAGCGGATAGAAACAATTACTAAGTTATCTTCTTATTTTAGAAATCGAAACTCGCATTCAATATTTAGTAAAATCCCCATTGCTCTTATCCAGCTTATTTTCCAGCACCTCATTAAATTGCTCCACTTCATTTCGAATGCTAATCGTTTGTTCCCATGAATCAATAATAGCAAGAGCCTTCTTATTTAATCGCAGAGCTTCAGCATAATCCCCTGTACCGGCTGACAGTTGGGCCCTGCCATAATAGTAATATATAAGCTCTATCTGGTTAGGTTGGGTTTTGTCATATAACACATGCCCGAAAGCTTTTTCTGCCTTTTCGGCCTCACCGCACTCTACATAGGCAACCCCTAAATTGAAATAAGCTTCAATCGTTTTTTCACCGCCATAAACGGCACTGATTTTATTCGCTTCTTCATACCACCGGACAGCTTCTTTGTATTGGCTGCGCTGTAAACAGAGATCACCTTTAACTAGTAAAAGGCGATGCTGAATGATAGGTGATGAAGGGATATTCACAGCCTCATCTAATATATCAGCTGCTTTATCAGGTTGGTTTTCTTTCAAAGACAGCCTTGATTTAAAAGCAAGTCCTAACACTTTTAAATCGCACACATCAGGATTATCGGCATCCAAGTGTTCTAATACTTGGAGTCCCGCTTCAATCTGTTGGAGTCCTCTATTTAAATCGTTTATCTCAATAAGTGCCCAACCTGCTGTATCAATTTGAAACAATGCTTCAAGTATCGGTTCATCTAATTGTCTTGCAGCTTTAGCCGCCTTAAGACCGTATTCTATTCGTAACGGCAAATTAACCCTGCTTAAAAAATGGCTGACTCGTATTACTAGTTCAATTAAGAATTCACTTTGTCCTTCCATATAAGCCCACTCTAAGGCTTTATATATATTTGGCCACTCCTGTTTAATTTTTTCGAGATCACGGCCAAGAAGGTAATTCCAATAAGCTGCGCTGGGCTGTTCCCGTTTTAAATAGGTGTCCAAATAATTAATATAATATTGAACCCAGCGTTTGCGTGATGCCAATTCCATCTCTTGATTCTCAGATAAATTCTGCTCACCGTAAGCTATTACCGTTTGATGCCCCCGATAGTGAAGTTGTTCATTTACCCGCTCAGGCTGAATTAATGCATAGGTTCTCATCTGTTCAACAGCATGATGAAAACGCCGAACGTCCAATCCTGCTGCTTGCGCCCAGCTGTTTGCATCTGGAGGCCTAGTGAAAAAACAGAGCACCTGCCAAAGGCGCCGAGTATCCTCATGACAGCGTATCCACGTGCGTCCAAAAAGATATTCAAAGAGTCCTAATAAAGAATAGCTTGCTTCTTCTATTTCCTTAATAAGCCTTTGAATGGGAATATCATTATCTATGATATAGGCAATACTGAGTGACAAGGCTTTAGGATTACCTGCAGTTGCCGAAATTAACTGCATATGCATTTCACTGGATGCATGAAGTAACTGCTTGATCTTTTTTTGTTTGTCCGGGGGATGAAACATCTTATCGTGACGGGAGACCTCCTGAATAAGAAAATCGAGAGCCTCGGTTTTTTGAAGTCCGCTTAATTGAATGATATTCATGTCCCGAAAGGCTTCACCGTAATTTTGATTTAGATTTTCCCGGGCAGTTAGGATTACCTTAACACCTTGCGGGAGATCATTAATAAATTGGGAAATATCACTGTCTGCAGTATCAATACTGTCAACAATAAGCAATATTTGCTCTTCTCTGGCATACGCTGCGAGGGCATGACGAACAACCAATTGCTTTTCATTAATCGATTTATCTATGAGTTCAGCCCGTCCAAGCTGATAGGCAATTGTGTTAAGAAAGTCGTTGAAACTAAGATTTTTCAAATCAGCGCTCACCCATATCATACAGCGAAACCTCGGCCAACACTTGTCAAGGGTGATCCCTTCTCGATGCAGCCTGCCAACACAGGCATAGGCCGCTTCAAGCGCAATCGTTGTTTTCCCCATTCCTGCCCATCCGGTAATTAGGCACATCGGTGAAGGAGATAACATCCATTGCCGAATCGCTTCCAATTCATGCCGGCGTCCAATAAAAGTGTTTGACCAGCGTGTCGGCAAGTTATGTCCCAAAGGCTTGACTTCCATGGCAAACTTTTGATTATCCGGCTTGTCATCAAACAGCCGTTCAATGACTTTTTTAATGTCTTGATCAGAAGGAGCACCAAATAATCCGTTTTTCTGCTGCTTTTTAGCCTTCTTAAGACAAGAAGCTATCCATAAAGGTATGGCCGGTTTGACAACGGGAATAGAGGTCGTCTGCAATAGTTCCGTAAACCATCTTATATCCATTTCACTGTTTTCAAGGATGATCCATATGACGCCAAAAAGTTTGGCATCTTCAATCCGCCCAGGTATATATTTACTTCCCATTTGCCCCATCCAGCTTTTAATGGTATTTGCCGAAACGCCAAGTTGATCCGCAATCTTGTCCAGATAAGATTGCCCCGTTGAGAACGTTTCCGGTTTCTTCCGCTTGGTTTTATAGTCAGGATGCTGTCTTAATGCCTTAATGCCGGAAGATAACAGTTTGGCAAATCCGTTCTGGTCTTCAAGTTCAGCCATAACCTCTGCTCACTTCCTTTAGCGATTCTTTATAACTTATTTTAGCCAGTACATTCCTTTTTGTACATGGAAAACAAAAAGTACAGTACCACTGTACTTTTATACAGTTGAAAATGCTAGAAACCCTTTGAGTTAATGTGTAACGTTAAATATGAAACAAGTGATTTTAAAACTGAATGCACTTACATTTTTGATGAGAGTATGAATCTATCTTTCTTATCAATATTAGAGTTTCACAATTAAAGCGATTAAATTTTATAAGCATTGTATCCAAGATTAAATACTAATAAAGAAAGGAAATTGACGAATGTTAAAAAACACTGTACCTCAAACAATGAAAGCAGCCGTTATGCACAGCCCTCGGAAAATCAATATCGAAACACTGCCTGTACCGGAAATTAATCCAGATGAAGTTTTGATCAAAGTCATTGCCGTGGGCATATGCGGCTCAGATCTGCATTATTATACACACGGCAAAATCGGTAAATATGTTGTAGAAAAGCCGTTTATCCTTGGTCATGAATGTGCCGGGGATATTGCAGCCGTCGGGTCAGATGTCAAAGAGTTTAAAGCAGGCGACCGTGTAGCGATTGAACCGGGCGTAACCTGCGGACACTGTGAAGCTTGCAAAGAAGGAAGATATAACCTTTGTCCGGACGTTCAGTTCTTGGCTACGCCGCCCGTAGATGGAGCGTTTGTCCAGTATATTAAAATTCGAAAAGACTTTGTTTTTCCGATTCCGGATACGCTTTCTTACGAGGAAGCTGCCCTTATTGAACCCTTCTCCGTTGGCATTCATGCCGCAAATAGAACCAAACTGCAGCCTGGTTCCACGATTGCTATTATGGGAATGGGGCCGGTTGGTCTGATGGCTGTTGCCGCAGCCAAAGCATTTGGCGCAGGAAACATCATTGTAACTGACCTTGAACCGCTTAGACTTGATGCGGCAAAACAAATGGGGGCAACCCATGCAATTAATATTCGTGATCAGGACCCGGTTAAAGAAATCCGTAAGTTAACAAACAACAAAGGGGTTGACGTTGCTTGGGAAACAGCAGGAAATCCATCGGCACTGCAGTCAGCACTGGCATCAGTTCGCCGCGGCGGAAAACTTGCCATTGTCGGATTGCCAGCCCAGAACGATATTCCGCTTAATGTACCGTTTATCGCAGATAATGAAATTGATATCTCTGGTATTTTCCGATATGCCAATACGTATCCAAAAGGCATCAACTTCCTTGCCTCCGGTATTGCGGATACAAAGAATTTAATTACAGACAAGTATTCATTAGAAGAGGCACAAGAAGCAATGGAGCGGGCGCTTAATTATAAGAATGAATGTTTAAAGGTAGTTGTCTATCCGAATCGCTAATTTCCGTTATTGAATAGTATCGCATCTTTTCATATAAAAGGAGTACGAAATTTGCTTAGAGTTAATAAAGGGCACGTCTTAGGCGGATTTTAGTACTCCCGCTGTATCAATAGATCTAAAGATCGAAGTAAACTAACAAATGTAACCGGATTCAGGAGGGATGATAAATGATCAACACAGCACAATCAGAAAAATTGAAGTCTGGGGACTTAACGGAGACAACATTCAGCGGGCGTTTATCATGGTTAGAGCGGTTTGGATATGGCTTTGGCGATATGTCTTATAATATTATCTTTCAATTTGTAAACGCATATCTCCTATTTTATTTTACAGATGTCGACGGTATTAAGCCCGCAATTATTGCAACATTGTTTCTGTTAGTACGTATTTTAGATGCTGTCTGCGACCCTCTAATGGGATTCATTTTAGACAAAACCAATACACGATGGGGAAAAGCCAGACCATACTTATTATGGGTTGCCCTTCCGTTCGCAGTATTTACTGTTTTATGTTTTACAACACCCCACTTTGGATTAACAGGAAACATGATTTATGCCTACGTGACTTATATTTTGCTTGGGATGTCTTTCAGTATGCAAACCATACCAGTCAATAGCTTAACCGCCCGGATGACTGATAATGTACAAGAACGAACGGTTTTAACAACGGTACGTATGATATTAGTTTATATTGGCATCCTTTTATCCATCGCATGCGCAACGCCGCTTGTTACAGCGTTTGGCGGTCATAACCAGTCAAAAGGATTTCTGTTTACTGCTCTTCTCTATGCAATTGTAAGCATCATTTTAAACCTTTTCAGCTTTTTTACTGTCAGGGAAAGAATCGCTGTTAAAAAAAGGCATAACCATGGATTCAAAAAGACAATATCTGTGCTATTTAAAAACAAACCGTTGATTATTCTTGCTTTATCATTTTTAGCGTTTGCAATCGCTTTTAACATTCGATTAGGTACAATGGTCTACTATTTTACGTATAATATGCATCACAAAGAATTAAAATTTATCGGAACTGTTTTATTTTTTGGCGCCGCGTTAATCAGCAACTTATTTATACCTTTGTTATCTGAAAAATGGGGTAGAAAGAAATTAATGATTATCTCAGCATCTCTTTCACTGCTTACGTACGCTGGGTTGCAGTTTACACCCTATACTTCGGTCACACTTATTTTAATCTGGTTTTTTACTTCCGGCTTCTTTACAACACCCTTAAATACGCTTGCTTGGGGGATGCTTGCAGATTGCGTAGACTTCGCAGAATGGAAGACTGGTGTTCGAGCAGATGGTGTAGTTGTGTCCAGCATGAGTTTTATCAACAAATTAGGTGTTGCTATTGCCGGTTCTTTCGCTGCATTCTACTTGGGACGGTCTGGTTATGTCGCTAATGCCCATCAGACACTCTCATCCCTTAATGCCATTCGGAACATGAATGCTTTGATTCCAGGAATTTTTATTTTACTTTCAATCTTAATCATATGTTTCTATCCTCTATCGGAAAAAAGGTATCAAACAATGATTTCAGAAATGGAACAGAAAAAGCAGGATAAATAATGGATAATTAAGTAAAAGATGATCAGCATAATATTGGCTGCTTAAAATAATCTTTAAAAAGGCATGAAAAATTACCTCTGAAGAATGTTGCCCCCTTCAGAGGTATATTGATTTTTTCTTATCATATTTAAAAATAGAAATTCGATTAATGAAGATAGTTAATGGCCTGAAACACTTCCCCAAGCGTTTTACAGCCTTTGTAGTCACCATTTTCCTCCTGGATCATCCAACATTGCTCGGCTATGGCTAGTTCATTCTTATCATTTTTAACGAATGGAATATTAATCATATAAACCTTCCCGTCTTTTCTAACCGTATAACCTATATAATATTCCCTTCCTTCGCCTTCCTCTTCATAAAGGCCAATATCTTCAAGGCCATAATTATTCATAACGTTCTTCATTTCTGATTTCATATCATTTAGGACTGTTTCTCTCGGTACGTATTCCATATCCTAAATCTCCCTTCTTAATATCATCGGGTTTTTTAGACAAAATGTCTTTACCCCTATATTTTGGGAAGTATTAGTCAAATTGATAACAAGAAATGTAATTTTATGCTTTAAATTAAGAAATTTGTTTTACCTCAAAAATTTGTGAGCTTTTTAAACAAACGTTTAATTAAAGTGGATATGATTAACTTAGATTCGATCGAATTCCTTTTAACGCTAATGATAAAGTTACCTCAAAAAACCAAAAGAGAACTCATTCAATTTTATAATCCCATAGGAAATTGATTGAAATCTTTATAGCAGTCAAGCTCAGGTGATAGGAATATCTTTTGTGTTATGATAAAACTGAATTTATTAACTTATCAAAATTTAATTTTAGGAGATGGTGATGTGAGTATATTTGCAAAAGATGTCTTGAAAGGAAAGCATGCACTAGTTACAGGTGCCACAGGCGGCATAGGCTCAGAAACTGCAAAAGTCTTAGCCGGAATGGGTGCCAGTGTGACCATTACAGGGAGACGACTTGAGAAATTGGATGAGCTTTCAAAAGAAATTAGCGAGATGGACCTGAATAGTAAAGTATTTTCGTATGCAGCGGATCTTGGAAAAGAAGAAGAACGCGAAAAACTTGTAAGTGCTGCCGAAAAAGCGCATGGTCCGGTTTCACTGCTTGTAAATAATGCGGGTGTTTTGGGCGGCGGCACCGTTGATCAACTTGAACAAGCAGACATTGAACGGGTCATGTATATCAATTACACTTCAACCGTTTTGTTAACGCAACTGATCTATAAAACAATGAAACAACAAAAAGATGGTGCCATTGTCAACGTGGCCTCATTGTCTGGTTTGCGGGGTACATACGGGGGAACTGCCTATGCCTCCTCAAAATTTGCCTTGATCGGTTTTACCCATTCAATGGCCGTTGAAGCAATCGAACACGGCATAAGAGTTAATGCTGTTTGCCCCGGCTTTGTTGATACAGAAATGGGAAGAAACTCTGTGCAAAATAAGGCGGATCGTGAAAATCGCTCTGTTTCCGAAGTCATAAAGGGATCAATTCCATCAGGACGTATGACAACACCAAGTGAAGTAGCCAACACGATTGCCTTTTTGCTAACGGACGCAGCAGAAAACATCGTTGGCGAGTCTGTTAAAATATCGGGCGGCAGTGTATTGCGGTAGGTATTTTTTAGAGTATACAAGCTATTAGATCAGGTTTAGTCATTTTCCACTAGAAATCAAAATTTTAATTTTTCACAGCATACTAAATACCATAATTTAATAATTATTTTTAGTTTACTTTTAAAATTCCCCCTTTTTAGGGAAAATCTTTATCCCAAGCCGAGCCCTTAGGCGCATATACTACATTGTATTTGGATATGAGGAGGATACGGATGGATAGGCAATTGTTTGGAGGTTATTCTGGTTACGGAAGTTATATGGGCTATGGCGGTTATCCGGGTTATGGAGGCTATATGGGATCCGGCGGCGGATACCCTGGCTATGGCGGCTATACCGGGTACGCCGGTTATCCAGGTTATGGCGGTCATATGGGCTACGGGGGCTTCCCTGGTTACGGCGGTTATATGGGCTCAGGCGGCGGATATCCTGGCTATGGCGGCTATACCGGGTACCCTGGTTATCCTGGTTATGGCGGTCATATGGGCTACGGGGGCTTCTCTGGTCACGGCGGTTATATGGGCTCAGGCGGCGGGTACCCTGGTTATGGCCGATGCCAACAAGACACTATTATTACAGAGAACTAAAATCGAATATTGATCTAATTAAAAATTAGCTTTGTGATTAACGTGAAAAAGGCAGCAACTTAAAAAGGTTGCAGCCTTTTTTATTACCTGAGATAGAAGCTTCCTATTAAAGGAAATGAACATTTTTGCTTCCAAAGATGTCTCTTACAATGTAAACTAAATAAGTAACCCTTTAACACTGAATAGTAAACGCAAAATAGATTCCAGAAAGTAAAAATAACAAGAACACTCTTTAAAAAGTGAAAATATAAAGTTTTTCTATTAAATGATAAATCTGATGAGGTGATTGGTTGCACAAGCATAAAAAGTCTGACATTCGTGAATGGAAGAAAAAATTAGCAGCATTTGAACGTCCGCATATCTCGACAAGTGTAAGACAGCTGATTAATTCAGTAGGGCCGTTTATCATATTATGGGTTTTAGCTTATTTAAGCTTGCAGATATCGTTTTGGTTAACTTTATTATGCGCCATTCCGGCGGCAGGATTTTTAGTGAGAACGTTCATCATTTTTCATGATTGTACGCATTATTCATTTTTCAAAAGCGTTAAAGCTAATAAAATAGTAGGTACAATTACCGGAATGTTTACCTTTTGTTCATATGAAAAGTGGAAAAACAGTCATGCAAAGCACCATGCTTTTAATGGAAATTTAGAGAAACGCGGTTCCGGTGATGTATGGACGATGACTCTTCAGGAATACGCAAACGCTTCTTGGCTGAAACGTTTATGGTACCGCACATACCGTAACCCGATTGTGATGTTTTTAATCGGGCCGTTATATATCTTTTTAATCGCTTACCGCTTTAACAATAAGAACGCACCAAATAAAGAAAAGAGACACGTTTGGATCACTAATATGATTCTCGTTTCTGTTATATTGCTGCTGGGTTACACGTTAGGATGGAAAGCATTTATTTTAGTTCAGCTGCCGATTTTTTATATTGCTACATTCATAGGCGTATGGCTATTTTACGTACAGCATCAGTTTGAAGATGGCTACTTCGAAAATAGCGACAATTGGAATTTTGTCGAAGCTGCATTAAAAGGAAGCTCTTTCTATAAACTGCCGAAAATTTTGCAATGGTTTTCAGGAAACATCGGATTCCACCATGTGCATCATTTGAATTCCCGCGTGCCAAACTATCATCTGGAAAAAGCACACAAAAGTGATCCCCGGCTTCAGGATGTGCCGACGCTGACACTGTTGATGAGTTTGAAATCACTCACCTTCAAGTTATGGGACACTCAGTCAAAGAAATTTATTGGAAACCGCGGCATTAGAAACTATATTAGAGAAAACAATTAGCATAATGATATTCCGGGCTGATCTTATGAGTCTACGAAATAGTGACTTTTGGGATCAGCCTTACATATGTTCTTTTTGAAATCTAATTTTCTTAATTAAGTTTTAAATACTAATTAGAAGGGAAAAAATTTATCAAGGAGGAGGTTCGTGATGAAAAATATCGTATTTTATGATGCCGAGTGCCCCTTGTGCTCAAGTGTGAAGACTGTTATTGAAAAATTAGATTGGTTTCACCGGATTAAATGGATGCCTGTACAAGAAATTGAACATAGCGACCGCTTTCGTTTTTTGCAAGGACGTGATATTTATGACCGCATTCATATGATTTCATCAAAAGGACATTTGCATGCCGGAATTTACACGATAAGAAAATTGTTAACACAGCTGCCGCTGACCTTCCCTGCAAGTTGGATACTGTACTTACCCTTCATGGATAAAATCTTAGATCCATTGTACATGTGGATTTCTAAAAATCGTTACCAGTGGTTTGGACGTTTAGAATCTTACTCTTAAGTTAGTTTTTTATGGCTCTCACAAGATCAGTTTAGCTCCTTTATCAAAAGGCATTCCAAATCGGGATGTCTTTTGTATCAGGTTTTTATTTCCAATTGGGCGAATGTCATAAATGCCATGCTGCAGCCTAAAGGAGTTTGGAACACAAAAAGGGAGTCTCCCCCAGCTGTCGAATTGAGTAAACGATACAAACTCATAAGGTTGGGGGAAATTCCCGGATTTTTTTATACGGCATAGATGCTTGTTTAAGCTGTGCCATTTTAGACACTTTGAAGCCATTTTTCAACTATTGATATTAATCCAATCCTCACCGCGATAACGAAGAAGTCATGTTTACAACTGTTCGCCCTCTCGCTTGTCCTTTTAATAGTGTAGGAAGAACGTCCGGAAGTTGATCTAAAGTAACTTCTTGTTGAATAAAATCTTCTAAGTTAGACGGTTTGAAGTCTGTTACTAGGCGATCCCAGGTTTTAAGCCGCATTTCCATCGGACAATAGACGGAATCAATCCCAAGTAAATTGACACCCCTTAAAATAAATGGGAAAACAGTTGACGGCAGATTTGTCCCTGCTGTTAACCCGCTTACAGCGACCGAGCCGCCGTATTGAATTTGGCTTAGGACAGATGCAAGCGGTTCACCGCCAACTGGATCAACAGCAGCCGCCCATTTTTGTTTTCCTAGTGCTTTGATCTTTCCATCATATACTTCATCGCGTGAAATAATCGATGCTGCTCCGAGCTTTTGCAAATAGTCGTATTCCGATTCTTTACCTGTACTTGCTTCAACCTGATAACCGAGAGCCGAAAGAATTGAAACAGCAAAACTGCCGACGCCGCCGGTTGCACCTGTGACAAGCACCTTTCCTTTTTCCGGTGAAACTTTATTTTCTTCCAGACGTTGAACAGACAATGCCGCCGTAAAACCGGCTGTTCCGATAATCATTGCTTCTTTTAAAGAAAGACCCTTTGGAAGCGGAACAATCCATTTAGCTGGAATACATGCATACTCACTGTACCCTCCAAAATGGGAAACACCGATCTCATAGCTTGTCGCAATGACTTCGTCGCCTTCCTTAAAGCGTGGATCATCGGACGAGATGACAACACCTGCCAAATCAATGCCGGGTACAAACGGATAAGTTCTGACAATATTGCCATTGGGAATAGCAGCGAGGCTGTCTTTATAATTCACACCTGAATAGTGAACACGGATTAATACTTCACCTTCTGGCAAGTCTTGAAGATTTAGCTTTTCAACCCCAACAGAAAATTGATCATTTTGTTTGTTTACGACTAGTGCATTAAACAATTGGGACATGTACGCTCCTCCTTTATAAATAATGTAAACTGTATAAGAGAGCTGATTTATTTTTCCTTATTTTAACACATAAAATGACTTTTAACGTTTTCTTTGCTTATAGCTTTGAAGGAGGAGGACTTTTAAAAAATTTCTACTAAAATATTCCACTCTAAGATGTCCCCGTCATCTTTTGGCAGTTTTTTATTCTTTACTTTGTTGATTCTTCCACCAACAACGAAACAACCTCATCCTCAAACAACGGCTTTGCATCCTTTAATCCAATCTCATACGCTACCCTGCTGATACAAGGCTGTTTCAACATACTTTTATCTAACAAATTCAAGTCCCAAAAAATATCCCTGCAGTTGCCATCGGCCAAAACCTTCTTATTAGCCATGACAATCACTCTTGTGAAATGACGGATGACAAATTCCATATCATGGGTAATAATAATGACTGTTTTTCCTAATGCTTGTAAGCGATTAATGATATGGGTTAATCGCTCGACTCCGTATAAATCCTGCCCTGCTGTCGGTTCGTCAAATATTAAAACATCAGTGTCCATGGCTATAACAGAAGCAATTGTGATAAATTTTCTATAAGAGAGCGGCACGTTGTAGGGATTTTCCTCCAGATAATCTGATAAGCCTGTTAATTCTATGGCCAGATTAACCCATTTCTCCGCCTCTTCTTCTGTAAACCCTAGAACTTTCGGGCCAAATTTTATTTCATTAATTATATTACTGTGGAAAATCTGATCATCAGGGTTTTGAAAAACATAGCCTACCCTTCTGGAAATTTGGGCTGTTGTATAATCTTTTGTATTTAAGCCACCTACAGTGACGTCCCCTTGATCAGGTTTAAGCAGACCATTCATTAATTTTACAGTTGTTGTCTTGCCGGCGCCATTTTGCCCTACAATCGCAGCCTTTTCCCCTAATTCAAAAGAAAGCGAGACATTGTCGACTGCCTTAAATCCATTGGGATATTCAAAAGACACCTCTTTCAGCTCAAGAAATGGCATGGTTTGTCCGCCTCTTTTCTATGAAAGATACAGCTTGATTTAAAGTTATTGGTATCTCCTTAAGAGGGAAGCCTTTGTTTTTAAGACTCATCCCTAATTTGGTATATTCCGTATATGGAACTCCCCATTCCGGCAACCGCTCATCAGTCAAAACGGCTTTTGTTTCACCTTGTAACATAAGTTCACCATCTTTAATCACAATGACTTCATCTGCATATTCCGCTATGAGATCAATTTTATGTTCAACAAGGATAATAGTCTTGCCTTTTTCTTTCATTAGCTTAATAAGTTTGAAGACTTCCTCTGTCCCTTGAGGATCAAGTTGGGATGTTGGTTCATCAATGACAAAGATATCCGGTTCCATCACTAATATCGATGCCAGGGCGACCAATTGCTGTTGGCCTCCGGACATTTCAATCGGATTTTTATTGACTAACGACTTTAAATGGGCAAGCTCTATGATTTTTCCAACCCTTTGAAATATTTCATCACGGGGCACCCCAAAGTTCTCCAATCCGTAAGACAGTTCCTCAAATACTGTTTCTTTAATGCCGCTGATTTGGTTAAATGGATTTTGAAAAATGTAGCCTATTTTAATAGCTAAGTCGCCAAACTCCTGTTCAGAAATATTCTTGCCATCAATCCAAACCTCACCATTAAGATCTCCTTTATAAAAGTGAGGGATAAATCCGCGAATGATATTGCATAGTGTTGTTTTTCCGCTGCTGTTTGCACCTGCAACGGCGTAAAATTTCCCTTTTTCTAATTCGACAGACAGGTTCTTAATCGTTGGTTCTTCTGAAGTTGGATAGGTATAAGACACATTTTTTAAACTTATATAAGCCATGCGGCAATCCTCCAGATAATCAAAATCAGCGTAATAATGACAGCAATAATACATATAACTTTATCTCTTTTTGTATCATCAAGCTTAAACAGATGCGTTTTCTTTGCAGAAGAAGAAAAACCTCTTGCTTCTAAAGTTAATGCTTTTTCTTCAGTTCCTGCTATTGAACTGAGAACGAGCGGCCCTAGTGTTGGAATAAAAGCCTTAGCCCTGACAAATACATTGCCTTCCGTTTCCACGCCTCTGGCCTTTTGAGCGCTCATAATTACTTGGGACCGCTTGCGCATCTGCGGAATCATTTGCAATGTTGCTAAGACGACATAGGCCGCTTTTGAAGAAAGGCCGCTTTTTTCCAATGAATATATAAAATCTTTAATAGAGGTTGTTTGAAAAAATAATAAGATAGCACTGCCAAATGCAAGTACAGCAGAAGCAATTTTAAGACCATAAAGTATGCCTTCATACTTTATAGATAATATGCCTAATGTCCATAAAATTTCCGGATTTGTCCCTTGATAAAAAAGGGATTGAATAAGTAAGATAAATAATGCCAAAACACCAATTGTAAGCAAAAAATACTTTATAAAACTTTTATACTTTCCGCTGATAATGGCAGCGATTTGGATGAATACAACTAAGCATAATCTAGTAACAAAATCAGGCAGCACAAAAGCCAGCACAATACAGCAAACAGCAATGACTAACTTTGTTATTGGATAGAGACCGCATATGATATTGCTTTTCTCAGCAGTCATTTTAAATTTCCTTTCGCTGATTTTTTCTGCTTAATATAAATGCTTCCTTGAGAAAACTTAGATAAATAGCGGGTGGACATGCTTCTAATAATAAGAAATACAATAATGCAGGATATTATTTTATCTGCCAGTTCGGTAATGAGGCTTGATGTAAGAACAGATTGAATAAGACTGTGTCCCATCGCTAAGAACGCACTTGTCACCAAACTCGACCCTCCGCCTGAAGCACCGCCAAAAATGAAAACAGTGATCGGCAAGCTAGAAATAATGGCTGTCAAAACAATAATTAAAGATGAAATAACAGTTTTTACAAGGGTGGTAAACATTTTTCCTTTTGCTAAATAGCCGGCAACAACAGCAATACAAACACTTACAAAGGCATACGGGAATAGCTGAGGGGCAAATATGGCGTTAATCGCATTGCTTAGAATGCCTGTTACCGCCCCAACCCAAGGTCCGGCAATACAAGAGATTAATATTGTCCCAATCGTATCCAAGAAGACTGGAAGTTTTAATAAATTGACAAGCTGCCCTCCGACAATATTAATGGCAATGGCAACGGGAATTAACAAAATAGCCATCAATGAAAAATCCTTTTTAATAGACAATGTAGACCCCCCTTAAATTTTATAAAGCTTTTGAAATACTATGAATCACCTTTTTCCTAAACGCTTCTGCATCGGCATTCAAACACACTTTGACATGGCCATCTTCCGTAAATTTTGTTACCGTACAACCGGATGCCGGTCCCTCCGTTACCACTGTTACATCTGCGTTTTTTGTTTCAAATATCTCTGGATGTGTTATATAGATGATCGTGCACATATCATGAACCGCATACTCAAATCGACTGGAAGAAGAATCTCCGTAAAAAGTTAGAAGCTCGCTTAGCATTTCCCCTGTTTTGTTAAGATTCCTTATAGTATCAATGTTATCTTTGGTAATGGTTGCCTGACGCGTGACATCAAGCCCGCACATGACAATTGGGATACTTTCATCAAATACAATTTTTGCGGCATGAGGATCAACGTATATATTAAATTCAGCAACAGACGTCGCATTACCGCCTTTCGCGGCTCCGCCCATTAAAACAATTTTATTCAAATTCGCCTTTACCTCTGGGAATAATTTAATCAGTAAAGCAATATTAGTAAGTGGTCCGATTGGAATTAGGGTAACAGGTTCTTCCGAGCTAAGGATGACATCTTTCATGGCGATAACAGCATGCTCTTTATGTAAAAGATTAATAGGGGCCTCTTCAGAAAATTGATAACCGCCAACACCGGTTTCCCCATGAACGACGCTCGCGGTTACTAACGGATTAAGCAAGGGCGCTTCAGAACCCTTTGCTACCTTTACGTCCTTTCTTAGAAAATGCACTAAATTCATAGCGTTTCTTGTGGTATTTGTTATTCCAACATTGCCTCCAACCGTTGAGATTAGCTTGACATCAAGCGTTTCTTCAAACAGCGCAGCTGATATAGCAACAACATCATCAATGCCCGGGTCTGTGTCAATAATGACTGGGATTGCCATGAAACCCCTCCTTAACTTGAATACAGCATGTTCAAGCCTCTTGATATTAGTATTAATAATATTCAGGCATAAATGGTTGTATGACTTCTTTACTACTTGAATTTCTTGGATAATATACGTTTTTCTAACATTACATTGTGATATCTATCATTGCTATACTTTTATAGGAGAATTACCCTTTATATCCATTAAAATGAGAAATAATCCACCCAACGTTAAATTGTTTTGGAGTGGATTATTTTATAAACCAGACTTTATTTTAAGCTTATCCAATATTAAGTGTATTGGGGAAATTACTTAAGGATTTACTAGGGTAAAATACAAAGGGTATTTTGAATTGTTTGTGTAAATAGGTTATTAGATTACTGATGATTTAAGCGATATTAAGTCGACCCACGTCATTATTTCCCGGAAAATGATTTTTTAAGACGATTTCTAGTAGTCAGCAGTTAGTACACCAACTAGTGTTACCTTAAAAAGGAGGCCCATATTATAAAAACACGACAAAATGTTTATCGAAGATTTTGCAGATAAAATAACTAAAGAAATTGATATCAATCAAAAGATTAAACAACAAAAATAATCCACCCAACTGTAAAAAATTGTTGGGTGGATTTATTAGATCAATCAAATACCAAAGACTCTAAATCCCTTGGATACTCCGTAATTATTTTGTTTCCGTCTGGTGTAAGGATAACTGTATCAGAATGACGAAATCCACCTAAACCTGGTATATAGAAACCCGGTTCAATTGAGAAAGCCATTCCATCCTCTAACACAAGGTCATTGTCAAATCTTAAATAAGGCTCCTCATGCTCTGATACTCCTATACCATGACCTACCCGATGAATCGCATACTTACCAAAGCCTTCTTTTTCAATCACATCCCTGGCCACTTTATCCACTTGGGCAGCAGTTACACCAGGTTTAATAAACTCCAAGGCTGCTTGCTGCGCATTCTGTGCGGTTTTAAAGGCCTTTATTTGTTGCTCTGTCGGTTTTCCGATAATAACGGTTCTCTCTAATTCCGCCCTATATCCATTGAAAGCAACCTGACGACTATGAATCATAACATCCCCAACATTAAGTTTACGCGTATTAGAAAAAACATGCGGCATAATACTTCTTTTTTCGCCAGAAGGTGACATGACAAAAAAGCCAAGTGTAGCGTTAGGGTGTTTACTAGCCGTTTTAGAAAATAATGCTGTATTACCAACTGCGTCAATCTCTAATTCTGTTACTCCAGGTTTACAAGACTCTAATGATTTACTGACAGCTAAATTTACAAGTTGCCCCGCCTCGATCATTAAATCAATTTCATCTTGATCCTTAATATAACGCATCTCAGTTATTTTACGACCAACATCCACTGCCTTGTAGCCAAGCTTTTCAACTTCAAAGACTAGTTCGGCAGGAGCATGTGCCAAATCAAAGCCTATTCTAGTGTCCTTGGAATATCCCGACAAAATTTTTTTTACTAATGTCGTATGATTTGCAGCCTGTTCAGACATTTCAGGATGCTCGTAGTACACATGAATTTCATCCGCATTCGCTTCACTTTTAGCATGTGCTTCCTCCAACCCTGGTACAACTAAATCAACCTTATTTTCCATTATTGATAGAACGATAGGTCTTGAATAAAGAATAGCTTTAAAACCACTTAAATAGAATTGATTATCAGGATTCATCACAATAGAAACAGCAATGTCATTTTTCTCCATAAAAGATCTCAATTCGGTTAAACGGTGACTCACATTCATTTCAACACACTCCTTTAGGTATTTTAGCATTTTTAGTATCCTTAAATTACTGTTGGGTTTAGCGAATGTTTTTCATTTCGTCTAAACTTACAATAATCATTCATACGGTTATTTCTCCTAACAATTAGAACTATCTAACCAAATATCAATTAAAATTATAAAGAACCACCAATTATCTAACTCTCTATGCTAGTTGAACTGTCCGAACTAGGTGTTAGCCTTTTTGAAGTTGTCAATGTTACAATAATAAGGACAATTATCGCCGCAGGTATAGAAATTACTGAACTGTTTAAACCAAATGGCTGTCCCAATCCCACTTCCCATACCAAGGTTACAATAACCCCTACTAACATTGATGAAACAGCCCCGGCTGCATTGGCACGTTTCCATAAGAATAGAGATAAGATGGCAGGGGTAATTCCAGCCCCGTAAACTGTGTAAGCATACATTTGTACTGATAGTACAGTCGGGAAAAAGTTTATTAATAAATAAGCCAAAAGACCTAAAACGATAACAAATATTCTCGTAAACATAAGTAACTGTGCATCTGTATATTTCTTCTTTGAAAGTCGATCAACAATGTCATAGGTTACATTAGTGGCTGCCGATAATAGAAACGAGTCCCCAGTTGTAATAATAAAGGCAGTTGTTGCTGCTAAAAGCAATCCACCGACAAACTGCGGCATAACAGCAGACGTTGCCATCAAAGCCATACCTGGATCTATATTATGAAATAAAGAGGCAGAGGCAAATGCAATAAGAGAAATTGTCGGAGCAACGATTAAATAACCAATAAACCATACAATTTGTGCTTTTTTTGATGTCCGATCCCCCTTCGAGGCGGCCATTCTTTGATACATGTTTTGGTCCCCCAGCAGCAGAAACAAGGTTGGCAGTAGATACCCAATTAATTGAGGAATAGACAAAGGACCTGTAAAGGTTAAATGACTATGTGGTGTATTGCTAATAACCCCATGCCATCCGCCTGCAATTATATAGATTGTCGGCAAAGTAACTAACAAACCAATAATCATGATAAACGTGCTAATAAAATCCGTATTGGCTACCGAGCGCAGACCACCAATTGCTGCGAGAAAGATAATAAGCACCGCACCAATGGTTGTTCCCCATCCGACGGAAAGGCCGGTTGTCACATTAAGAATAAAACCAACACCTTTATATTGATAGGAAACTATACCTACATAAGCCAAAATAATGATAATGATAGTTAATACTCTCGCGAATTGCCCATATTTTTCTTCCATTATTGATGCAAGAGTATATTTTTTTCGATCCCCAATTGTTTCTCTTATTTTTGGTAAGATAAAATAAAGTATTCCAATTCCAACAAGAGCTGGAATGTTACTTAAAAGTGAAGGAATAATGCCGAAACTATATGCCATGGAAGTTTCCCCACCAGATACCGTCCCGCTTCCCACCCATGATGCTAATAATGTCCCAGCTAAAACAAAGGTACCTAATCCTCTTCCAGCAAGTATGAAATCCTCACTCTTGGATACCTTTTTTGAAAAGAAAAATCCGATTATCACCATGAGGATAGCATATCCAACTACATACCATAAAAGATTTAAATTTGGGGTTATATGCATGTTTACAACTCCTTTTTATAGTGTAAAGCCATAAAGTGGATGAAATAACAAATTAATTTCCGATAACTTCGGACACTGGTTTTAACTTTAACCATTTCCCCGTCATTAATTAACATTCCTTTCAAGTCAACGCGAAAATACTATTCTTTCCATCCACAACAGATATAACTATCAGTTCAAGCATGGTCTTTGAGGTTGTTTTGTAGTTTCAGAAAAGGGTGCGGAATTTCATACTTCTTAAGCAGCAGCTAAGGTCAATTACATATCAAAGAATCCAAATCTCTTGGATAATAGGTGAGAAACTCTATCCCATTTTCCGTAATTAGAACAGTGTCGGAGTGGCGAAATCCTCCTAACCCTTTTACATAAATCCCAGGTTCAACCGTTACAACCATTCCTGGTTCCATGATTGTATGATCTCCTAAATCGAAAAAGGGAGCTTCGTGTCCTAGTAATCCGATATTATGCCCCGAATGATGACGGGTTAAATGTTCAATTCCATTATCTTTATAAAATATTTGTATTGCTTCTTGAACAACTGAATAAGGTTTCCCGGAATTGATATGATCAAGGGCGGTCTCTTGCGCTTGAACCATCAAGTTAAAATATTTTTCCTGTTCCTTGTTTACTTCCTTAACAAACATCGTACGTTCTAATTCACTTTTATACCCCCATACATCCGCAGCTGCTTGTGAAACGAGAGTGTCTCCTGTTTTTAACACTGCATTCTGGGTATTTGCATGCGGAAATGCGGAATGAGGGCCAATTTGTCCACGGTAAAATGCATTTGCTGGATTTCCATGCGGTTTATATTCAGGACCGAGCGTTTCAATCATAGCCAAAGTGGCTTCCGTAGTTGCCCTATTTGAAATTTCAATTTCACTAAGGCCTTCTTTCGAATACTTCTGTAATAAACGGTGTGCAAAATTCCCCCATCGGCAAGATTCTTTAATTAATTCTATTTCTGCAGAGGACTTAATCATCCTCATATTTTCAACCCATCCAAAAATAGATTTAAATTCACGGGCATATAAAAATTGGTCAATTTGTTCGCCCCGATACCCTTTAGACGAACTATATCCTTTTGCATCTAAGCCGACAATCTTACCTTCAAAATTTGCTTCCAATAAATATTCCTTAAAATATTCCATCGGATGGCGAAGTCCAGGATATTCAGGATAGGAATGTACAAAATCTACCTGGGCATATTCTTCGGCATGGTCATGTTCTAACATTGGTACAAAAAGGTGCGTTTTCCCTTGTGAATCTAAAAAAAAGCTGATAGGCCTTTCCGAGGAACGGAAATGAAAGCCTGTTAAATAGAAGATGTCAGTTATACTGAACAATATGGCACAGTCGATTCTATTTTCTTGAAGCCTAGAATATAATTTTTTTTGGCGATTAATAATCTCATCTTTTGAAATAGATAAACGCATAATTATCCCCTTTCCTCTTAAAATAAAATATAAAAGAATACCAAACTGAATATTTTAACTACTTAAAATAATGTTATAATACGTTTGAAAATACGTCTAATATATTTTTCATTATTAATTAATACATTATTTATATTAGTAGGTGTGACATATATGGAACTGAGACATTTAAGATACTTTATAGCTGTGGCAGAAGAATTACATTTTGGAAAAGCAGCAGAACGGTTAAAAATTGCTCAACCACCTTTAAGCCATCAAATTAAACAATTGGAAACAGAACTTGGCGTTCCGCTGCTTTATCGAACAAAACGCAAAGTTGAATTAACAGAAGCAGGGAAAGTTTTTCTTAAAAGGTGCTATCAAATACTTAGTGATGTAAATAAGGCATGCGAAGAAGCACAAAGTATATACCGGGGAGAAATTGGACAGTTAACCATAGGGTTTGGCGGAGCTGTTTATGACCTCCTGCCTCCCATACTTGACATCTATCAAAATAAATACCCAAACTTAAAAATTATATTTCAACAACTTACAACTTCGGATCAAGTAAAAGCTCTAACCGAAGGAAAAATTGATGTCGGTTTGCTCGTTTCGCCTATTGATAGCCCACATTTGAAATTTGAAGTTATACGGGAAGAACCCTTTATTGCAGCTTTACCAAAAACTCACCGCTTAGCAAAACTAAAACAGCCTATTGATGTATCGGAATTAGCCAATGAACCATTTATTATGACACCAAGAAGCGTAGGACCCAGTTATTACGACGCTATCATCAGCCTTTGCTTTCAAGCAGGGTTCAGTCCTAAAACATCTCAAGAAGTACAAGAATTGCAAACCATCTTAGCCCTAGTCGCTTCAGGAATGGGAGCAGCTTTACTGCCTTCATCATTTCAATTTTTAAAAAACGATGATGTTGTTTATTTACCCCTAAAAAAAAGTAAAGCCACCTGTAAAATTGCGGCGGCATGGCACAAAGATAATAAATCTCCAATTGTACATTCTTTTCTTAATCTAATCAGGGAATTAATGATACCTTATATGTCTTAAGGTTCGCGACTTAAACCGGAATGCAAAAGCAGCGAATAAAACGGTCTAACATAGAAAAAGGTTCAACTATTGGCAGGAATAAAGTTAAGGAACACCTGGAAATTATGAACCATGCATTTATATTTACTTAATTTATATAAAATCCCCGAAAATCCATCCTACTTCAATGTCATGTTCAAAGCTGCCGCAACATTACGAGCCGTTTGTTCCATATATCTAGCAGCATTCTCGTATGCATCCGATAGATTAGTAACACCTGGAACAATACTGTACAAGGCATCAATTCCGTGATCCAGCACAATATGGCTGTCGTCTGACAGAGAGCCTGCCAGTGCTACTACAGGCACATGATATTTCTTTGAAACTTTCGCAACGCCAATCGGGGTTTTTCCGTAAATCGTTTGACTGTCAATCCGGCCTTCACCTGTAATGACAAGCGCTGCATCTTTTACTATATCGTCGAAATGTACAGCCTCAAGAACAATATCAACACCGCGCTTTAATTCTGCGGATAAAAAAGCAACAAGCCCTGCTCCAAGTCCTCCGGCGGCACCAGCTCCAGACATTTCCTTTACTTTCTTCCCAATTGTTTGTTCAATGATATTAGCGTAGTGATTGAGATGTTGGTCGAGCTGGTAAACCATTTCTGGAGCAGCTCCTTTTTGCGGCCCAAACACGGCTGATGCGCCCCTTTGGCCAGTTAATGGATTATCAACATCACAGGCAACTTCTATTTTTACCTTTTTCAAACGAGGATCTAAACCTTCCAAATTAATAACCGCTAATTCGGAAAGTGAACCGCCGCCTGGACCTATTTCACGGCCGTCTTTATCCAAAAGCCTCCCGCCAAGGGCTTGGACCATTCCTGCACCGCCATCATTTGTTGCACTGCCGCCAAGACCGATGATGATATGATTAACACCTGAGTCAAGAGCCGCTTGAATAAGTTCTCCTGTTCCTTTGGTCGTCGTGATCATTGGATTTCTCTTATTAGCCGGAACAAGATGAAGCCCTGAGGCGGCAGCCATCTCAATCACAGCTGTCTTTTCATTGCCAAGTAGTCCAAAGAAGGCCTCGACAGGTTCTCCTAATGGCCCTGTCACTGTCTTTTGAATAATTTTCCCCTGAGTCGCGTCAACGAGTGACTGAACAGTCCCTTCGCCGCCATCCGCCATGGGCAGTTTTATATAATTTGCATTAGGTATAACGGCCTTAAATCCCCTTTCAATCGCACGAGCTGCTTCAAGCGCTGATAAGCTTTCTTTAAAAGAATCCGGTGCAATGATGATTTTCATTTATTTTCCCCCTCAGGCTATACGTATTGTCTTTAATATTATTGTAAGCGCTGTATTATTTGAAATCATTATTAATACTGACCAACATAGAAGGTTATTTATCCTGTCTTTTTGTGCAATTGCACAATTTACTTTCTTAATTGGTAAACTAGGCTTGCCGCATATAATTCTAATAGATCCTTCGTTTTTCTTGGATCTTTGCCCGTGATTTTATATATTTTCTCAAGCCTGTATGTGCATGTATTACGATGAATATACAACTTTTTCGCAGTTTCGTTTAATTCGCCATTCTCTTTAATATAAACCTGCAACGTCTGATATAGCTGATCGTTTTTATCTTGTTTAAGCAAATGATCAAAAAATTGAAATGCACTATCCATGTTCGGTGATTCCAGGTCCGACATTAGAACCTCAAAACAAAGATGATCATAATAATAGATACCAGATTCCGGGTAGAGTTTTTTACCTGCAAATAATGCCTTTCTTGCCGTTTCAAATGAGTGTTTTAAACCCTTAATCCCTTCAAAAAAATGCCCGACGCCTACCTTTATCCCTTTAAATTGAATACTTTTAACAACATGATTTATATAAGAAGAGATATCTTGCCCCTTTTTTGTTATTGATTTAAGTACGATTAAATCGGAATCAAAAGTCCGTGAAACCAGATCATTCTCACCTAATTGATTTGAAATCTGTTTAATGATTTCCTGTTCAGCTTCTCTATGTTTGTTATCTTCTATATTTATGATGAATGCGATACGGGGGATAGATAAGTTTATGCCAAGCGATTGTGAGTGTTCAACGATCAGCGATTCATCAGCCAAATCATCATATATCAGCTGATTGACCAATTCTTCCTTTAACCGTTGTTTCCATTGGAACCTTTCCATTAAAAAGGATTGCTGAAGCGCCATTTCTGCAGCCATTTTGACCAGCTCGGCATATTGCCGGATGTCTTTAGGGTCACCTGTGATTCCGATAACGCCTACGATTTTTTTATAAAATAAAATTGGTAAATTAATGCCAGGCTTAGCGTTATTTAGTACCTTTGCTTCATTTTCATCAATTTCTATGCTTTTATTTTTTTCTAAGACCTGGACGGCACCTTCATGATATTCATTTATTCTGCTTAGATCACCCGAACCGATGATCCGCCCATTGTCATCCATTACATTGATATTTTTATGTAAAATCGCCATTGTTCTATTAACGATATCTTGAGCTAATTCTTTTGTTAATAAGGACATGATTCATTATCACCTTTTGAAAGATTTTTCTTAATAAAAGGAATGTCTATTCACTTTATTGGAAACCAAACAATTTAATATAAATTCAAAACCGCTGTAACTATTCTGTCACTATCATGTCATCATGCATCTGTAAAATATTTAGTTGAAATAGGCAACATTTTGTCGATATATGTTTAAATACGGCATTTTAGATACAGGAGACTATTAACATTATAATCTAAAGGGGGTTGAGAAAATAATGAAGGCATTCAGTGTGATTTTTGCTATATTCACACTTTCATTAATCATACCGGCCGCTTCCTATGCAAATACTGTCCAGCCGCAAAGTGGTAACGGTAAATGGGATTATAAAGGAAAAGACGTTTTTACACACCAAAGCAAAATATTTAAATCTGATGGCGGAACTTTTAAAATATGCCTCAGTAAAAACAGTGCACAAGGAGAATACCGCTTATACGAAAAAGATCCCTTATATCCGGATTTAGTCCCCTCAGGCATTTCCGGCGTGGGTCCCTATTTTCCAAAGGAATTTGATTTAAACGGCTGTTATAGGTTTTACGGGATTAATAACTTTATAGATGGCCCCAACAACCAAGCAGAGCTTTATATTAAGAAATTTACGGGCGGAAATTCAACCGTCTATGCTTGGGATTAATGCCGATATTTAATAAAGCCGTTGTTATTAACGATCATGCCATGATAAATACGGTTACTTTTTAATCTTTATTTCCATTTGATTAAAATATTTTTCTCTTATCCTATATATAAATATCCCTTTTTAATAGATATGAAAATAATCTTATCTATTAAAAAGGGATTAAATCATTTAATAACAACTAATAATGGCTTCTAAGAATGGGTTACTGTTAATTTCTTAAGATGTTCATGACTGTTGATACAGACAAATGCCGTATCTTCGCCATTAATATCTATAACTGTTATTCCTGTATTAAATTGTTTAATAGCCCGATAATTTGACAGCGGCATCCCAAGACGTCCGGCAATAAAAAATCGATTCAACGTATTATGTCCAAGTACTAACAACGTGTCGAATGGGTGCCGATTAGCGATCTCTTCAAAAAAACTGTCAGCACGGTTATAAATTTTTTGACCGCTCTCCCCTGTTTTTCCTGCGCGATGAATCGCCGGGTTCTTCAGCCATTTGGCCCAAGCAACAGGATCTTCAGCAATGAATTCTTCTTTCGTTTGTCCTTCCCATAAGCCAAAATCAGCCTCCAATAACCTCTCATCAATAACGGCTTTAATTCCGTGCCGTTCAGTTATTTTCGCCGCAGTTTCAGAGGCTCTGCTAAGCGGTGATGTATAAGCCGCATCAAACGGTATATCTGCTAAATAATCAGCGGCAGCTTCAGCTTGTTGTTGGCCCTTTTTTGTTAAAGGAACGTCCGTACGGCCGCAATACTTATCTCCTTGTAAATTCCATTCCGTCTCCCCGTGCCGAAGCAAATATATACGTGTCATATCTATTAAACTCCTTTAATATATTGTCGATCTTCTAACTCTTGTAAAAAGCGCTGATACCCTGCTTCGTAATCAGATTTAAACTGATTAGGCTCCACCTTCTTCTCTATTTGAGTTAATTCCATGCCCGCTGTTTCTAAACTGTTGTAGCAAGTTTGCGATGCAGCTAAAATCGCTGCACCAACTGCACCAGTAACATAACGCATTTTAATAATCGGCTTATTAAGGACGTTTGCCCTTATTTGCATCCACGTATTGCTGTTACTTGCGCCTCCTGCTGTATAAACCGCTTCAATGGTTTCTCCGGAAAGTCGTTGAATTAAATCGTAAGCCATTCTCTCAATGTAAGAAACGCCTTCCATCTTAGCAGTATACAATTCAGCAGCAGACAGGTTTTGTGGAGCAAACCCCCGAGCCTCTGTTGAAATAAAAGGAAAGCGTTCACCCGCGCCATACAAGGGATAAGCTATTTGACCTGTTGGAGTAAATTTGTTTGCTTCTTCATCCAGTTGTCGAAGATTTGCACCTTCGTATTCCCGGGTGATCCAATCCGCACCCGTATTGCTGGCTCCTCCTGGCATCCAATAACCTTGGGGATGGCGGTGACTATATAAACGTCCTTCAGGATCATCAATATATCCCTTGGTTACACCTTTAACAACGAGTGTTGTTCCAATGGTTGTATTCCAACCGCCTAAGTGAACGGCGCCAGAGGAGACTTGGGAAGCGCATCCATCAGTCATCCCGGTTGTCACAATTGCCTTTTCTGGCAGACCAATTTCTTTAGCAATCTTGGGGGAAACAGCCCCTAGCGGTGTACCTGATGGCAGCACATTTGGAAACCAATCTCTGGGTAATCCTAACCTTGTAAATATATAATCCGGCCATTGTTTATTGATAAGATCATACCCGGTTTTAAGAGCATTTGTCTCATCAGTAACGCCCGGCTCACCCCTGAATTTATTAATAATAAAATCTGCAGCATGAGCCCAACCCGCAATGCGTTCAGCTTTTTCCGGATAATGACGTACATACCAAAGAATTTTTGGTAATCCTGAAGAGGCATTAAAGGATTGGTATCCATCACTATTGTTTTCAATAGCTGCTTGCCGGCAAAGATTAGCTTCCTCAGCGGGTCGAGTATCACTATACATCATGGCCGGGTGCAGCGGTTCGCCAGTAGAATCCAAAGGTATTACCGTGCCGGAAGTTGACGTTACAGTCAGTGCTTTGATGCTATCAATCATCATACCTTTTTGACGACATTGATAGATCAGCTTTTTGAGCAATGCTTGAGTAGTTTGCCACCATATCTCAGGTGATTGCTCTTGACGTGATTCCCTGGTTAATTTGAAATTTGCTTCCGTTTGTTCGATGAGGCTCCCGTCCTCGCCAAGCGCTGCTGTCCTTACGCCTTGTGACCCTATGTCGATACCGATAAATACTTCTTGCTGCATAGTCTATTAACCTTCTTCCATAAGGTTTTGCCGATATTTTTCAGCGTCAGATTCAGAGATTTCCGCAATATCAGACGGGCTGAGCACTTTAGGTGTTCCAACAGATTTGCTGACCCAAAATATTTTTGCTGCATCCTCTATAATTTCAGAACGGACATAGGCTTGTTTCAAATTGCTTCCAAGTGTAATCAGGCCATGATTCTTTAAAAACAAGGCTTGATAATTTTTATCTTGCAGCACTTTTTTAACCGCTTGAGCTAATTCATCAGAACAAGGGACAACGTAATCAATATAAGGTACCTTCCCGACAAGGGCGACATAATCAGGAAACATCGGCGGGATTTCATTATATTCTGTACTAATAATACCAATAGTATATGGCGGATGAGTATGGACAATAGCATTAATTTCTGGCCGCGACCGGTAAATTTCTAAATGCATAGCAATTTCAGATGATGGCCGGAGTTGATTTGGAAGTGTCTCTCCAGTCGTTATATCAACTGCAACCCAATCGCCTTTTGACAGCTCATCAAAACTGTAACCGCTTGGCGAAATCCACATCAAGTCGCCGTCTCTGTGACTGATATTGCCTCCAGGTCCAGCAACGAGTTTATTATTAACAATCCTTTGTCCATATGCTGTTAGATCAATAAGTATGTCCTCGGTAATATTGGTTGTCATTGACTCCCAACCCTTTCTATTTTTTTTATGCCGTGTATTTTAAATGGCGTCTGTGTTACCAAGCTGTATAACCGCCGTCAACGGTGAAGACACTGCCCGTTACGAAAGAAGAAGCTTCTGAAGCTAAGTATAACGCAATACCTTGTAATTCTTCCGGCTTTCCTGGCCTTCCCATTGGAGTCATATCAGCCCATGTTTTGACCATTTCTGCATTTTCCTCATAAAATGGTCTTGTAAGTTCTGTTTGCATATAGCCTGGTGCTATCGTATTAACTTTAATATTGTGTTTTGCCCACTCCGAGGCTAAACTTTTAGTCAACATAATGACCCCGGCTTTTGACGTATTATAAGAAGATTGAGGCTGCGGGGTATTAGCAATTAACCCTGACATGGAAGAAATGTTGACAATGCTTCCGCTCTTTTGTTGAATCATTTTTTTCCCAACAGCTTTCGATACTAGAAATGGACCGTTTAAATTAATGTCGATTACTTTCTTCCAATCTGCAAATGACATCTCTTCAGCTTTTTCATGAATCGTGATACCGGCATTATTAAACAAAACATCAATTTTTTCAAATCTTTCTATTACCTTATCTGCCATAAGATTAACTTCATTTTCATTTGTCACATCTGTTTTAATAGGAAGAACTTTCACACCCGTTTGATTCCTTATTTCCTCAGCTGCAGCTTTAGCCTCTTTTAAATTAATATCAGCAATAACAATATCAGATCCCGCCTCTGCCAACGCTTGAGCCATTGATTTTCCCAGTCCCATGGCAGCACCCGTAATAATGGAGACTTTTGAATCAAGCTTAAATTTATTTAATACACTCATTTTCAATAACCTCCCTCTATTTATAAAAAATTTCTTGCCGAGCTGAAGTCATGTTTTCTTCTTTTTTGTTCACTTCGGTAACCTTTAGAAAATGGGCTACGACTGCCCCAAAAAGGTACAAAACCGTATAAGTCCAAATAACGCCAACCGCCCCAAAGTAAGGTAAAACCAACGTTGCAATACCGGGTCCGATAAAGTTGCTTAATCCCGCCGATAAATTATGCATCGAGACTGCTGCCCCTTTATGATTCGGTTCCAAAGTCGGAAACACCGCTGACATCGGCACGAATGCAGACATTGTAATGCCAAATAAAACGGCAATGAATAAGGCTACCCAAAAATTTGGACCAACAGCCATAGGCACATAATAAAACATCACAGTTGTCACAGCGCACCCGACACAACCGAACCATTTAACCTGTTTAATCCATCCAATTCGGTCAGCAATAATTCCCCAAATAACGTTTCCAAAAATAGTAGAAATATAGACAGCTCCCCAAATACGCAGCCATTCGGACATCGAAAAACCGACTTCCTTTGTAAAAACAAGCGGCAGAATAACAACGAGTCCAAATAAGGAAAGCTGATTGATGACTCGGACAACGACAGCTTTAGCAATTTGGCGATTTTCAAAAAATAGTGTAACCCCTTTCAATAATTCTTGGAACTTTTCCTTTCCTGTGTTTAATTCTTTTTTATATCGGCTGAAATCATCACGAATTAAAAAGAGACTTATGAAACCGCCTAATAAAACCCAACCGATGGACATCCACAAAGTTCCCATAAACCCAATATAGGGAATAGTAAAGCTTGGTATATAAGTTCCAAAAAATCCTACACCGATCGAATACATACACCAAAACCAGCCCATCGCAGAAGCAAGTCTTTGTTTTGGTGCTATATAGGCAATCCATACAACAAAAGCATAAATGAACATTGGATACCCTAAACCGCGGATACCGTACATGGTGAGCATCATTCCATAGTTTCCTTTACTCAAACCAAATACTAGAAAACATATATGAAAAATAATCCAAAGGCTAAATCCCGCTACCATTACTCTTTTGGGCCCCAATAACTCTGCTAATACTCCTGATAACCAGGATGCGACGGCTACGACAAGACCGTATACAGTAAAGAGCATGGAAGCCTGACTCGCTGAAAACCCAAGATCAACAACATATTTTGATAAAAAGGCTTGTTCTATGCCATCGCCTGTCATAAAGATCGCAATGGCTATGTAGCCCCAAATTAACACGATAGGCATACCCAACAATTGTTTTTCTCGCGGAGAGGACAGAGCATTATTTGTATTCATATATATACCTCACTTTAAGGGATGTATTTGGAGGAGCCCCGCAATATTTTTACGGGGTAAGAATAACTTTTAGAGACTCCTTGCCTGATTTCATCATTTCAAAGCCTTTTTCAAATTCCTCAAGCGGTAATTTATGAGTCACGACTCCTTCAGTCGGCAGGGATCCGTCGGCAATTCCTTCAATCACTATTGGATAGCAGTATGGCCCAAGATGCGATCCATAGATATCCAGTTCCTTACGATCGCCTATTATACTCCAATCAATCGTTACTGAGTCTTTAAAGACACTGAATTCAACAAAACGGCCTAGTTTTCGGATCATGTGCAATCCTTGTTCAACAGATTTTGGATGTCCTGTTGCCTCAATGTAGACATCACATCCATATCCATCAGTCATGTTTTTAATCTCTTCGACAACATTTACTTTTGCCGGATTCAACACAATATCTGCACCGAATTGTTTTGCGAGCTCTAATCTTTCATCTATTAAATCAAGGACAATTAGTTTTCTTGGTCCTGATTTTTTAGCAGCCCCAACCATGCCTAAGCCTAATGTTCCGGCTCCGGAGATGACCACAACATCTTCTAGCTGTATTTTTGCTCTTTGTACAGCATGAACAGAACAAGCATAAGGTTCAATGAGAATGGCCTTTTCAAGCGGAATTTCTTTAGGCACTTTATGATTAATAGCATTTGCAGGGAATTTCATGTACTGTGCCATACCCCCGTTAACATTTTTCTGGAAGCCATAAATGTCGTGCCTTTCACACATCCAATATTCACCGCGGCGGCAAAAGCGGCAATGGCTGCAAGGAACGATTTGTTCGGAAATCAAGCGATCACCAATGCTATATTCAGTCACGCCTTCACCAAGTGCGACAACTTCACCCAGAAACTCGTGTCCTGGAATAACAGGCTCCTTTACATACTTTGGCTGCGTTTCACTTCCCCAAAACATTGGAGCGCCTTCCCAAGCCTTGACATCCCCTGCACAAATACCGCATGCTTCTACCTTAATGACAACTTCGCCTTTTTCAGGGATTGGCACCTCTATATTTTCTAATCGATAATCTTTAGGTCCATAACAAACAAGTGCTTTCATTTCTTTTGGCAGATTTGGCAGATTTGACATATTAAAATCCCTCCCTAGTTAGTGTTTAAAAGGTTTAATGCTTTAATAGTTTTAACCCGGGGTGTCGCCCAGAAAGCTCATACCTTTCTTCTCTTAATTTAACAAGTGTTTTTACTTGTTCATCTGACAGCTCTTTAGGTTCTGGCAGTTTTGTTGTCAGAAATAACAATTTTGCGTAATACTCCATTGTTTCCATTTTAAAATAAGCATTATTTAAATCACTGCCATAAGTTAATGCACCATGATTAGCTAACAAAATAGCATCATAATCCTTAAGGTAAGGAGAGATAGAATTAGGCAATTCTTCTGTAGATGGTGTTCCGTATTCCGCAATTGGCACTTCCCCCAGCATAATCGTTGATTCAGGCATGATTTGTTTATTAAGCGGAATCCCGCAAACAGCAAAGGCGGTTGCATGCAAGGGATGTGCATGAACAACAGCATGAATATCTTTCCTCTCAGCGTATACCCGGAGATGCATTTTAATTTCAGAAGAAGGTTTTAAATCGTTAACATTTTTTTCAATTAATTCTCCTTGACCGTCAATTTTACAAATCATTTCAGGTGACATATATCCTTTAGATACGCCAGTTGGTGTGCAAAGCAAGACATTATCGCTTAACTTTATTGAAATATTTCCATCATTGGCTGCACCCATATCTTTCATGTACATTCGCTTGCCAATGTCACAAATTTGTTCCCTTAATAATTTTTCTTGATCAACCATGAAAAAACAATCTCTCCTTTCAATTGCCTGATTTGTTTAAATATTAAACCTAGTTTTCTTTATTGTCAACATAAACAAAGATAAAATATATTTTTTAATGTTGATTGTTGTTGTATTTTTAGTATAATAATAAAAAAGCTTTTGAAAAAGAGAGGGCTTATGATGAATCAACCAAAAGTTAATTTGGCCTTTGATATAGGAGCTTCAAGCGGAAGAATAATAGCCGGTTTTTACCAAAACAATAAAATACACACCGAAGAAGTCTATCGTTTCAAAAATGAACCAATTATAGTTAATAATAAGCGATGTTGGGATTTGAAAGAAATCTATCATCAACTCACCTTAGGGTTGAAAGCGGCTTCAAGTAGATATCGAAATATTGCGAGTATTGGTGTTGACACTTGGGGATTGGACTATTGTCTGCTGGATGATGAGATGAACCCCTTACACACGCCTATTAATTACAGAGATGATAGAACAGAAGGCATTCCGGAAGAATTGCCTATCCCTTTCGAATCATTTTATGATAAAACCGGTATTCAATTTATGCGATTTAATACAGTTTACCAATTATACAGTGATTTTAAGGAGAACCCTGACTATTATCAAAAGGCAGCGCACTTACTATTTATACCGGACTTAATCAATCATTTTTTAACAGGCAGTTCATTAATGAATGAATACACAGTGGCTACGACAAGTCAATTAATCAATGCTTATACAAAGAACTGGGATGATGAATTAATTGAACAGCTTGGATTTCCGAAACGAATCTTTAAAGATATCATTTCTCCCGGCGAAACGGCTGGACTTTTACGGCACGATCTTGCTGAAGAAACCGGCATTAAGCCGATCCCTGTTATTTCAGTTGGGAGTCATGATACTGCAAGTGCTGTTGCGGGAATTCCTTTACGGTCAAAAGAAAGTGCTTACTTAATTTGCGGTTCCTGGTCATTAATTGGTATTGAAACTGAATCTCCTATTATTACCCCGGAATCCTTGACGTATAACTTAACAAATGAAGGCGGTGTATTTAACACTTTTCGTGTTCTTAAAAACATTAATGGCACTTATTTGTTACAGCAACTTAAAAAATGTTATAACAAAAGTAGTCATGATGCGATAGACTTTCCAGATATTATACAAGCAGCTAAAGATGCGGTTAACCGGCATTTTATTATCGAACCTAACCATTCGTTATTTATGTCATCAGATCATATTATTAATGATATTAGAGAATATTGCAGATCAAACAAACAAGGGATACCTAACACTTTAGGAGAATACGCCATAGCCATCTATAATGGATTGACGAACGAATTCAGCCAGCAGATAAAACATTTGGAAGCAGTTCTTAATCACCCCATCGAAACAATTCATATGGTCGGCGGAGGCAGTCAAGATCAATTGCTGTGTCAAATAACTGCAGATCTTACTCAAAAGAAGGTTATTAGCGGTCCGGTTGAATCAAGCGCCTTAGGCAATATTTGCATGCAAATGTATGCGCTTAATCAATTGTCTTCACTTTCAGAAATACGGCAACTTATATTAAACTCAAGTCATTTAAATGTCTATGAACCTACATTAACAACTTAGAGGAGAAAATGTCATGTTACCTGGAGAAAGAAAACAAAAAATAACTGATCTTATTCGTACTGAAAAAAAGGTCTACGTCTCAAAATTAAGCCAGGAATTCAATGTAACTGAAGAAACGATAAGAAGAGATTTGGAAAAGTTAGAAAAGGAAGGCATTGCCGTCAGAACTTACGGAGGAGCCATTTTAAATCGCAGCACAGACGAAGATTTACCGTATATCACCCGGAAAACCTTAAATATAGAATTAAAAAGAAAGATTGCTGCAAAGGTTGAACCCCTGATCAATGATGGGGACTGCGTGATGATTGGCCCAGGTTCTACAGACTTCGAAGCAGCAGCACATTTATATAATAAACAAAACTTAACTTTGATCTCTAATTCTATTAGAGTTCTAAATGAACTTGCAGACACACAACACCATATTATTTCAACTGGCGGAAACTTAAGAGGAAGGTCACATTCGTTAGTTGGTCCGGCAGCCGAAGCAACCGTAAAAAGATATAACGCTGATAAATACCTATTCAGCTGTAAAGGCTTGGACCTTGAAAAGGGCATTACTGAATCAAATGAGCCCGAAGCTGAACTAAAAAAGGCCATGCTGGAAAGCTCTAAAATGAATATTTTATTAGTTGATCATACTAAATTTAACAGTGTCTCATTTATAAATTTGTGCAATTTTGACCAGATTTCAGTTTTAGTAACGGACAAAATGCCGCCAGAAGAATGGAAAGAAAAATTAAGTAAGCACAATATAGAATTAATTTATTAACATATTAATATCTCTGTTATAAAAAAGGCAAAGTCTTCTAAGCTTTAGCTTTATATCAAAAGGAAATATTTTAACACTAAGTTATTTCCATTAATTAAACGTTTGTTTAATCTAAAACCACGTTATTAAAAGGTCTATCCACTTAAAAACCTTTAAGAACATACAACGGCAGCTAAATAGAGTCTATCATATCATTTAAAATATTGAGTGGACTTTTTTAGTAAAAGTTATCGCTTGATTTAAATTTACAGAAGAAGAGACATGCCTTATACATGTCTCTTTCTGCCCTTTTTCCCTCTATCCTTTCATCTTCACGTTATACGCAACATCCTTCGAAGCTTTTACAAGTTCGGTTGTTTCAACGTCGTCATCATCAAATATTGCTTTTGGCAGTGCCGAATAGCTGCCCCAATAGTAGGTAATAAGGGAAACGCTTACAATCATAATGAGATCCCAAGGCTGTTTAAGTATCTCTGTTCCCCCGAATAATCCAAGATAGGATATGAGAATCATTGCCGCATAATAGAAGACAAGCCATAGTGATGATTTGATTTGTTGTGCAAAGTTTACTGTTTTAGTAGGTACAAACTTTTTAAAGAATAAATAAATGATCAACATAACAATTTGTGAACCAAGCAGCCAAGAGATTGTCTGCCAGCCGGACCAGTAGACGATGAGTGAAGCAACAATAAACGATATCGGACCGAGAATGGCCATCCCTTTCAAATAAAACGGACGCGGTAAATCCCGGGCATTACGGCGAAAAGCGGCTGCAGAAATCGGAGCGAAAGCGTAACTTAATATTAGAGCCGCTGACACAACACTGATTAACGTATCCCATGATGGGAATGGCAATGTCCAGAAAATAGCGAGAAGGAAAGATAACCATACTGCAGGCCGCGGGATGCCGGATTTCTCATCAACCTTTCCAAAGATTTTGAATAATGTTCCGCTGCGTGCCCAGCCGTATACAATTCTCGGTGTTGTCGACATATAGATGTTTCCTGTTCCGCTTGGGGAAATGATGGCATCGGAAACAATAAAATAAGTCAGCCACCCTAATCCAAGAACAGAAGCAATATCTTTAAATGGCAGACTGAATTTCTTATCAATGCCTGACCATCCCTCCGTTAACATATGCGTCGGCACACTTCCAAGAAATGCCATTTGCAGCAGCACATAGACCAATGTAGATAAAACAACAGATAATATTAAAGCAATCGGTATCGTTCGCTGAGGTTTTTTTGCTTCACTCGCAACCGAGACAATAGGCGTTAAACCTAAGTAGGCGAAGATAACCCCGCCTGTCGAGATCGCCGATTCTATACCGAAAGACCCGGACGGCGCAAACCCGTGAATTGAAAAATTCGCTGTTTTTAGTTGTGTTAATAAAACAATAATAGTAAGAGCGGGAACGAAAAATTTAAAGATAGTTACAATCGTGTTTGATTTAGCAAATGTTTTGACACTGAAATAATTGAGGAGGAAAAAGATACATAGTATACCAAATTGGACAAACCATCCTGTCACAGTCGGCAGGCTGGATCCTTTTTGTGTTAAACCCGGCAACCAAGCCGCGGCATATTGGCGGGCTGCTTCAACCTCAATAGCTATCAGACTTGAATAAGCTATTAAAGTTATAAAACCGATAAGATAGCCGATAAGGGGACCATGGGAGTAGACCGGATAACGAACAACGCCGCCTGCGCGGGGAATAGCTGCCCCAAGCTCACAATACACTAATCCTAACAAGAGAATGGCAAAACCGCCAATCACCCATGAAAGGATGCCCGCCGGACCCGCCAATGAGCCGACATGGCTTGCGGCAAAGAGCCAGCCTGAACCGAATATGGCTCCAAACCCTATAAATGTAAGGTCTAATAAAGAAAGCTGTCGCTTAAATTTCCCTTGGGATGGCATAGACAATCACCTCTCTATTAATCTGAGTATTATTTTTGACCAAAGTGAAACTTCCATCAGTGGGGGTTTTGTTCATCCCTCACTATGGTTAGTTGAACTTATCGGGGTGTTAGCGAAGCAGCTGCTTGAATAACCCCCTTGCAATTTGCGACGAGCTTAGATTAACTTCTTTGAAAGTTCGTCGCGCAGGAGCACTCCGTTATCTCCCGCCTAAACTTCAGCGCTTAAACTCAAGTTTTGAGGCGGGAGTTTTACGGACGGTTTCACCGGGATAAACTTATTAGCTGCCTTGCGGTGAGAAGCATAGTTACTTTAATAAATATACGTTCGCAATGGGTATATGACTGCGAATTTAACGAGTTAATCCTCCACTAAATTCACCCAAATACTTTTGACTTCTGTATAGTTATCAAGGGCGTAGGATCCCATTTCACGGCCGATGCCTGATTGTTTGAAGCCGCCAAACGGTGATGCCGCATTTTCTAAGTTATAATCATTGATCCAGACCGTTCCAGCCTTAAGTTTATTGGCCACATTATGGCCAGTTTTGATGTTTTCGGTCCATACCGCCGCTGCCAAGCCGTATGGCGTATGATTGGCCCGCTGAATAACTTCCTCGACAGTATCAAATGGCAAAACAGCAACAACCGGTCCGAAAATTTCTTCTTGGGCGATGACCATATCATCCGTCACATCGGCAAAAATTGTCGGTTGGACGTAGTAGCCTTTGTCAAATGGCTTTTCCCCGCCTGCAGCGACTCTTGCGCCTTCTTTCTTCCCTTTTTCGATATAACCAAGTACGCGTTCTTGCTGTTCTTTTGAAACGAGCGGGCCCATTTCACTTTTTGAATCAAGGCCCGGACCTAATATAACCTTATTTGCGAGTTCCGCCAGTTCATTAACCACATGTTCATAATGCTTGCGGTGAACAAACACCCTTGAACCTGCGCTGCAGTTTTGTCCGTGATTATACATAATTCCGTCAAAGGCGCCTTGAATGGCCTTTGAAATATTAGCATCTTCCAAAATGATATTCGGTGATTTCCCGCCAAGCTCTAACGTGACATGTTTTACCGTATCTGTTGCCTGGCGCATAATAGATTTACCTACAACGGTTGAACCTGTAAATGCGACTTTATCAACATCTTTATGGTTCACAATCGCTGCACCCGCTGTTTCCCCGTAGCCAGGAACAAAGTTAACAACACCATCAGGAAAACCTGCTTCTTTAAATAATTTAGCGGTATAAATCAGTGACAGCGGTGTTTGTTCTGCAGGTTTTAAAACAACGGTACAGCCGGTTGCGAGAGCCGCTCCCAGTTTCCAAGCGGCCATTAATAGCGGATAATTCCATGGAATGATTTGGCCGACGACACCGATTGGTTCATGGCGTGTATAGTTTAAATAGTCCGGTGAAATCGGTATCGTTTGACCTAGAACCTTTGTTGCCCAGCCCGCATAATAGCGGAAATGATCAACCGTTCCCGGAATATCATCCTCTAATGCCAATTGATACGGCTTACCGTTATCTAAAGCCTCTAACTGGGCAAGCTCCTCTTTATTTTCATCAATTAAATCGGCAAGCTTGTAAATTAAATGCGCACGCTCTGCGGTGGTTAACTTAGACCATGACCCTTCTTCAAAGGCTTTACGCGCTGCTTTAACTGCCAGGTCCACATCCTCCTCTTGGGCCTCGCTGACAACAGCCAGCACATCTTCGGTTGCCGGATTAATCGTTTCAAATGTTTTTCCGCTTACAGCCGGTACGAATTTTCCATCTATAAAGAGTTCAATATTCCCTTCTAAGAATGCTTTTACTTTCGGCTTCAATTCAATTTCCGTTGTTAACAATGCAATCTCCCTCCATTTTCGTTAGATAATTGCCCGTTTTTTTATTTTTTGAGGGTAAAACCCCCACGTTTAACAAGACATAGGGAATATTTATCAATTAGATGGGGGTTGACCCCCACCCAGTTCCCCTATGTTTTAGCTGTCATGGAGCAAGTGACTTACTTTTGCAAGGTTAATAGATTTTCTAAAATATTCTCCAGTTTTGCCGCTTCATCAACCGTTAATGGCAAACGCGGCTTGCGGGATGGGCCGCCTGCCAGACCTTTTAAATCCATGACATATTTGATAATTTGCACATACTTTCCTGATGCCTCGATAAAGTTACAAAGCGGCAAGACCTTGTCATATAACTCCCACGCCTTATCAAATTCCTTGTTCTGGACTGCATCAAAGAGCTCAGTGACCAGCTTTGGCACGGCATTTCCAGCAACCGAAATCCACCCGGTTGCCCCGACCATAAAGGATTCAAGAACTAAATCATCTGCACCGCAAAAGGTTTGAATGTCCCCTTTTCCTTGTCTGGAAATATCGCGAACTTTACGGATGTCACCGCTCGATTCTTTGACATGAGTGATATTTTCAACATCGCGTCCAACACGAAGGATCGTTTCTGTACTAATGTCGACACCTGATGTAAAAGGGTTGTTATATATCATAATCGGAAAACTGACCGATTCAGCGACAGCCTTGAAGTGTTGATAGATTTCCTCTTCCTTTGGATGAGCATAGAAGGAATTAATTAATAATGCCCCGTCTGCACCGGCTGACTCCGCTTGCTGAGTATACTCGATGGCTTCCTTCGTTGTTTCAGCGGCTGTTCCAACGAGAAGAGGAACCCTGCCATTAACTTCAGCGACCGCTGTTTCTACAACTCGAAAACGCTCTTCCTTTGTTAAGCTGACAAACTCACCTGTACTGCCGTTAACAACTAATCCGGCAACACCTTCATTAATAAAATAATTAATGTTCCTTTTTAATCCTTCCCAATCAATCTCTTCCTGTTCGTTCATTGGGGTAATGATAACGGGATAAGCGCCTTTGAATTCTTTTGCCATGTCGTTCTCCTCCTTGAATCATTTATTTTTAAAGATTTTATTTGAACCTGCTTAACTCGCTCCTAATCTTAGAAAGTTGCTCCTAATTAACGAAATTCACTCTTAAATCATCGAAGTTCGCTCTTAAATCCTTAAATTTCGCTCTTAAATCATCGAATCTCGCTCTCAAACACCGTAAGACCCTAAAACCTATTTCAGCAGAAATCCTGATTCATGCGGATCGCTCGGATCGATGAAAAATTGATGCAGTCCTGTAATAAAAGCCTTACCTGTGATTTGCGGTATTATCGCTTGAAATTGCTCGACCATCGTTTTACCCGTCACCTTTCCGGTAAATTGGCTGCCAATGATACTTTCATTGATAAACGGCGTCTTATCCGTTAGCTTCCCTTGTTCATAGAGACTTGCTAACAGAGCGCACGTCCCTGTTCCGCAGGGTGAACGGTCAATTTGCTGATCGGCAAAAATTGTCACTGTTCTGACATCTGAATCTGCCTTTTGCGGTTTGTCAGTAAAAATCACACCGTAAATACCGTTAATATTCTCTTCAAGCGGATGCTGGATGGACCATTTCCTTTCGATGTCTTCCTTGATCTTTTTGGCTGCTTCTTGAATCTTTGCTAACTGCGAAATGTCCACACTTAAACCTAAATCTTCTGCTCTCACAATCGCATAAAATGCTCCGCCATACGCGATTGTCACACCAACGTTTTGATCAAGCAGGAGATCTTTTTCAAAAACAAATGATGGCACATTTTCGAATGTTACAGATGAGACTTCCGAGCCTTTACAGTCGGCATGAGCGATAATATGACCGGCGGGCGAATCAATGACAATCCGTTGCTCAGGGCCGGTTACTGTTAACTGGCCTGTTTCAATTAAAGCCGTGACCACCGCAATCACACCATGGCCGCACATCGTACTTAACCCCTCGTTGTGCATAAACAGGACACCAAAGTAAGCATTGTCACTGATAGGCGGCGTCACGACACAACCATACATGCCATGATGCCCCCTTGGCTCGTACATGAGCTTTCTGCGAATGGGATCCAAGTGATCATTGAAAAATGCCCTTTTCTCCAGCATGGTATTTCCTTTTATAAAAGGGATACCGCTTGTGATGATTCGGAGGGGTTCTCCTGCTGTATGTGTATCAATCGTAGAAAAGTGTTGGTTGAATTGCATATTTTGCCCTCCCTTCTAGTGCCCTGCCATTGGCGGAATTAATAGAAAGCCGTCATTTAATTCATCTTCAGGCTGATAGAAAAATTGATGCATGCCCATTACCCAGGCAGATCCTGTAATCTCACAAACAACCGCATCCAGCTCCCCTATTTTTGTTGTTTCAATAATTCTTCCTTTAAATAAGGAACCGACGATACTTTCGTGTACAAATGAGTCACCGATGGCTAACTGATTTTGTGAGTACAGCGTCGCCATCTTGGCGCATGTTCCTGTACCGCATGGAGAGCGGTCAATCCCGCCCGGCGGAACAACAACCGTATTTTTTACATCAGCCAGTTCGTTAGACGGATCGGTATAAAATTCGACATGAGTTAACTTGTTAATAAATGGCGCCTCTGGATGGACAACGTCAGTCGAAGCATTAATAGCATCTCTAATCTTCACCGCTGTAGACACGATCACTAAACCATTGGCCGGAGTCAGTTCCAAACCAAGCTCCCTCGCATCTGTAATAGCATAAAAGTTGCCGCCGTAAGCGATGTCACATTTGACGATGCCGATTTCTGGAACGTCAACCTCGACCCTTTTTAATAAAAACGCCGGAACGTTGCAAAACGTCACATCTTTGACTTTGCCATCTTCCAGACGAATGGTTGCTTCAACTAAACCCGCCGGTGTATCAAGCTTCAATGTTTTAACTGGTTCGTCCGTCTCAATGAGCCCTGCTTCTGCCAGCGCGGTACAGACACCGATCGTATCATGGCCGCACATTGGGAGATAACCGCCTGTTTCAATGTAAATCACGCCAAAATCGGCCTCAGGATGACAAGGTTCTACCAGCAACGCCCCCGACATGACCTCGTGTCCGCGCGGTTCATACATTAAAAAGATACGGATCCAGTCATACTCCGCTTTCATATGAAGCATTTTCTCGGACATAGTCTTACCTTTTAACGGCGGCATCCCGCTAATAACTGTTCTTGTCGGGTTCCCGCCCGTATGTGTATCAATTGTTGAAAAAACTTTTGCCGCCTTCACTTTACAGTCACCCCTTTCTTAAAACGGTCTAGCGCAACCGGTTGATAAGGAATAATCGTTTGAGATTCTTCACGGATTAATTCCTCAATTAATTTTCCAGTGACAGCTGCCAAACTGATGCCGTCCCCTTCATGACCCGCCGCAATATAAAACCCCGGGACCTCCTCAACGCGGGAAACGATCGGTAAGTGATCTTCCGTCCACGGACGCAGTCCCGCATAGGTACGAATTAAAGTCATATCGGCCATTTTCGGGTAAAAGCGCACAGCCCGCCTAGCCATACATTTCACAACCTTCATATCTACTCTTGTATTGAACCCTGCAAACTCCCGGCTTGAGCCGATCAGGAAGTTTTGGCTTTCCGTCGGTTCAAACACTAAGGCAACGCCATATTTCTCCGTTTCCGCGTCAACTTGACGTTCACCGCCAAATTTGGAGATCAGGTAACCAAACTCCATCACCTTCCGCAACCCAACAGGCTGCTGCCTTGAAGCGACAATAATATGCCCTTTTCTCGGTTTTATCGGGACTTCGACGTCAACCATTCCGCCAATCACCGGCGACCAAACCCCTGCAGCATTAACAACCTTCTCTGCAGTAAATGTCCCATTCGTTGTTTCAATAGTGAAATGCTTTTTCTTTGTGATCGATTTCACTTCGGTATGATTAACAACGCGGGCGCCGTATTTTTTAGCTTTATCAATGAGTGAGTACGTCATTAAATATGGATTAACGGTAGAGTCTGTTTCACACTCCAAGCCGCCTAATAAATCATCGGCAAAATAAGGGGACTCCTGGCGAATATCAGAACGGTCCAACATCCGGAAAGGCAAGCCCGCCTCTTTCTGTTTTGCGACCCATTGCTCGGCCGCTTCCATTTCAGCCTCTGTTTCACACACCAAAATACTGCCGGGTGCGCGATATTCAAATGGTAAATCCAGTTCCTTGCTCAGCTCAGCCACTAATTCTTGGCTTTTCAAAGACATTTGACTGTCAAATCCGGGATCTTTATCAATGGCAAGGATGTTCCCGTCGCATTTAGATGAAGTGCCGCTTGCCAGCTCCCCCTTCTCAAGCATCAGGCAATCAATGCCAGCTTTAGCCACGTAGTAACTAATAGCGCTTCCGATAATCCCGCCGCCAATGATGATTACTTCCGCATGCTGTTTCGTGCTCATGTTCTCCCTCCTCTCCAACCAATCTTATAAACTGCAATATCCATGCCACCTATTCGCTTTTAGATCACGACCATTTCATTGCTTAATTCCTGTAAAAATGTTTATACTGTTTAAATTATTGTGTAAAATATTTTATATAGTGTTAAAATTCTTTTACACATTTAAGGCTGCTGGAAGGAGAATAAAGATGTACCATCACTTACCTTCACTCGAAAAACTGATTGCCGCTGACTTTCATATACTCCAAACAAAAAATGAGCATGTATCCAGTGCTAAGTTGCCTTTATTCATTTCTGAGGAGCCGTTTTACTACGATAATGAAAGCAAAACATGGAAAAGGAGTACATTTATTGACTCGAAAGTATGTATTGCCGATATACTGCCCCTTTTAAAGCGGCACCATATCCTGATTGTAAAAGATGAGACCGGGGAGATTATCGGCTATCTATCAGCTTATAAAGTTTGCGAGGGACTCCTTCACTCCCTCCAATACGTTGAGGCCTTTTTTCAGACAGTCCTTGACACCGTTGACGCCTCGATTACTGCGATTGATGAGCATAGCATCGTCCAAATATGGACAGAGGGCGCTGAGAATATTTTCTCGTATAAACAATGCGAGGTAATCGGCAAGCCTATTACTGACTTTTTTAACATGGATCACTTAGAAATCACGCAAACATTACAAAAAGGAAAAAAACTGCACGGCCATCAACATAAGGCGCGCGAAGATTTAACCGTGCTGATTAACTCGTCTCCTGTCTATTTAAAAGATAAAATCGTCGGTGCCGTTGTTTCCGAAACCGACATCACGAGACAAGTCAGACTTAATCAGGAATTGTTCAACGTGTCATCGAAAATGCATCAGCTTGAACAAAAAGTGGCGAAATTAAGCCCTCCTGAAGACCCTTTTCAAAAGATCAAAGGCAGCAGTCAGATGATAAAAAACACGATTGAACGGGCCAAAAAGGTTTGTGTAACGGAGGCGCCCGTCCTTATCCTCGGCGAAAGCGGTGTCGGCAAAGAATTATTTGCCAAAGCCATCCATGAGACAAGAGAAAAAGGCAATGCACCCTTTATTCCAATCAATTGCGGTGCGATTCCTTCATCGCTTTTTGAAAGTGAACTATTCGGTTATGAGAAAGGCGCCTTTTCAGGGGCAGATTCACGCGGTAAAAAGGGGAAAATTGAATTAGCGAGAGGCGGCACCCTCTTTTTAGACGAGATCGGGGAAATGCCTTTAGATATGCAAGTGAAGCTTCTTCGTGTTTTACAAGAAAAGCGTTACTTTCCTGTCGGGGGAACAAAGGAAATCGACGCTGATTTTCGTGTGATAGCAGCAACGAACCGCGATTTAGCAGGAATGGTTAATGACAATAAGTTTAGAGAAGACTTATATTACCGGCTGAACATTGTGAATATCCGGATACCGCCCCTGCGTGAACGTTATGAGGATGTCATTGAACTGAGCCACTTTTTCTTCTATGAATTTTCTGTCCGTTATAACAGGCAGCTGCACGGAATATCGCAAGACATTATGCAAGAGTTCCTGCGGTATGAATGGCCCGGCAATATCAGAGAACTGCGGAATATGGTTGAGCGGCTCGTTGTTTTCGCCACAGACGGCTATATTAAACGGGAAGACTTAGGGTTTTCACCTGTTCAACAGGATCAGCACAAATCATCCCTTTACAATAGTGAGGATGATCCTCGCATCAATCTTGATCCATCATTGAGTTTAAGTGAACAACTTGGACAATATGAAAAGAAAATCATTTTAGACACATTAAAACAAAATAACGGTAATAAGCAAGCCGCCGCTAATCAACTCGGCATTACCCGTGTCACCTTATATAATCGAATGAAAAAATTAGACATTTAATCGAACACCTCCGTTTTGGCTTGTTTCTTGCATGTGAAAAAGCTGAAAGGGAGGTTTTTCTTATGAAAGATTCGTCTTTGATTATTTGCAGATGTGAAGAAGTCACACATGAAGACTTAATCAATACAGCCAAAACATATAAATGCTCAGCCCGTGAGTTGAAATTGCGTACAAGAGCAGGGATGGGCTATTGCGGCGGCCGGACATGCCGATTTGCAATAGATGCCATTCTTTCCGAAATAACTAATAAGGAAACACCAAATACAATACCTTTAAAACATCAGCCACCAGTACGGCCGATATCGTTCGGCGGTTTAGGAGGGGATGGAGAATGAACGAACTTCGCATTGTCAATCATCCAGTTCTCGGCACAATGCCTGAAAGAAAATCGATTTCCTTCATCTTTGACGGAAAAACTTATCAAGGGCTTGAAGGTGAATCGATTGCAGCTGCCCTTTTGGCTAACGGGATTCGGACACTACGCGTTCATGAGGAAAAAGGAACACCGCGCGGGATATATTGTAATATCGGTCATTGCTTCGAATGCCGTGTAACGGTGAATCAACAACCCGGTGTACGCGGATGCTTAACTGAGATTAAGGAAGGCATGGTGATTGAAAGCGGTAAACAGCAGCCAACACCATTAAAGAACTATGCTGAGAAACTAGCCCAAATGAAGGAGGGAAAACGCCATGTATGATGTTGCGATAATTGGCGCAGGGCCGGCAGGGTTATCAGCCGCCATTGCTTGCGCTAAGCGGCAATTACAAGTTGTTATCATTGATGAATTTATGAAACCGGGCGGCCGTCTCCTCGGGCAGCTTCACCAAGAACCCGATGGCACATGGTGGAACGGGATAAAAGAAGCCAATATCTTAATCGAACAAGCTGAATCTCTCGGCGTTGACATCCGCTGCGGATTATCAGTGCATCACATCGAAAAAACAGAACAAGGCTGGCATGTCCATACAAGTGAAGAGACAATCACTGTTCCTGCGCTTCTGCTTGCAACTGGAGCCGCCGAATCCCCTGCCCCGGTTCCCGGATGGACGCTGCCGGGAGTCATGTCGATCGGCGCCGCTCAGGTCATGACCAATGTTCACCGGGTCCGCCCGGGCAAAAAAGGCATTGTCATCGGTATTAACGTCCTATCATCGGCTATCACCCGCGAACTGCAATTAGCAGGCATCGAGGTTGCAGGCATGGTGCTCCCCGCTGAAAATGCTGTAACCAAAAATGCCAGTCATCCAAGTCAGGTTTTACAGTCGCTGCTAAGAATTTCACACTTAGCCCCTTCCGCCTTTATAAGGATGGGAAGTAAATTCGTTAAAGGCAAAGGCATGCAGCGGCTGGCTTTAACCTTTTACCCAAAAAACGGCGTAAAAATGTGGGGGATTCCTATTCATCTTCGCAAGGCTGTCACTCAAATTAACGGCCAAGAAAAAGTAGAATCCGTCACATTGTGCAAGGTGTCGCCCGATGGCTGCATCATCAAAGGCAGCGAAGAAACGATTGACGTTGATTTCGTCTGCATTGCCGGCGGACTCTACCCTCTCGCAGAGCTGGCAGCGGTCTCCGGCTGTCCATTTCATTATCTTCCTGAACTGGGCGGCCATGTTCCCGTTCACAATGAACAAATGAAAACGCCGCTTGATGGCCTGTATGTCGCCGGCAATATTACAGGAATAGAAAGTGCAAAAGTCGCTCGGGCACAAGGAACCGTAGCTGGTCTATCAATCGTAAAAGACTTGGTAAAATCGGATAATTCTATTAATAAAGAACTTGAAAAAGCCTTAGAGAACGTGAATAGAATTCGCCAAGAAGCCGTTATTCAATTTCATCCGAATATCCATGCTGGCCGTGAAAAAATGGAACAGATTTTCAAGGAAAAGTTAACGATTGGCAGGGCTTAAATACGCTTATTTTAATGAAAAGACTATTTACCTTATTAACACCTCAATTTCATAAAGAGGGAAGTATTATAAACGAGCTATTCTGTGGTTGTAACCGGAAAGGGCGTTTGGCAAGCTGCCAACGCCCTTTTTTACCTTATGTTATCTACTCTCACGCAACTTTAGGGGTCAGACCTTAAATTGTGGATAACTTTACTTTTTGGGGTCTGACCCTGTGAACTGTGGATAAACTTAGATATGTTATTTATGAAAATGAAGAAAGCCGTTTTTGTTAGATAAAAAACATACTGAAGTGGAGCGCTTCCATTTAACAGAATCATAAGAATAATTGACGAAGTAAAGTCCTATTATGAATTATGCTAAACACTGATTGTGCAGCAAATAAGTTCTATATTGTACGAAAGGTGTTAGCTGACAGCCTTTTTATTTTTTGATACCATTTCCATTTCAATTTCTTCTAATGTTTTGCCTTTCGTCTCGGGGACATATTTTGCAACGAAAAGGAAAGCAAAGATCCCAATTATTGCGTACACTAGGAACATAACACCCACACCTACTGCTTCTAAAAGAACCGGAAATGACATTGAGACGATGATATTAGAAAACCACAGTGCTGTGCTTGCTACACCCATTCCTGCACCACGAACTTTCAGAGGGAAAATTTCACCAAGAATAACCCACACAACCATTCCCCAACTTGCTGAATAAGCGATCATAAATAAAGAAAGGCAGGAAAGCAAAAGCCATGCTGCGATTCAAAAAGGTTCATGCTGACTCCGAGTGTTCCAAGCGCCAATGTCATACCGATATTCCCAATTAACAATAGTCTTTTTCGTCCTATTTTATCAATGAGCATCATGCCTAAAATTGTAAACAAAATATTCAACACACCGATACCGATTGTTCCGGCAATGGCTGATGAAGAACCGAATCCGGCTGTTCTCAGAATTGTTGGTGTATAGTAAATGATTGTATTGGTTCCAATGATTTGCTGGAAGACTGCAACACCGATGCCAACAAATAGAATGGGCCGTGTCCACGGAGCAAACAGCATTTTTAAATTGCCTTTTTTCACGACCTTCATCTGAATAATACTCCTTATTTCTTCATCTATCTGCTGTGGGTTTCTTGTTAATGATAATACTCTTCGCGCTTCTTTTTCATTTTCATTCTGCAAAAGCCATCGTGGACTTTCCGGCATAAAGAACATACCTGCCATCAACAGTATGGATGGGATGACCGCCAGTCCGAGCATCCAATGCCAATTGCCTGAAGCAGAAAATGCGTAGTTTACCAGATAAGCCATTAAAATCCCTAGAGCATTCATAATCGTATTTAAGGATGCAACTTTTCCTCGAATATTTGCCGGGGCCATTTCAGCCAAATACATAGGGACAATGCCGGAAGCCCCTCCAATCGCAATTCCCAGTTCGATACGGAATAAGATCAATGTATTGATATCTGGTGAAATAGCTGTCCCAATAGCATCAATTGTAAATAAAACACCTAATATAATAATTGTTTTTTTTCTTCCTATTTTGTCGGCGACGGGACCGCTTAATGCTGCTCCGATAAGAGCGCCGATCAAAACACCGCTTACAACAAATCCTTCCAGGAATGAGGAAAGGCCCATGTCTTGTTTTATGAAAAGCAATGCACCTGAAATAACACCTGTATCATATCCAAACAAAAGTCCGCCTAAAGCACCGCAACAATAAATCATCCATCTATACACTTTTTGCTTATTCAAATAATTCACCCTTTAATTTAAAGCATCTCTATTAAAAAGATAAAGAGATGCTATTTTTGAAGTTCTTTTGCAAAAATGCTAGATTTTCTTCGGCAAAAGTATAGATCATATCCATATTTTCGCCTTTATTCGGCTGAAAAGGATTAGGACCCGGAACCATTGACTCAACGACAACATATCCATCGAAGTTCACATTCTTGATGCCGGAAATGAATGGGGAAAAGTCGATGTGCCCCCGTCCAATTGCTCTGCGGTTACTGTCTGCTACATGTAGGATGTGCAATTTGTCACCTGCATCCAAAAATGGTGATTGAAGATCTGGATCTTCAATGTTCATATGATACGAATCGAGCAGCATTTTCACTTTTGGATGATTGACTTCTTCAACAAACTTCGCGCCTTGCGCTCCTGTATTAACCAAGCAGCTCTCATATCGGTTTAAAGGTTCAATAACAAGTGTAATATCCAGTTCTTCCGCCTTTTTTGTCAATTTCTGTACAGAATCAACAGACCATTTCCAGTCTTCTCCTCGCTCCCCCATTGGTGCTGTTTTGCCTACCGCAGAAGGACAAACGACCAAATATTCTCCGCCTACTTCCTTAACCGCTTCAATTTGCCGTTCAAAGTAAGCAACTGCTTTTTTACGATTGTCTGCACTCGCATTTGCCAAATCTTGCTCTTCGTTCGGCCAACCTGTGTCTCCTGTTAAACCGCTGATTTCCAGCTGTAAACTTTCCGCTTGTTTTCTAATGATGCTCCAATTGTAATGATCGACAGCTGCTCTAATTTCGATGCCGTCATAACCTGTTTTTGCTACAAATTCTATGGTCTTTTCAATAGGTATATCCCCAAATGTCCAGCTGCAAATTGAAAATTTCATCCGTTTCTCCCTCTCTCAATCATTCAAATTTTTTAAAGGGCGAGGGCTTTACAAGCCTATTGATACCACTTTCTTTATAGACCTCGCTCCACCCGGCATATCTCTAAATGAAAGGCATTTTATTTAGATTAACTGTGTATTTCCTTTAACTTGTACCGGCGCATTTTTCTTGACAGATTCAATACAAGCAAGTGCAATAGCAAGGGCTCTGTGTGCATCTTCGCCTGTAGTATATGGCGTACCTCCTGTCCGTACACATTCTACAAAAGAAGTGACCTCTGCAACGTAGGCATCATGCAATAATTCAGTGTCTTTTCGGCATGTATCACTGTTTGCTCCGTCAGCAGTATAACGAACCATGCTTGTTTGTCGTACATCTCCTGCAGTTATCATTCCTGCCGAACCGAATACTTCACCACGAACATCATAGCCATATACAGCCTGGAAATTTGCTTCAGCTGTGGCAATAGCGCCATTATCAAAACGGATATTAACAACTGCCGTATCAAGAAGGCCTTTATCTTTAAAATCGGGACGTACAAGTGCATCTGCCACAGCGTAGACGTCGGTTGGTTCTGCCCCTGGATTCAAATAAAGCAATGTATCAAAATCATGAATAAGCGTTTCCAAAAAAATAGTCCATTCAGGAATTGGCGTTGGATCGCCCAAACCTGGATCACGCGTCAATGATCTCATCAATTGGGGTGTACCGATTTTGCCTTTCTTGATATCATCATGTGCTTCTTTAAAGCCTGCGGCAAAGCGGCGATTAAATCCTACTTGAAGTGGTACACCTGCTTGACGCATCGCTTGAATGGCTTCATCAGCTTCTTCAAGTGTTACAGCCATTGGTTTCTCGCAAAAAACACCTTTTCCTTCTTTCGCAGCGGCAACGACGAGTTTAGCATGTGAGCGTGCAGGTGCTGCGATTAAAACGGCATCAACATCCGGATCAGCAAACATTTCCTCAGGATTTGTATATACTTTCGGACAACCTAACCTTTCAGCCAGCTTATTTGCAGCCCCCGGAACAGGATCTGCGATTGCAGCTAGCTCAGCTCCCGGAATTTTATAAGCAACCGTTTCTGCATGAAAGCTTCCCATGCGACCCGCACCAACAAGTCCAATTTTTACATTACTCATTCTTCATCCTCCTAAATATTCTTTTCAGTATGATAGGGATTACATTAACAGTTTCGTTCACATTTTTGTTAGGAAAGAACTTTCCTTAATGAGAGTTTATAATTAACTGATATTTTTGTCAATAACTTTATTAAAAATTTATATTATAGGGAAAATACTTTCCTAACAAACTAAAAAATAGGGTGTCCTGCACTCTTTAAATATTACCGCCTGCAGAACACCCTTTTTACGTTCGCGCTGTCATTGCTTTGCTTTCCCTGTTGAGTCTCGAACAATCAATTCCGGTGAGAGAACAACACGCTGCCTTACTTTTTTGGGTGTATTAATCTCTTCAATTAATAATTCAATTGCCTTTTGCGCCATTTCTTCAATCGGCTGCGCTATTGTGGTCAGCTGCGGAACGCACATTGTTGCGAGAATGGTGTTATCGAATCCGATGACAGACAAATCTTCGGGGATTTTTACATTTAACTCATGGGCACTCTGGATCGTGCCAATAGCGAGAGATTCAGTTGAAGCAAAAATAGCGGTTGGCATCTTATTAGACTGAAGTAAAGCCAATGCTGACTTTTTCCCTCCATCAAACGAAATATTATTGAACGAAACCAGCCCTTCATCGTACATGAGGCCTGCATTCTCTAAAGCTTTTTTATATCCTTGAAAACGGCATTCAATAGATGGAAATTCAATATCTTCCGTAATCATGGCGATTCTTTTATGCCCCAGTTTGATTAAATAGGAAGTAGCTTCAAATGCACCAAAAAAGTCATCAACGATCACTGTATCTATGGCGAGTGACGGTACGTCTCGCGACAAAAGAACAACTGGTATTTCTGTATCTATAAGGGCCTTTATCGCCTTATTTCTTTTTAGGCCTGTTGCCACAATAATCCCATCTATATATTTTTGTTGGAGCATAGAAATATACTCAACTTCTTTTTCTAAATCATTATCTGTACTGCAAACCATTAAGCTGAGCCCTAGCTTTCTTCCTTGGTCTTCGATACTTCTGGCCATTTCAGCCATAAACGGATCTGCTATATTTGGAATCAGCAGTCCTATCGTCCGCATTCTTTTTTTAACAGAAGCTACAAACGGCTGATAATTTAACCGTTTCATCGTCTCCTGAATCCTTTTTCTTGTTTCCGCGCTGATGTTTCCAGTATTGTTCATTACTTTTGAAACTGTCGAAATCGAAACGCCAGCTTCTTTTGCTACATCATATATTGTTGGTTTCATGGTATCCTTTGTCCCCCTATTACTAGGTCTATTATGATATCAATGATAACGCGTTTTCAAGAGTATCCACTTGTAATTTTACTTATTTAATCATTATATAATAGAAGGCTGTTATAAAGATAAAATTGGGAGATAAACCAACGGATTGGGCTGGTTTAAAAGGCTCTTCTCTTTATTTGGACGTACCACCCGAAATAAAGATGTTTTTTCGTCATGTGCATACAAATTCAGTAAACCATTTTATAAAAATAATTAAATAGCAATACAATAACTAAAAAGTAAGGGCAAAACTGTTACTTTATTGAGGTAATGGGTAAAGGAATTTTGATAAAATCGGAGTATAGACCTGAAGATAAAATCATTAAAGATTACTTTTTTACAGTTAAATATATATTTTAAAATGAAGAGGATTGAATATAAATTAGTAAATGCATAATTTATTTTAAATATGGTCATGAGGACAAAAATAATAATAGAGACACTGCAGGTTACCCTGGTTTGGGTAGATGGACATCGCTAAATTTTTAAGACATTCATTATTTATTTAACCTAACCCTTTGCCTGCTTGAACGTGAGGGTAAAATGTTAATAACATCAATAATACGGTCATTTTCATGTACGGCATAAAAAATTAAATAATTCAACATCCTATGTCGGTTTTTGCCATAAGTTATCTGCCGTAAACCCTTAAATATACCATTTTTCACTTCGGTACCTATAAATGGATTAGATGAAAGCATTTTTTCAATATAGTCAATTATTTCATCCTCTTTTTGGTACCACCATTCTAATACATCAGGCTCCTGCTTAGCGAAAAAGCTTTGTATACGATCCAAGCATAAACTGAATTCTTCAGTGAACATAACGGAATAGCCATTCTCATTTTCTCCTTGCATTCCGTTTCCCCTTTAATTCCTTGGCAGTATATCTTCTCATTTCAGGATGGTTTAAGTATCGGTTTAAAGATTCCTTTAGTTCTGGATAGTTTTTAATTTTTGTAGACAAGTCGCTTACATCTTCAAAATCAGAGTCAAGGTCTTCCTTCTCAATAGAAATTATTTCCCCATCAATTTGAAACATTGCTGCATTTTCATCCTTTAATGCATGTTTCAGCTCTTCTTTAACATGATCACTTAAGGCAGCCATTCTTATCACCTCATCCTTTTAGTTTCTCTAACATCTTTTACCTAAAAATATATACAAATATTTAATTGTTATTATAGCATGAAATTTACATGATATTAAAAAGGTATTTGCCTGTCCATCCTATTTATCATTGTTACCTCAGTAAAAGAAAAAAGTACACCATCCTAAAAGGGGTAACTAAAAGACAGTACTGAAAATGATAACGCCAAAAAGAATATGCCAATTATGACCACAGACATGCATAAATCCATGTTTACAGATTGGAAAGGCAACCTAGTAAAATATCTACGCTTCCGGGTTATTGCAAAATAACAGCTTATCCACTTTTGACAAGGAATTAATCTGTTAGTTTAAAAATGCTTTATAGAAGAAATATCCCTTTAAATATTTGAAAAAGCGCTATCACTTGATTAACAATATTCATTGGATTATGATTTCACTAATAATCAATTATTAAAAAGGGAAGGTTTTAGAATGGTTGATATTAACCCGCAAAACCAGAGCGCAAAAGAAAACTATAAATTATTAATTGGCAGCGTTTTGCCTAGACCTATAGCTTTTATCACAACGCTTGGTCAAAACAATATTGTTAACGCTGCACCTTTCAGCTTTTATAATGTTGTCTGTCCAGATCCGCCAATGCTGGGCATCTCTTGCAGCCGGCTTGAAGGCGGAAGGATGAAAGATACTATTCGAAATGCAAAAGAAAATGGTACATTTGTCGTTCATGTTGTAGACCACGAAAACTTAAAACAAGTTAATGAATGTTCAATTAATTATCCGCCTGATCAAAGTGAAGTGAATTATGCCGGTTTAACACTTACCAAAAGCTTCTCAGTTGATACACCATCAATTAAAGAAGCTAAAATCTCCATGGAATGTAAAGTTAAGCAAATCATTCCGCTTGGCGGTACTCAAGACACTCCAAGTAATGATTTCTTAATCGGAGAAATCGTCCATTTTAAAGTAGATGATTCAATATATTATGATGGAAAAATTGATACCGAGAAACTGCAGCCGATAGGACGTCTTGCAGGTACTAACTATTCTTACCTTGGTGATATTGTTTCTATGTCAAGACCAACATATGGTCAAAATTAATTTTGCTTAATTGGGGTTTCCAAATTACCTAATTACAGATAATAGCTACCTATATCCCTATTGCCTTTTTTAAAAAAGTTGTTCAGAATCATATGTTTGAATATTAGTTTAAACCATAAATAAAAAGTAACCCACCCTTCTTAGGCCAATGATTTAGGGTAGGTTACTTCAATACTAATTAAATTTGGTCACCACTATTCTGTGGTTGTAACCGGAAAGGGCGTTTGGCAGTTGCAACTACCAATTCAAACAAGTAACGCTATTCTACCATAACTTACTCATCAAAAGTTCATTTACTTTTTAGCAAAACCAATAAACAATGACAAAGTCACAAGTTTACCCTAAAATCATCAAATAACCGATGATTAATTGACGCTGTGCTTGGATAAATCTCTTTATAAATCTTGAACAGCTTCCTGTAAGTTTCGACATTTTTGGTATCTGGGTAAACAACTTTGTCCACTTTTACAAAAGCATTTGCACAGTCTTGAACCGTTGGATACCAGTCCAGGCCAGTTGCGGCAATAATTGCGGCACCCAGACTCGGCCCTTCTTCAGTTGCTAACTTAATCACTTTTGTATTAAATATATCAGCTTGGATTTGCAACCATAAATCACTCTTGGCTCCTCCTCCAATTGAAACAATCGTGTCGATCTGTTTATTTCTCTTTTTGTATTCTTCCAATGTTTCATTTAGTGAAAACGTAATGCCCTCAAGCACCGCTCTCACGAAGTCTTTTTTGCTATGCCCTGCATCTATGCCGATAAATGAACCTCTGATTTTGGCATCGGGATGCGGTGTTCTTTCACCAACGATATACGGTGTAAACAGCAAACCTTTACTGCCGGCTTTTGATTGTTCGGCGTAGGCCATCATATCTTCGAAAGATTCATTTTCGAAGAAGGTGTTTTTCAGCCAATTTAAACTATGACCGGCAGCAAGTGTAACCCCCATTGAATAATAAGCATTTGGGACACTATGGTTAAAAAAGTGAATCGTTCCACTATAATCGACCGCTTCATCTTCAAAAGATAACAGCACACCGGAAGTACCGATGCTGGACATTGCTTTGTCTTCAGATAAAATATTTGCGCCTAACGCACCGCAAGCATTATCCGCGCCGCCGGCAAATACTTTAGTTCGGCTGGTGAGATTCATTTTTTCCGCTATATCAGGTAAGACGTATCCGGTAAAGTCCGTTGACTCGACTAGTTCCGGACATATCGAAGGATTAATATTAAAGGCATTTAAGATTTCTTGGCTCCAGCACTTATTAGCAATGTCTAACATCAGCGTTCCCGCAGCATCTGAATATTCCATTTGAATATTGCCCGTTAATCGGAACCTTAAATAATCCTTTGGCAAAAGGATTTTATGAATCTTTTTATAGATATCCGGTTCATTTTCTTTCACCCATAACAGCTTCGGTAAGGTAAAGCCTTCCAACGCTTTGTTACGGGTAATATCTAGTAATTGTTCACCGAGCCTATCAGTAATTTCACTGCATTGCCGGCTTGTACGTGTGTCATTCCAAAGGATCGCCGGTCTTAGAACATTATTGTTCTCGTCTAATAGGACTAGTCCATGCATTTGTCCTGAGAAACTCAATCCCTCGATTTGCCCGGGATTAATATCACAACGTTCTATTATTTCTTTTGTTGCCTTTATTGTTTGCGCAACCCAAACTAATGGGTCTTGTTCGCTATAACCTGGTTGCTTATTGATTAAAGGGTATTCTTTTGTGGATGACGAAACAATGGCACCATCCTTTTGGACGAGGATCACCTTTACCGAACTCGTGCCAAGATCTATCCCTAATACGTAGTTCATGCCATTCACCTCAAGGTAAACCAAAATGGTTGTCAGTTTTAAATTAAGACTCCATTAAGATGTAACGGTTGATGGTATGCTTAATTTTTTCAATTCTGCCTGATTTATTTGTAATATCTTCTTTATCGATAATATAGTCTTCAAGTGTTTTGAAGTTTGCTCTTCCTTCGACAATGTCTTTGCCGATGCCTGTTTTAAAGCTGCTGTATCTTTCATCAATGATATTTTCAAAGACTTTATCCTCAATTAATCGATTGGCAACTTTAAGACCGATGGCATAAGCATCCATGCCTGCAATATGGCTGTAGAAGAGATCGTCTGTATCGAAAGACGTACGGCGTGTTTTAGCATCAAAATTCAATCCGCCGGAGCCAAGCCCGCCGTTTTTCAACACCTCGTACATTGTCAGTGTTGTGGCATATAGATTTGTAGGGAATTCATCTGTATCCCAGCCAAGCAAGAGATTGCCTTGGTTGGCATCAAGCGAACCTAAGAAGCCGTTTGTCCGGGCAACACGAATTTCATGTTCAAATGTATGGCCGGCAAGTGTCGCGTGATTAGCTTCGAGATTTAATTTAAAGTAAGGATCTAGTCCATAGGTTTTAAGGAACGCAATCGTCGTTGCCGCATCAAAATCATATTGATGTGTCGTCGGTTCTTTCGGTTTCGGCTCAATTAAAAATTGGCCGGTAAAGCCGATTTCCTTCGCGTAATCGACAGCCATATGGAAGAATCGAGCCAAATTATCTTGCTCTAATTTAAGATCTGTATTTAACAGCGATTCATAACCTTCACGTCCACCCCAGAAGACGTAATTTTCTGCGCCTAATTCAACAGCAGTTTCCAATCCTTTTTTCACTTGAGCAGCTGCATAAGCGTAGACATCCGCATTGGATGTTGATGCCGCACCGTGAACGAAACGAGGGTTTGTGAACATATTCGCTGTATTCCACAAAAGTTTCACATTGCTTGTCTTCATATAATCTTTGAACATACTGATAATGACATCTAAGTTTTTATTCGTTTCACGCAACGTTGATCCTTCAGGGGCTACATCGCGGTCATGGAAGCAGAAGTACGGATTTCCCAACTTCTCGAAAAATTCAAAGGCTGCTTCCACGCGGGCTTTTGCTAAATCCATACCATGGTATTTGTCCCAAGGACGGAGCATAGTTCCGGTTCCGAATGGATCGCTGCCATCATAAGTAAACGTATGCCAATAAGCGACGGAAAAACGCAAATGATCCTCCATTGTTTTTCCGGCAATTTTTTCATTAGGATTATAATAATTAAAAGCGAGGTCACTATTTAACTTTTTACCTTCAAACTTGATTTTCTCAACATTTGGAAAGACACTCATTTTAACGTCACCTTTCTGTAAACGGTATCAATTCAATTTAAATAAAAACATAGTTTATTGGGTAAACTAAGTTCACAATCATCATAACACTACTTTTTTATAAAAACAAGTTCTATTAGACATCTCATCTAAAGTCACTTAGAATAAAAAAGAGCTTCGTTTAACCATGAAATCAAGGAGTTTTAATTGTGTCTCTTATTGATATGTCTAAAATAAAAAAAAATAATCGCAACATTGTCTTAGAAAATATTATTCATCAGGCACCTATATCCAGAGCCAAAATCGCCCAGCTTTCATCATTAAATAAGGCAACCATTTCCTCTCAAACGAGCGATTTATTAAAAGATCAGCTCATTTTTGAAATAGGTGAAGGGCAATCGAGCGGCGGCCGTAAACCTGTCATGCTTGTCTTTAATAATAAAGCAGGTTTTACAGTAGGCATCGATTTAGGAATTGATTACATCTTAACCATTGTTTCTGACTTAGAAGGAAATATAGAATTTGAAGACTTCGATAAAATTGGCAATATCACGTATGAGGAAACGAAACAAATTGTCATTGATAAAATACATCTGGCCATCAAAAACACTCCTGATTCGCCGCATGGCCTCATCGGTATCGGCATCGGAATACATGGGTTCATAAATAACGATCAATTAATCTCATTTACACCAAACTCAAATTGGAAAAACGTTGATTTAAAAGCGGATTTAGAAAAGGTCTTCGACATCCCTATTACCATTGAAAACGAGGCTAATGCCGGCGCATATGGGGAAATTCATTTTGGCGGACTCACCTCGGACATCAATACACTTTATATCAGCATTAAGACAGGTATCGGGGCAGGAATTATTATTAATGGCCAATTGTATAAAGGTTTGGACGGGTTTTCAGGAGAAATCGGTCATACCACCATCAATTTTAATGGCCCGAAATGTCACTGCGGCAACAAGGGCTGCTGGGAAATTTACGCTTCAGAAAGAGCCTATTTAAATCATCTCTCTGACTTAAAAGGCAAAGATATTCATATTAACGTGGCCATTGATTTAATCAAGGATAACGATAAGCAAGCGCTTGCCTGCCTGAACGATTTCGCCAGTTTTATCGGCTTCGGACTATCCAATACCATCAATACCTTTAATACCGATTCAATCATGATCAGCAGTTCGCTCGTTAACAGTCATCCGCTCGTGATGAACACGATAATTGAAACCATCAAAAATCGAAAATTCGACAGCGTCAAGCAAAATACGAAAATCATGACGTCAACATTAGGAAAATACGCCACAGCCTTAGGCGTCTCCGCATTCATTGTCAATAAATTTTTATTTGACTGATGCTGGAAAGATAAAAAAGCAGCAATGAAGCTGCTTTTTTACATTTTGTCATTGACTTGCATCGTTTATTTGAAAATTGAAAAGGTGATGAAATCATCCCGTTTTATTTATTTCTAAATTAAAGAAGTCACCCTAAACTGAGGTGATCCCCATTTATTTTGATTTCGATCTTAAATTAAAAAAGTTGCTCTTAATTCTCGATTTTCGCACATAAATCTTTAAAATACGCTCTTAAACTTTAAAACATCGCTCACAAACTCCAGACTTTCGCTCATAAAGTCTAAAAATCGCCCTCAAATCAGCTTTCGCTCAAAAATTTTAATAATCGCTCATTTAATTATCGGATTCACTCATCAACCTTTAGTCATATAAAGCCGTGATTCAGCGGACCACGTCTCCCCTGCCTTTAATTCAATCAGACCTGTTTCATCCGTTGGCCAAGGGATATTAGGGCTGTTCACCATGCTTGTTTGTGGTTCAGGACAGAAAAAGCCGCTTTTTGCATCTTTATTGTAGAGCATCCAAAAGTGATATTGCTCTCCTGTATGATAGACAAGCGAAACCTTTTCATTGTTATCTGTCAAAATCATTCGATTTTCCTCATTGCCTGCTGCTGCATAATGATGGTCAAGAGGCTTAAAATAAGGCGAAGCTCCTTCATTCGCTAATTTCTTCTCATATTCATCTAAAGGCAATTTCTGACCGGTTGGCAAAGACCGGTCATTCAGCTCTATCCGGTCTTGAATTGACAAATGAAGCGTATAATCTTCCGGTTTGCTGGTCCTGGCAAAAGGCGCATTAATTGATGTATGGAAACCAAGCATCAAAGGCATCGCATTTGGCCCCTCATTATTAATGGTTACATTTTGGCTCAACCCTTGCGAAGAAAGTGTATAGCGCAAAATGAATCTAAATTGATGAGGAAAGTATCGGTAAACTTCTGTCTGTTCATCAATCTTTTGCGTAAGTTCGAGATAGCAGCCGTTTTCAGTTTGTCCTTGTCCCGATACATCCCAAGGTCTATCATAGAAAAAGCCATGCAAATGATTGTTCTTAGACTTTTCATTGATTGGAAATTTGTAGACATGGCCTTGGAATTTAAATGTGCCATCTTCATAACGATTTGGCGGGAACAACACAGGAATCCCGTACAAACATGGATTTTGCTTAAAATCTTCCATATCTTCAGGCTCCCGGATAAAACGATAGCCTTTTTCTACATGACGAAAGGCAACAAGATTTCCGCCAAATTCGGGAATAACAACCGCTTGATATGGAGAAAAATTCAATTCATAAGCTCGCCGCCCATTAAATGTTATTGGGTTAATGCCGTTACCTTGTTTGTTCTCTTCTATTGCCATATAACATCACCGTCCCTAATCTAAGTTTACCAGTTCAACGAAGAAATATTTTACTTATCTATCACCATTTTAGATTAACCATTAAAAAAAATAAATTCTTGTGTCATTTTTAGCAATATGCTAATATATGTTTAAACTTAATTTATCCAATAAACTAAGTGAGGGGATAAAACAATTTTAAGAAAAAATTCTTCATAAATATGAATGCGTTTCCAAAACTGTCTTTCATTCTTTCCTACACGAGGAGTGTTAAACAATGAAATTTAAGATTAATAATGGATTTATTTATTTCTTTGGAGCGTTGGGCGGATTATTATTCGGTTATGATACCGGAGTCATTTCCGGTGCCATATTATTTATTAAAAAAGACCTGCATCTTACCTCATGGACCGAGGGGATCGTTGTCAGTTCTATACTATTCGGCTGCATGATCGGGGCAGCTTTCAGCGGTGCTTTATCAGACCGATGGGGACGCCGAAAAGTTGTTATTTTGGCCGCAGCGGTATTTTGCATCGGGGCACTTGGCACAGCGTTAGCGCCAAATACAGGTGTATTAATCGCTTTTAGGATTATTCTTGGCATCGCAGTTGGAAGCGCCTCCACGCTTGTCCCAATGTATCTTTCAGAAATGGCGCCTGCCTCTATCCGCGGCGCGCTGTCAAGTCTCAACCAATTAATGATCATGACTGGTATTTTACTAGCTTATGTTGTCAATTATATATTCAGTGCTTCAGAAGGCTGGCGCTGGATGCTCGGACTTGCCCTTATCCCTGCATTACTGCTGCTAATAGGTATGATCTTCCTTCCGGAAAGTCCGCGCTGGCTATTAAAACAAGGCAAAGATGATCAAGCGCGTTCCATTTTGAATAATATGAGAAAAGGTGCCGGCGTTGAAGCTGAAATAAAGGAAATCAAACTGGCAAATGAACAAGCAAACGGCGGTTTGAAAAACCTCAAAGAAAAATGGGTACGTCCTGCTTTAATCGTTGGGATTGGCCTGGCTGTTTTCCAGCAAATCATTGGTTGTAACACAGTGCTTTACTATGCGCCGACAACATTTACAAACGTAGGTCTTGGTGCATCGGCAGCGATCTTAGGAACGGTCGGCATCGGCATTGTCAATGTCATCGTAACCGCTATTGCCGTTGCTATCATTGACAAAGTCGGCAGAAAGCCTTTGCTTCTTATTGGCAATGCAGGCATGTCGATTGCGTTATTTGCATTGGTATTTGTAAGCAAATTAATGGGAGCAGCTGGTGCTTCAGGATGGGTCACTGTAATTTGTTTGGCTGTCTACATCTTATTCTTCTCCCTTACCTGGGGCCCCGTTGTATGGGTGATGATGTCAGAAATATTCCCGCTCAGCATCCGCGGCGCCGGCATGGGAATCGGAAGCGTGGCAAATTGGCTTGCCAATTTAGTCGTTTCATTAACTTATCCTAAACTCATCGAGCTGTTCGGCATTAATACGATGTTCCTGGTCTACGGCATCATGGGAATTCTAGCCTTCATCTTTGTCAGTGCCAAAGTATCTGAAACAAAAGGAAAAAGCCTTGAACAAATTGAACTGGAATTGAAGGACAAGCCTATTAGAAAACTAGGTTAAAAGATGCGTTACAGTTTTTGAGCAGGTATGATTCTTGAAAGCGTTTCGATAATAAAAATTAGAAAACCCTTTTAAAGCTAACATCCATCACAAATTTTATTTATCTACCTTTATGATAAGGGATTGGCATCAATTAAGGTGCTCCCTTTAATCATAAAGGTTTTTTTGTTTTATTATAAAAAAGTTGCTGCATCCCTTCCTTTTGATTACAATCATTTAAATATACTACTAATAAAAGTCAGCTTATACAGCTAAAATAGTGCGCGTACATTATCGTAAACCTTTTACAGGGACGTTCCTGCAATAATTGGCTATAGCCTGGCCTAAAACCCTATTTGTATAATTAAATTGACGCCGCTGGTATACCAAAAAGGAAGTGCTGTTAATGAATCGAAGGCAGAAACAATTACTGGTGCTACTTTTAAATGCAACCGATTTCAAAAGTGCAGAATACTTCGCAGAGCAGCTTCGATGTTCAGAACGAACCATTTACAATGACTTGCAGGAGATCGATCGATACTTGCAATCACTTGGCTTTAAGTTAGAAAAAAAGCCGGGAAACGGGACGAAATTAGTGGTGGACAATGAAGATCGGTTAGGCATCTTAAGCAAAGTCAACGTTAATGCGAATTTATTCAATCAGTACTCGACGGAAAAACGGCAGAAACTGATTGCCCTTCAATTGCTTTATCAAAACAGTCATCTTTCTATGCAAAAATTAGCGAATGATTATTTTATCAGCAAAACAGCGATTGCAAAAGATATAAATAAAATTGATCACTATTTGCAAGGTTTTGATTTGGTGTTGGAACGTAATCACCAAGGACTTATTGTTAAAGGGAATGAAAAGAACATGCGCCGGGCAATTTCAGCATTAATAGCCCAAGCTTTAGACGAAAACAAGAACAATGCCGCTGAACAAAAGACAAGCCGGATGGATCGTGTCACATATCAGCGCCTCATGCAATTTTTCCCTGCCAAGATGATTGAGAAAGTGGAGCAGTTAATTGCCGCATTGGAAAAGAAATATGACTTTTTAATCAATGATCTCTATTACATGAATATAGTGACCCACTTATTAATTTTAATAAAACGTGTTCAGCAAGGCCGGCATATGCATTTCTCTTACCCGGATGACAAACCGGCTGATCCCGTTGTTAAGAAAATAGCCGGAGCGATAATGGAACAAGTGGATAAGACCTTTGCTCTGTCCATTACTTTAACAGAAGCAACATACATTGCCCTTTATATTTTTCACTGCACTGATCAGCGAAGCAGTAATTTAAGTGAGTCCCGTACGGACAATCCTCAAATCAATGCCGTGATCCGGCAAATGATTGACTCCTTTTCGAAAGTTATGGGTATTGATTTACGTCATGACACCCAGCTAGAAAATGGCTTAAAGCTTCATATTGTACCGATGCTAGAGCGTTTAAAATACAACCTTAACTTCAATAATCCGATGTTGATGTATTTAAAATCACGTTATTATTCAATTTTTGGTATGACTTGGCTGATTACAACTTTCTTAGAAAACCAATTTAATGTCCAGCTAAACGATGACGAAGTCGGTTATATTACATTCCATTTCCTGGCCGCGATTGAGCGTTCAATCAGGAATAAGCCAAAGCGTGTGGTGATTGTTTGTTATGGCGGATTTGGTACATCACAATTTTTGGCTAACCGGTTGGAGAATACGATTCCTGAAATCGAAGTGGCCGATGTGATTCCGTTGTCACAGCTAGAAGACATTGATTTACAGACGATTGACTTTGTAGTGACGACAGTGCCAATATCCTTTGAACAAAAACCAGTCGTAACCATTTCACCGATTTTAGATGAACAAGACATTGTGAAAATTAACCAATATATTTTTGGTTTAAAAAGACAGATCAAGGATCAGACCGTTCATACCAAAAGCCGCTCTGCTTTGAGCCAAATCATTGATCCGGCTTTGATTTTCACACAAGAAAAACCGCGCAGCAAACAAGACATTTTACATTATCTTTGTGGAACCATGCACCAAAAAGGCTATGTTGATCAACATTATGAAAAGACCATATTCGATCGCGAATTCCGCTCGCCGACTGCCGTTGGCAATGGCATCGCGATTCCGCACGGCGATGAGGCCCATATCAAAACACCGCATATTGCGGTTTATACAAGCAAACAGCCTGTCGATTGGGTCACTGAAAATGTTTCGCTTATCTTTCTCATTGCCATGAAAACAACAGATAATGTTGACTTTCGACAAGCATTACGAGAGCTTTATCATATTTTCGAAAACAAATCATTGGTCAAAAAGCTGAAAAAAGCAACAGACCCAATTGAGTTTTATCAGCTCATTCAGAAACCATAAACAGCTTAGAAAGCGGGGAATCATCAATGGAATTAGCAGAACAAAACATTTTTTTTGACATTTCAGCACGCAGTAAAAAAAGTGCATTAAAACAGATTGCCGAATTAGCTGAACAAATTAACGTTGTCACTGATAGGAAAGCTTTTTATAAAGGACTGATGAACCGGGAAAAAGAAGTGACAACTGGCTTTGGCAATGGGGTTGCCATTCCACACTGTAAAATAGATGAGGTTATCAAACCGTCCGTTTTAGTTTTTAAATTCGCCGATGCGATTGATTGGCAATCTCTTGATGATCAGCCTGTGAAACTAGCAATTTCTCTAGCGGTTCCCAGTGCGGATGCAGGCACTGAACATCTCAAAATGCTTTCAACGATCTCACGCCAATTAATTCATGAAGATTTTCGTAATGGTCTGTTAAATAGTACAACTAAAGAAGAAATCATTGCTTTGTTTAAAAACGTTTAACGAACTGTTTTGATGTTTAACAGCCTTGAAAAAATAGCGAACAATATAGACAGATTGTTAAGGAGGAACCTGTATGGGGAGAAAACTTGTCGCAGTGACGAACTGTCCGGCAGGCATTGCACACACCTATATGTCGGCGGAAGCCTTACAAAGCGAAGCCGAAAAACGCGGAGATACAATTAAAGTGGAAACACAAGGATCTATTGGCGTTGAAAATGAATTGACGGCATCTGAAATTGCTCAAGCAGATTATGTCATCATCGCTGCAGGACGCGGGATGTCAGATGATGAAATGCGCCGGTTCGACGGCAAAAAGGTTTTGATCGTTGATGTTTCAGACGTCTTGAAAAATGTCTCAAAGGTGATGGATCGACTTAATGAGAATATAAAAGTCTATCATAACTCCCATGAAGACAGTGATGATGAAGAAAAAGTGACATCGTCAGGCGGCGGTAAAAAAGGTGTGGCCGGTGTCTTTCAACATCTGATGAATGGCGTATCATTCATGATTCCTTTTGTGACAGCCGGCGGTATCTTGCTCGCCATTTCTGCCGCGCTTGTTGGCGGCGGCAAAACTGAACCGGGAACGTTTGCTTATTTACTTGAACAAGTCGGATCCATTGGCTTTTCGTTAATGATTCCAATTCTTGCCGGCTATACCGCCTATTCGATTGCTGATAAACCCGCTCTGGCACCGGCGATGATTGGTGCATGGCTTGCCAACCAGCCTCAAATTCTCGGTACTAAAGGCGGTGCCGGATTTTTAGGAGCGATCTTAGTCGGACTGCTCGTTGGATATTTCGTGAAATGGTTCAAACGTTTTAAATTACCGAAATCGATTGCACCTCTTATGTCATTTTTAATTATTCCGACAGTCGCAACATTGTTAATTTCTATCGTTGTCTATTATGCTATCGGACCAGTGATATCAGGACTTATGCTAGTATTAACGCATTTCTTAAGCTCTATCCCGTCATCTAGTTTGGCCATTATCTGCGCCATTATCGGCATGATGATCGCCTTCGATATGGGCGGACCGATTAATAAAACAGCTTACCTGTTTGCGTTGGGCTTGATCCCTCAAGGGAATGCCTTCCTCTTCGGAACAGTGGCTCTAGTCACCGTCATTCCGCCTGCCGCTTTAGGCATCGCAACGATGATTGCGCCAAAACTATTTAAGAAAGAGGAAATCGCCAATGGAAGATCTGCAGGTATTGTCGGCCTTTTCGGCATTACAGAACCCGCCATCCCTTACGCGGTCAACGACCCGATTCCCGTTATCAGTGCACAATTGATAGCAGCTGCGATTACTGGGGCTCTCGGGGCTGTTTTCCATATTACGCGGATTGCGCCGGGAGCCGGCATCCTTGATCCCATTATCGGCATTGTCCAACCGCGATTTGTTTATTACATTATTTTAATCATTGGCATCGCAATCAATGTCGCTTTAGTCATTCTCTTTAAAAAAATGCGTATGAAACGCCAATCACGGAAGGTGTAATTGATGAACTATTGTTTTGATGAAGTGATAGACCGGACACATACGTTTGCCAGGAAATGGTCAAAGGATGTTTTATTAAAGGAATTCAATACCGATGATGTGATTCCTATGTGGATCGCAGACATGGATTTCGCTTGCCCCCCGCCTGTTGTAAATGCATTGCGGAAAGTGGCCGATCAAAGGATATACGGGTATACTTATGTACCCGACGTGTACTATCAAGCTATTATAGATTGGAACAAACGCCGGCATCACTGGACGGTTAAAAAAGACTGGATTACCCTGACCCACGGTACTGTCAGCACCCTTCACTATATTGTCCAAGCCTTTTGCCAACCCGGTGACAAAGTATTGGTGCAAACGCCAGGCTACCAGCCTTTTCAACGGGCGGCAGAACACCATCAATGCCAGCTTGTTACTAACCCGCTGGTTTTAAAAGACGGCAAATACTATCTGGATTTTGACGATTTAGAAGCAAAAGCCAAAGATCCCGCTGTAAAACTGTTAATTTTCTGCAATCCGCACAATCCGGCCGGACGCGTATGGTCTAAGGAAGAATTAATTAAGGCAGCACGCATTTGCCGGGATCACGACGTGTTAATGGTTTCGGATGAAATTCACAAAGATATTAGCTTATACGGCCACAAGCCCATCTCTCTTGCCAGCATATCACAAGAGATTGCCGAAAACTGCATTGTCTGTGTTTCACCAAATAAAGCCTTTAACTTCGGCGGCTTAAAGTCGTCTTATACCGTGATCGCCAACGATGACATTCGATTGCGGCTGCAGGAACAGCTTCAAATTAATTCTATTACGTCGCCTAATGTATTTGCCGTGCCGGCACTCGTGGCTGCTTACACCAAATGTGACGACTGGCTTGACCAGCTGAATGCCTACATTGAAAATAATTTTGATACCATTCGCAAATTTTTAGCCGATCATTTACCAAAAATCCAATTGATTGAACCGGAAGCCACCTACTTAGCATGGCTTGATGTCCGCAAGTTCGAAATAACCAATCATGAATTGCAAGAACGGTTGATTAATCAAGGCAAAGTAGCCCTTGAAGATGGCAATGATTTTATTGCAGATGGTGAAGGATTTATCAGGATGAATTTAGGCTGTCCGAAAAGTGTTGTTGAAGAGGCTTTACGAAGAATGGCTAAATGTCTTAAAACACTATAAAATGATTAAAGCACTATCCAATAGAATATTTTTGGATAGTGCTTCTATTTGACTTAATTGTTCTTAGGGAGCCATTTAAAAAGAAAAAGGCTGATATTCGGTCACATTGCTGATATGGACCAATTTTTATGTCGAGGAATCATATGAAAATCAGGCTTATAATAAAAATAGGGTCAACGGTCATTCTCTTCAGCAACACTAAGAGGCGTTGGATCCGATGAACGATTTATGGTTCGAAAGCTACTACACTATCTGAAAAGTTGAGTAAACAAACTATCAAAACAGTCATAGACAGCTATAAGAAGTTAGTAAATGGTAACTCATATTGCGTTATAAAAAATCCCCTTCAGAAATATGTAATCTTAAGGGGAGGTCATTAATATATCATTCACCTGTCTCAGCAAACTTCTGAATCCTAGCACTCATTTCATCACGAAGACGTTGGAAGACAGATAACCGACTAATCATAAATTTCTCCTTTCTAAGATAGTCGTTAAATAATATCAGTAATACATTTCATTGTGAATTATTGGATAATGCATAATTTGAACAAAAAGGAAAGCAATTACTCCCCAAGCAGATCCTCCTTGGTGGCAGTGCCATTAGAAGTTAATCGGTACATGCCAAAAACAACTGGATTAACCTGAACAAAACCTTTAATCATTAAATCTTTAAGGGCTTGATTTACTGTGTCTAGATCCCCATTTGGAAGTTGGCAGAAATCTGTATTGGCGTCTGCCAATCAGTGGTTAATGCAAGTAGCACAAACCGTTGATTTGAAGGCAAATTCATACTATACCTCCATACTTTTAACGTCTAAAACTAATAATTACACGTTACCATTTTTCCAATATATATGTCACAGCTCATTTTCCAAAATGCAGTAGTTTATTCAAGAATAGAGAGCGATTGTGGCATAAGGATTTGATTTTAAAACGACTTTATTCTTACTTCCCCAAGTTCGTCATAAGGCTTCGTCAATGCTCTCTTCCTTGATTAAAGTTAGATTTAAATCTTAAGATAATAAATTAATTACATGCAGGATGTTTATCCGATTAATAATTCTCTTTTTCGGAGTTGAACTTATTAAAGTCAGTTTTTAGCATTCCAAATACAATACTATCTGTCCACTCATTTTTATTCCAAAAGTCTTGTATAAAGTGAGCTTCTTTTCTCATCCCAACCCTTCTACATAATTTTTCTGATGCTATATTTCGTGCATCCAGATTCGCTTGAATACGGTGTACTTTTACAACTTCAAATAAATGGTTTATTAGTGCAATAACAGCCTCTGTTGCATATCCTTTTCCAGACACAGATTTTGAAAATGTATAACCAATTTCAACAGTATCTTTCATATCTGTGTACCAAACAGATAAATCGCCAATTACTTTATCGTCCATTAAGACCGCTAAGCTCAAGGCATTTTCCTTTGTTAATTGATTATTATTTAATTTCTTATCAAATTCCCTTTCTTTATTTTCATGGGTCCATTTATCATGCAAAAGATATTGACATGTTGAGTCATCATTATAAATTTCATAAACGTCATTCAGATGATGCTTTTCAAAAGTTTTAATCAGTAGCCGGTTAGTTTCAATTTTCATAAAATCACCTCTTTAAGACAGGAATATCCATAAGAGTAAACGACACTACTTTTATATTCAATTATGCAGCAATCTGGCCCGATAAACGAATAGAATAACTGTAGCTTTAACTATTTTACTTTTTATAAAGCAGAATTTATTTATGCTATCACCTGTTATAATTAACCGAACAGTCTGATAAATAAACATTAAGTTTCCTAATCATGCTATAATAAAAGTAAGCAATGGATCGGATTACACATGAGGGGTTAGGCGCACTGTTTCCTTCTGAAGTGTCTCTTGTTTGGGAGACCTCCCAAGAAGGAGGTGTTGCCTATGGATATTTATCAAACTTTGACGCTCATGATTTCATTTGGAGCGCTTATCGTTGCGATAATGTCCAATCAAAATAAAAAATAACCCCTCATGTGCTTTGGTAGGCTCTTTGAGGGATTATTTTTCCTTCTGATGTGCCTAGCCCCTCTTGACGGGTTTCGGTCTAATTGCTGACCGGAGATGCTGCGAACATCTTCGGTCTTTTATTATATTATGCTAAATCCGATGATCTATGTTCATTATACAACATTTTCAGAAAAAATAAACCATAGCTTACTTGTTAAGATTGGTCGCTTCAAAACGTAGGGTTCCCTTCCCGTCATAATCTCCGGTAATTCAATTTTTCACACCAAATAATTTAAAAAAGGATAAGGATACCAAACAAAAAAGTGGATCTCGATGTTGAGTGACAATAAAGTTGTTTATTTTTAAACCGCCAAATGCGTATTACCCCGTCCATTAAAATGAACGGGGAAGAATAAAGTTATTTAATTTTTGGATTAATTACCGAATAACTCTTTAAATAAGTAACAATAAAGTTGTTTAAATCTGGGAGTTCCATTTCAACAATTGGCCTGATTGAAGGACTGCTCTTCATTATTTCTTGGTTAAATTAAAGCTCATCTCAATTAAGTGATAAATCTCTTCTTTTGGATCGGCACGTTCTAAAACAAGTGTGATCCAATGTTCCTTATTCATATGATATGCAGGTAAAATGTCTCGTCGGATTCTTAAACTACCATTTAGTTCAGGAGGACATTTTAGTTCCAGAATATCTATTTTTTCTTTTTCATCTAATCCTAATTTCTCTGGAAGGACATCCATCACAAGACCATACCATTTTCCGTTGAATGCATGTCTCAAAACAGCATAGTTTGGAAACCTCTTCCACGGGTAATCAGGCAATGTACCGTACTTCTCTTTGACGTGCCTAAAGATATCTTCTCTTGTTAACATATCACAATAATTCCTCCAACTACCTATTCAAAATGCCTATTCCACTAAAAAACATTAGTCATTTTTGGTTGAACATGGTCCTAATGTGATGGATTTTTATTTTACTCCAGGTAGATTTCCAATCTTTTTAATAATTCATTCTTCATAAATTGCACTAAGTTCCTTTGTTTCAATAAAATGCGTTGTTGGCTTTACATTTAGATTTATAACATCATCTTCCACTGAACGATAAAACTTTTCAGTCCATTTTTATTTATCGCACTCCGTTACAGGGGAACACGTATAATTAAACCGTATCAAGATTCACGGTACCCCACATCAACCTATTTCGCCAAAATTAAGTTGCCACGAGACACCGAACCGATCATTTACCCAACCAAATTTCTTACTAAAACCGTAATTATCTAACGGCATAAGTGCTTGTCCGTCTGTAATAAGCTTCTCATAAAGATTATTGATCTCCTTTTCGGAATCACAAGTGATAAAGATGGAAAACGAAGGGGTAAAAGAAAACGCATGCTTTACATTACTGTCAATGCACATAAATTCTTGTCCCTTTAAGGAAAAGGTCGCATGCTTTACTGTCCCTTCATCTCCAGCTTCATTTGCTCCGTAGCGAGAGATACTTGTAATTTCTGAATCCTCGATGAGCGATGTGTAATAATTCATCGCTTCTTCTGCCTTGCCACCTTGAAACATCAAAAATGGTGTAACCTTTTCCATTAAAATCAATCCCTTTCTATTTTTCTCCAGTTTATCACATTTACCTACTAAAGATTTCTTCCCGATTGCTCATTTCTTACTCAATTAATTGGCAGGCTCCTAGTTCTATTCATTCTTTACAATCTCTGAGGACGTAAAAAGAACGACCCTGATTCTTTTCTTAGCGTAAGGAAATCAGGTTTTCCTCTTCCAAAAAATGTCTTAATGTTGTATTTCCGCATTTTGTCGGGAGAACCCCCCAGCACAAATTCGTAAAACTATTAACCCTGAAATTAGTCGACGTTAAACTACTCATCAAATTGATACTGCGGCGGTTTCTTCGTAAATCCTTTTGTTAAAAATAACAAGTATACAAATCCAATCAAGGCCCAGGTTCCCCCAACAATGAGTGCGGATTTACTTAAATTCAACCAGATATATAATGAGAAGCAGGCACCAATGAGCGGGATGACCAAATTCAACAAAGTACCTTTTGCACCGCGCTGCTTATTTTTAATATAAAAATGAAAAATCACTGATAGATTAACAAACATAAATGCAAGTAAAGCACCAAAGTTAACCAAAGAAAAACCTAGTGACAAATCAACAAAAAATGCTCCGAAACAAATAATGGCCATTACGATAATATTGAATACCGGTGTCTGATATTTTGGGAGTAAAAAACCAAACACTTTTGATGGAAGGACACGATCCCTGCCCATTGCATACAACAGCCGCGCACCGCTAGCTTGTGCTGCTAAATTACCACCGATATTTCCTACAAAGATAGCTGCTACAAATAACGATGTTAAAAACGGTCCTCCAATATATTTAACAATTTCCTCACCCGCCGCATCCGGGTTATTAAATGCATTAAAATTAGGATAGACCATGTTTAACGTATAGGATACAGTTATAAAAATTAAGCCGCCGATAAGAGCAACTAAAAAAATAGCTTTAGGTACAATTTTTTTAGGGTTGATCGTTTCCTCCGAAAAAGTAGTAACGGCATCAAAGCCTAAGAATGATGTCGCTACGATTGAGGCGCCTTGTATAACAGGAAAAGTGAAAGGTGCAAATAATAAAATGATTCCATTGAGAAAAGTGAGCCTGTCCCGATATGTCGAGTCATGACTTGATAATCGGCTACGCAAATAAAAATGGCAACAAATAGAAACAAATAAAGAATAAGACAAGTGGAAATTTTTGCGTTCACTTGGATGCCAAGAATGTTCACAACCGTCACTGAAACGGTAAATAATATCACCCATAACCAAAAGGGGATAAATGGGATGGCAGCACTTAAAAAGATGCTGCTTGCTAAAACGTTAAGCATCGGTAAAAACAAATAATCCAGCATGACTGCCCAGCCAACAAGGAATCCTAAATGAGGATTGATCGTCCGTTGCGTATAGGTGTAAGCTGAACCTGATGAAGGATAGGCTTTTATCATTCTTCCATAGCTATAAGCTGTAAAGGCCACCATGATCAGTGCAGTAAGATAAGCAGCAGGGACTCGTCCATGCGTGATGACCGCAACGATTCCATAAGGGGAAAACACCGCTGTCGGTATCATATAAGATAATCCTAAAATTAGTAATGGAAAAAGTGTTAAAGATCGTTTTAAATGAGCCGAGTTGTTTTTAGCCGGGGTATTTTTAGCAACACTTTTTGTGTTAATTGACAAAAGGATCATTCCTTTCTCATTTACTTTGAAACCAAGCCCAAAACTTTTTAATAACCAATGACAGATCCGGCAAATTTTAAAATGCCTTCTTCCGAAATTCACAATCACCAAATTCACAATAGATACACTTGTCTGATAACTAAAGTCGCAAGTTTACTTCAGCACCTGCTGTTTTTATTTGATTTCTGCTCCTATAAAACTAAACGTATTTATTTTGATAGACGATTGTACTTCCTCATAATTTGTAACAATTCTTCATGATCAATAGCATATACCTTGTTTCCATAAGGCTTAACAGTGCTCATTGTCTCTGAGGCCAGTAAAGCATTGACAACTGATTCATCTACAGCTTGACAAACGGCTTCATAAATTGGGTCAAATACCTCATCGTTTATGAACGCCATATTTAGTTTTTCTCGTGAATGCTGTAATATTTCCATTTCATTTGCAGTTGAAAAGGCTAAGAAGATATCGCCTGAATTATTACCGCCGGGGCTTCCGCTTCTTCCGATCCCAATTGCTGCACGCTTAGCAACGCGGCGAAGCTGATGGGGCAGCATAGGAATATCAGTGCCAATAATAACGATAATTGAACCCTGCTCCTGTTTTAACAACTTTCCTTTTGACAAATGCTTTCCGACAGGCACACCAAGAATGGAAAGCCAATCGCTCAGGCCGTAATTAGCTTGTACCAACACTCCAATATGATGCTGCTGCCCATTTATTTCAACAACCCGTGAAGATGTTCCGGTTCCCCCTTTAAACTCATAGCAAATCATTCCGGTTCCCCCGCCGACATTGCCTTCGGGTACTGGCCCAGACTTAGCACTTTCAATGGCGGAAATCACATGCTTTTCTTTTATATGCTGACCATTAATGTCATTTAGCACACCATCATACGTTTCAGCGATCACAGGCATAGCCCATATATCTTCATTACTAAATTGATTTTCGTACTGCTTTACCATCCATTTCGTTGTCGCATGGTGCGCCATTCCCACTGAATGCGTATTTGTTATACAAATAGGGCTTAGAAAGTAGCCGCCGTCATTCACCCAGTGCATACCAGTCATTTCTCCATTGCCATTCAAACTATAAAATCCTGCCCAAATTGGCTGCATTTTATCTTTTTTGCCGCGGGGCAAAATAGCTGTCACTCCGGTGCGAACAGGACCTTTACCGATTTGAACAGGCCCTTCCCCTTCAATCATTGTCGTCAATCCAACCTCTACGCCTGGAACATCAGTTATGGCATTAAAATTTCCTGGCGTACCGGGAAACGGTAACCCAAGATCACGACCTCGTTTTTTACTCATACCCATTTTCTCTCCTTACCTAGTTTGATTAAGAATTAAATTGCTTTTATCGTATACTGCTGGTTTTTTTTACATATTCGGCTTTTTAAGCGTTTACATATTTTTAGTTAATAAAAATTTAAAAGCTCCTAAAATAGGTCAATTCACATTTTAAATCCCCCTAAATGCATATTTTTCAATCTTTATCAACTTAAATGCAAGTACTATGCCAATCTGAAAAAAACGCGCTGCAACAATAAAAAATGGATATCTTGAACAAAAAACCATATAAAAAGCGTAAGCGGATACTTACACTTTTTATATGGTGAAGCAGACGAATATTATTATATCAAGTCATTTCTCTGTGTCATTATAAACTTACACTGTAATTTTATTATGACAATTTTATCATATAACCAATAAAACCCCTTCCTCAAGCTTGCAAGGTGGGAGCAGTTCAATTAAGAGTATTATGATTAATACCTAATCTATTCATTTTTTGGTATAAAAGCGGACGGGAGATTTTTAAAAGTTTTGCGGCTTTTGTTTTGTTCCCATGACACATGTTCAGCACTTGCATGATGGCTTCACGTTCTGCTTTCTTCTTATTAACTTTAGGACAATTATAACATATCAATTCCAAGTCACTTATATATGGACAAAATACGTACAGCTTTCTAATACTGTTTGGCATTAAAGACTTTCCATAATAAATCAACTAGCTCTATTAGATAAAAATTTTTGCTATCCAAATTAAATGCTCCCATAATTATTCAACGAAACAAACATCAAAAGACCTTAACCAAAAGTTCGTTAAGGTACTAATCACTTTTAAACTTCTTTCTTAAACGATGTGTTTCCAAATCAGCTAAACGGACAGGAATTGGCAGCCTGCTTTCCTCATTAATCAGCTTCATCATGATTTCGAAACTGCTGTTTAAATCAATATAATTGCCGCACGAGAGAAAAACGGGTTTGACATTTTTCATAGTTCTTACAGCTCTTCCATAAACGGTCCCATTGATGATAATATCACTGAAGGCTCCTACTTCATTTTCCGGCATAATAAAATCATGGTTTTGGATTTTCAAATAAGTTTTTGCGATACCAATTGTCGCTTTATTTAGGAAAAATGAAGCGTGAGTGGCGATTCCAATATGGTTATAATGCAGAAAACCATTGCCGTCAAATAAAAAGACATCCGGTTCAACTGTTAATTTTTCTGCAGCTTCAATAATTAACGGCAGCTCCCTAAAGGCCAGATACCCTGCCACATAGGGTACATTTATTTTACCCACGCTGCAAACCTTTTCAATTACTTCTTTTGAATGATAATCAATAACGATAATGCTGCAAGTACCAAATGATTGATTTTCCTCTTCCCAATAGGCTAAGTCGACTCCGGCACAAGTTTTTACTTCGTTCTCACTTATGGGACTTAATTTGATTCGTTTCTTTAAATGAAGCTGAATTTTTTTGAAATCTACTTCCTTTGTATAATTGAAATCATGTACCTTAATAATTTTCAATAAAAACCCTTCTTTAAATTACAAGTTTAAAATTGTTATTCTCTTCCTAAAGCCTGATTAATTTCCCGACGTTTCAATAATATTGCGTAATTATCGTCGCTTTTATCTTCTTTTATTTCCTTTTTAAAAATTAAAGTCCCATTTTCATCCCATTTTTTTTGGCAAATTGGGATTGAAAGCTCATATTCTATCATTGATTCAATATTTCCGTTTTCATACCAAGAAAAGCTTTTACCATTTATTAACCCATATTTCATTGGTTTCTCGCATTTTATATTTCCACTTTTGTAAAACTCTCTCTTTAATCCATGTGCTAATCCATCTTTATAAAAACAAAAATAAATTAATTCCCCATTATCATAAAGCTCATAAGTAAGCCCAGTAAAAGGCTCCCCTCCTTCATCTTCTGGATTATCTAATATTTCATCGCTGTAGGAACTAAACCACAAGTTTTCAAAGTCAATACCATTTTTCAGTACATATTCTTTTGAATAAAACTCTTTATTTTCTTGCATATTTCAGTACCTCCGGAATATAGTGCGCTCCATCAGTGATAAACTCACAGTGAGGGCATCTTGGCATTGGAAAGCCTTCAGGCATATGTTTATTTATTTTACGTGCACTTATTACATGTACCATTAAGTCATTTAAATCGGCGTCCGGTCTAGCCAATAAAGCTTTATTAAGAGCATAGACCTCTGCATGGGATCCTGCACCCGCTGTTTTTATATACCCTTCCTTTAGGTCAAAAGGCATATTTGCGATTCTTTCTTTTATAAGTTTATGTTTTATATCGGGAGTTAATCCGTCAACATCGTTTATTCCAAAATAATAGCATCCTGTTTTCTTATCTAGTACCCCCGCAACTGCTGGACCCCTTTGGCTCTTACTTAACCCGACTTTTTTTAATCTGTTCAACTCCTGATGTACTTCTCCCCTTAAATTAATTCGTTGATGGAGTTCATTTATCGATATATCCCCATATTTATCACGTAAATAGTCTATCTGTCTTATACTTGCATTCTTAGCGGTACTCCTACTACCTTTTCTACCAACTGTCTTTATCATGGTATCTTTAGATCCATTAAATATATCCCTTATGGTTGTATCCATCTTCCCAATACCCGCATAAGACGGTTGTAAAACTTGCGGCAGTCGGATTTCACCAACTTTTTTAACAATTTTGTTTGTAATGCTAAGGGACTGATGCTTTATTAATTGATAGCTATTCTTTAATGTACTTTTGATTAGATCTGGGTGGAGTGCGTTTCTAATCCCTTTTACGAGATTTGCTCCTTTTTCATCCATAGATGAAAACTTGAAACCTGTCATCCCGTACTTTCCAGCCAACCCCGTACCTCTTACTTCTGGAAAAATTGTTGCGATAACCATACCATCGGCAAGTAGATTGTCGCTAAATTCTATCTTTTTACCAATTACAGGATCGTACTCGTCATGTGTTCGCTGAATATCATGAATAGGAAGAATTTCTGCTGTTAAATTCCAGATATGACCTAATGCAGTTTCATCCGCTTGACGAAATTCTGCTGCAGTTCTCATTAAAAAGTCTTGAGATTGGCCTAAAAGATTCAGATAATGATGAATATGATTAATCAATTCTCTAATATAACCGGGTATACCTTAAGGAGACGATAAAATCTCTATTCAATCGAACGCAAGACATCAAGAAGCATCTCTTTGAAAGCATTGCGATCAATCGCTTCACAAACTCGAACATTTTTTGTGCGTTCCAGTCGATTGTTAATATCCACAAGACTGTAACCTCTTGTTAGTTCGCCGGCAGTTTCCACATCGACATAATAATGATTAGATTTTGTCATGATCTTTTCATTCGCCGCTACCGCTGCTAAAAGCGTATCTGGATGAGTCGTACCATTTAATCTGTGAACTTCTTTATTGAACTTCATCACAACTTTATTGACGTCTTTAAAAAATTGTGCCCCTTTTGTTGCTAATGCTTCAATGTCTTTATGATCGTTGTCGTCCATGATTGAAAATTGCGTACACATTTCCCAGCCAACCATTGTTATTGGAATGCCTGAATGCAGGACAATTTTCGCTGCTTCCGGATCAACCCAGAAATTATATTCCGCACTTGGCGTAATATTGCCTAATGCATTATTTGTGCCTCCCATTATTTGAACAACCCACCACTTAACAACCTTAGGTCTGTTTAAAGTGGGGGATTCCTGGGTAATGGCCACTTTTAATAGCTGACCAAATTCATCAGGCTAGCCCCGCAGTTCCTACGGTTAGAAGTCTTATAGCTTCATTTTTAAGATTTATGCTTGCATTAATGTCTCTATCATGGTGAATGCCACATTGCGGGCAATCCCATTTTCGCATTTTGCGGTCTTTTTCTGCTTTATTTTGATACCCGCAATTCGAACAGAGTTGGGAGGAAGGAAAAAATCTTGAAACAAAGACGATTTGTTTTCCGTACCACCTAGCTTTGTATTCGAGCATAGTACGAAATGAACGCCATCCAACTTCACTTATCGATTTTGCGGATTTTCGGTTTTTAATTATATTCGAAACAGCTAAATCTTCAATCCCAATAATGTCGTGGTTTTTGACAATATGGGTTGAGACTTTGTGCAGGTAATCATTTCGCGCATTCGTGATTTTTTCATGGATTTGCGCAACCTTTTTGCGCTGTTTATGCCAATTAAATGAGATCTTTTTTCTTCTTGAAAGGCTACGTTGGGCTTTTACTAGTTTCTTTTCTAACGAACGAAAGAATTTTGGATTCTTATATACTGTTCCGTCAGACAAAACAGCAAAGTCTTTTAATCCGACATCAATACCGACAGATGAACTTGATTTAGGAAGTTCTTCAATTTCTGTTTCAACAAGAATAGAAACAAAATATTTGCCGCTTGGATTGCGTCGTATGGTAGCGTTAATGATACGGCCTGTAACTTCACGGCTTTTTGCAAATGTCACTAAACCGAGTTTCGGTAACTTGATTTTGTTTCCTACAATCGCGATATTACCGTTTGTATGTTTTGTTGTGTAAGACTGGACTTTATTTTTCTTGGATTTGAATCGCGGCGCTTTAGTTTGTTTTTTGAAGAATCGAGTGAAGGCATCAGTAAGGTTTTTGAGTGATGATTGGAGTGAGATACTGTCTACTTCCTTTAACCATATTAATTCATTCTTCAGTTTTGTTAGTTCCGAAGAACAGGTATTGTATGTAAACCCTTTTCCTGTTTCTTTATAAGCATCATTCCATTTTCCAAGAAAATAATTAAAGACAAAGCGGCTGCAACCAATCGTTTTAGCAATTAGAATTTCTTGCGATTTATTTGGATAAATTCTAAATTTGTACGCTCTCCTAACGACCATTGGTTCACCCGCCTTCTATTGATTCTTTAATTATATTTTAACTTAATCACTCTAGACTTACGCCTAGCCGACATTCATCTCCCCCCTCAACCTTCACTCGCCATCGCATTGTTACGGTTTGAAGCAAGAGTATTCTGTTGGTGTTTGATAAAAACGGTTCTCATATAACACTTAACATTTGATCCGTATTGCTTGGATATATATAAATTCAAAAGTCCCCTCACTTTATAGGAATATATGTTCCTATCAAATATAGATTAAACCTTATGGTCTGAACTGTCAATGAATATTTCAGATGGGATACATGGTTGCTAAAGCACTTTTACTTGTAAAATAGAAAAACAAACGATATTTTTCCTCTATCATTGTTCAGTTTCACGAATTTCTAAAAATAAAAATATAAGTCAATTGTTACACCGTACAAAAAGAGGGCCGCCCACACTTGTAAGCAACTCTCCTTCTTTCTTAATTTAAAATTAGAACCTTCATTATATTAAGCGGATCAGCTATTCGCTAAATCGAAAATTCGCCCCATGTTACATTTGTTAAACCAATGTCATTTTATTAAGCATATCTTTGTGATTGATCATTTGGGTAATGAGTATAGTTCACTTCGTCATTCCACATGAGATTATATTTATCAGTCCAATCATTGGCGATCTTCTTACTTTTGATAATGACAAGGACTTCATCATTTTTCTCTTCAGCGCTTCTTGTAAAATTGTAGGACCCCGTTGAAAAAAGTTTATTATCCGCAATCATTATTTTTAGGTGCATTAACCCAGGATGTTTATTAACTTTGACGGGTATCCCTTCATTAATTAAGGCATTAATTGCATTCTTAGAATACCGTTGAGATTGTTCACCATCCGTTATGACCCTTACTTTAACGCCTCTTTTTTTCATCCGGGGTATGATTTTATCTTGGGTAATGATAAATACTGCAATATCAAGGGTCTTTTTTGTTTGGTCAATAATTTCATTTACTTTTAACAAAGGGGATCGATATTTATCTGATCTCGTAAAAGTATATTCAACCTCATTCTCAACTGTATTTTTTATTGGGGTTTTCTTTTCTTTCCTGCCCTGTTGATACTGGGATACCACATATCCAATCATACCGCCTGCAGCTAACATCGAACCTGCCCAAGTCAATAACATGATGAGCACCCCTTCAAGATGTTTACTTCAATAGTATGATGCCGGGTGATTGTTCAATAACAACAAAAAGAACACAGGAACGCTATTAAGATGATCCATGCCTTTTTCCTAGCATGATGTAACTTTTGTATAGCCTATGATAGGCTATATATTTAAGATAGTTTGCTATAAATATCATAAACTGGAACGATGATTAGCCATGACCCTTGCCAGGCCCTGAACAATTAAAAACATTGCAATGCCAAGCGTATCTATGCCCATATCTAATAACCGGCCGTCACGGCTAAAATATAACTGTAAAAGCTCGGTTAAAACTGCATATAGTGCAGAAATAACAAACACCTTCGTCCGATTGCCAAGTAACTCAAACAGTAACAATGCTAAAATCGAAAACCCGGTAAAATGACCGATCTTTTGAATTAAATAATGTGCATTTGTAAAATCATCCCCATTTACTATCAATAATTCAGCAAAATTTGGATGAGTAACGAAATGAAACTGAACAATGTGATCGAGCAAAAGCTTATCAAGATTTTCTGTACAAGTTAAGATAAAAAGTACAAGTGCCCAAGCTATAACGACTAATAACCTCAAGCGGAAACACACCTTTCTTAAATCAGATGTGTTCATTTCTTCCCAAAAAACTCCAAATCTATTCTTTTCAAAGCTGAAGGTAATAGAATAGTTGAACAGTCATTCAACATTATTACTCCTTGTAAAGCATCAAAATAAGAACAAAAGGAAAGCACCCACATTAGGTAACTCTCCTTCTTTCTTCTCACTTAAACACTGAAATCACTAGCAAAGTTTTCAATATGAATCTTTGTACATGCACTTTTAGGGAAGTCACTTACCCGATTAATGCATGAAAAAAAGCAATTTTATAAATCAAAGTTAACGCTCCTACGACAATTCCCGCTGTTGCCAACCCTCTTTTGTACGGCTTAAATAAGCCTACGGCACCATAAAATATCGCTAACATCCAGATCCGGAACATAAGCCAGCCAAATACAGGAATTAGGCCAAATGCAAATCCAATTAATGCAAGTGTAATTGACACTGTGGCATAAGTATTTGTATTTTTCTCTATAGCAATGTGATGAGTCATCACACAACCCCCTTCAGCTTTTTATTCCTACATTTGCCAACTTTTGTTCAATATATTCAATTGGCTAAAAAAATTAATAAAAGTCCTGCTTCAGTCGATAACGTTTTCCAGGACAGCCTCTTCAAACAAGACTTCTTCGATTGCATAGGGAATTTCATGAGATATTATCAACTTAGTTTGAAAAAATGACCCCCAAAAAAACAGACGTCGTTAGCCGATAAAATCTCTTATTACAAAAAAGAAATTACCACAGTATGATAATTTCTTTAAATTTCTTAACTCTAGTTTTTAATCTTCTATCGTTGATAAATCGCCGGTTGGTAAATCCAATTCCCATGCCTTTAAGATACGTCTCATAATCTTTCCGCTTCTTGTTTGTCTTTGGCAGTTTGAATTAAAAATTCAAGCCACTTGTTAAGATTGATTAGCATAATTACATACTTTAGCAAAATCCAATTTAATGCAACTTTAATCAGCTTTAATTGTTCCTTCTCAGTGTTATGTTTGAAACAGCGAAAAAATTTATCCTTCAAATGCCTTAATTTTTGCATTCGGGCTTAACACTTCTTCTGGATTAAAGTCTGCTAATGGCTTTCCACTTTTGACTTTGTTAACCCAATCATGGTTAGCCAGCGCTCCCCTGCCTAGGGTAATCATATCGGCTTCCCCTTTTTCAACGATTTCTATTGCCTTAGCAGGATCCTCTAAATGTCCGTTGGCTATCACGGAAATCTTCCCATACTTTTTTGCAAGAGCCGCAAGCGACGCTCCGTTGCCGTTGAAGGATGAATGGGTTTCAACAATATCTTCACCTGCTGGGAATGCAGGCAACCATGCTTTATACTCCGTAACATGGATAAAGTCAAGTCCAGCCTGTCCTAACTGTCCAAAGATGATTTCAGCATCTTTTTCTTTTCCTGCCCACTTGTGTGCGAAATCATTTACTTTCGCTTGTGAAATTCGAATACCGATGGTAAAGTCCTGCCCAACTGCTTCCCGAATAGCTTTAGACACTTCAACCAATAAACGGACCCGATTTTCAGTAGAACCACCGTATTCATCTGTACGTTTATTCGTATAGTCGGTCAGGAACTCGTCAAGTATGTAGCCATTGGCACCATGAATTTCAATCCCATCAAATCCAGCTGCTTTAGTATTTTTAGCCGCATTAACAAACCCGTTGATCACTTCTGTAATTTCTTCTTTTGTCGCTTCTCTTGGAGTAGGGTACGGTCCTTTCCCTCCATAAATTTCCGCTTGTTCCCCTTTTGGCTGAATGGCAGAAGGAGCGATTGTTTCTTGAACAAAACGGTTCCCTTGTGTAAGAGCTCCGGCATGTATTAACTGCGCAAACACTTTCGCGCCTGCTTGATGGACAGAGTCTACTACTTTCTTCCATGCTTGTACTTGTTCATCATAAACAATACCCGGTTGATTAGAATAACCTTGACTATACTTGTCATCTGTATAAATTCCTTCTGTAATAATCAGTCCAAACCCGCCGCGTGCAAATGATGTGTAGTATGATACCATCTGATCGGTTGCTAATCCTTCATATGTTGCGCTTGTGCGTGTAAGCGGGGCAACCCCTACCCGGTTTTTTAATGCTATATTGCCTAATGTAATAGTTTCAAATAACAACTTTGTTTCAGTCATCGTCAAAAACTCCCTCGTTTTTATCATTCTTCCACGGTGAAACAATCTGCAGATCGTCTCGGTATCGAGATGGAAAAAGCGAAATCTAAAATCTGATGTTCTCGCATTTTTTTGCAAATCACTGTAAGAAGACATCCGGATCCTTTGCATAAGATCTTTGTGTCTTTAATGCATTCATCATGAAGGTAGAAGACTTTTCCTATGAGGAAAGGTTTCGTCAAAGTATTCGTTTTGCAGTTTTAAATTTTGTGCATTTTTATAATTTTGGACACTACATAAAGTATCTTATAAGAACGAAAAACTGATTCCACTTAATAAATGAAAAGGGGCGCCAAACTTAGTTACCTATTACTGTCCCTTATGTCTGTTTGAAATTCGCCAAATCGACAAGAATCATTGACAATCAAATGACAGATTAAGTGGAATGGAAGCTTAACAATAAATAAATGTTAAATTGCTAAGGTAACGTATGTGAAATTAGCGAAAAAGGCCCCCAATTAAACCTATGTAATAAGTTCCTGCTAAAAATACTCGGACTAATACATGTAATAAAGTGAAAGAAGTTGATGCACCTATGAAAAAACGATTGATTCAAGTCTTTAGCAGTTTAATGTTGGTTTGCCTTCTCAGCCTTATCGTTGGCTGCCAACCGTCCCATGAAGTCAGCAGCAATGCAAAAAATAATTCGACTGCTGCCAGTACGTTGCATGACAAAAAAGTGAATGTAGCTATGGCCAATTCTGCTTTCAGCCCAGAAACTATCCATGTCGCAAAGGGCACAACCGTCACATGGAAAAATGACGATCCAATGCCGCATACTGTGACAAGCAAGACAGGATTGTTTGATTCAAAAGACATGGAAAGCGGAAAAACATTCTCATATAAGTTTAATAAACCAGGCACATATCACTATGACTGTATCTACCATCCCGGCATGACAGGGACGGTTGTCGTCTCAGATAAAAGTTCGCCTCAGACGGAAAAAGTTAAAAGCACAAGTTCAGCCAAAACATCGGCAGACAGCAAAGATAAAATTAAACCGCTTGGTACGGGTACCGCCGGCGAGCCCAAACAACCCGATGCTCTGCGCCTTCTGCCGTATAAGATGGAAAATGGCTATAAAGTATTTCATCTGAATGCCGAACAAGTTTGGTGGAAGGTTAACGATCATAAAAAAGTTAAATCATGGGCCTTCAATGGATCAGTTCCTGGTCCGGAAATTAAAGTAAACCAAGGTGATAAAGTAAAAATTGTTGTAAAAAATGATCTTCCTGAGGGAACAACGGTTCATTGGCATGGTTTGGATGTGCCATTCAAACAAGATGGATCAGGCGGAATAAGCCAGCCTGACATTAAGCCTGGGCAAACATGGACTTATAAATTTACTGTCAAGTCTCCGCCGGGATCCTATATGTATCATAGCCATCCAATGAAAGATATGTTGAAACAAGAGGAAATGGGACTGTTCGGGCCTTTTATTGTCGAACCAAAAGGAACCGGCTGGAAACAAGTACATCCGGGTTATCAGGACGAGTATACACTCATGGTCAACGATTCGCCGCAATTCGGTTATACCATTAACAGTCTATCCTATCCGGCAACACCTGTTCTACCGGCAAAAGTGGGTGATAAGGTCCTTGTCCACCTGATCAATATCGGATCGATGGATCATCCCATGCACTTGCATGGCATGCACTTCCAAGAGCTTAGCCAAGACGGCTCTCCGTTGCCATCACCTGTAACAATGGACACTATCAATACAGCACCGGGGACGACATACGATTTGTCATTCAAAGCGGACCAGCCGGGCAAATGGCTGTTTCATTGTCACATTACTCAGCACACCACTGATAGCAGCGGCAACATGAGCGGCATGATCTCCATGTTTGATGTGAAAAAATAGGTATCCAAAAAAACATGAAGGACAAAGTTTTAAATGAATACTTAAATTTTGTCCTTCATACTGTTGATGAAAGACAAGTTTACATTCATTGATCTTAATTTTGTCCTTCATACGGCAAATGAAAGACATTTTGCTCAGTATTATTTTAAAAAATGTCTTTCATCACTTATGATAAAGTTTACCTTACAGATTCCCGCAAGATGATATTTAATATTTTAACAGCTAATAAATAAGGAGAGCCGTTGTCTTCATCAACGGCTCTCCTTATTTAAAGATCAAAATATTCATCCTTACGTTAAAAAATACGGCTCATTCAAAAAAAGTGATAAAAGGCGTTGAGAACGCATAACCCTCGATGGTTCAACTGCTGCAACGTACCTGTCCTCCGGTTTCATATGAGCCTGCCCCGCAATTCTTCAGTGATGATGTATATAAGCACTTTAGTAGGCAACCCTTTATAGAAAAAATGTTTCATTTCATTGCAAAATATAACGCTTCTCATCACAAAATAATGAAAAAACACCTTATGAGATAAGGAGAAAGGAAAACAAAAGTGAATTATAAGGAATTCGATCTTAGAGGTGATTCTGCACTTGTTTATTTTTGTGAAAATGATTTAAAAGATAGCTGCATAGTTGCTATCCCCAGATGGAACTGGAGTTTTTTTATGGATTATAATATAAGCCTTGAAGATGAAAAGCCAATGTTAATTAATACTCTGACTCAAAAACTTAATCATCAAGATGCTGAGGATTTAGCTGATAAACTGTATAACTTTATTTTCAATAATTGAAATTTAACACCTCTCTTCAGATATTCATACCGAACATATTTTCGTGTAAAATAAGAAGAGAGGTGAGATCAGTGACAAAAGGTTTTTATTTAACGGATGAGGAAAAACGCGTGATCTGTGATTTCATTTTTCTTCCTTTAGCCCGCCGTGTTCTCGAAAATGATCTAAATGTAATAAAAACAAGCAACCTTAAATTTAAATCCGTTTATTGTTCTCTCATTGAGAAAGCATTGCAAAAACTATCTTGTGATTTAAGGGATGTAAGAAAAGCTATCTTAAAATTAAATATAAAACCTATATATGAGGACACTCTCTGTTATAAAGTGATTTGCCGGGGCTGGCATCATCATGTTCAAATACACGATATGATTGCCGCGCAACAAGTGCAAAGGAAAGTTAATTATTATATAACGGGAGCAGGATAAAAATATACGGGATCGCATTAGTTTAAATGGCGTAAGACTGGTTTAGGCATAATAAATTGAAAGAATAAGCGGCAGCGTATGCCTCAGGAAAGAAAAATGAATACAAAGTACTTGAAAACGTTCCAAACATTAATGGATAAACCGCCCCAAATTAACAAATTCGCAAAATGTTTGGAGGTATGAACATGAAAAAAGCCGTGAGTGCACTTTTATCAGTATGTCTATTACCGAGTTTAATCGCATGCAGCAATCATTCCACAATAAGTACTGATACTGTTCCCTCATCCTCTATAGCAAATGCCAAAGAAAGTAAAATCATTCTTCATGATCAACGAAAGCTCAGTCAATGGTTTAAAACGGCAAAAAAAGACGGTCCCACGGGCAGACGTATAAAAGCCTTAGAGAATATCGCCATGTATTATAATTGGCATCATGATAGCAATATTAAGGAGGCAAAAGAGGAACTCTTTGGCAACACCCCGTTACATGACAATTTAGATGTCGTCGAAGCGGCATTTCGAGAAGCATCAGTAATGGATCCTTATGATTCAGATCTGAAATATTCCCTTGCCTCAACTCAAATATTCCATCATGAGGTCCCCGAAGCTTTGAAAACTTATCAGCAAATATTAAAACTGGATCACGATAACTTTAAGGCAAGATTGGCTTATGCGCTATATTCAAAAGCCGAAGGACATGAGCAAGATTTCAAAACAAATTTTAATCAATTGGAAAAAATAAATAAGACAAGAGCCAATGATTATAAAAACCGGCTTAAAGACGTTGAGAGAATTAAGGCTATGAAAATAAATGGGCAAATCCCAAATCATCTCCCTGATAACGGCAGCCATGCTTTTATTTTGCTGGGGGCTGGTTTATCTGATCAAGGTAAAATTCAAAAACCCCTTTTGGGAAGGTTGGAAGTTGCAAAAAAGGCGGCAGAAAAATATCCCCGTTCTAAGATCATTGTCACAGGCGGTTCACCCAAGGAAGGAAAGACAGAAGCGGCGGCTATGTATGACTGGCTGGTCAAAAGCGGGATTAATAAAGACCGTATCATCAAAGAAGATATGGCCATGGACACCGTAGAAAATGCATTATTTTCAATGGATATTGCCGAGAAACAAAAAATAAATGACATCACACTGATTACAAGTGCAAGCCATATGAAACGGGCTTTGGTGATTTTTAACGAAATCAATAAAGATATTTATAATAACCGATATAGAAAAATGACTCATATCGCATACATGAATGAGGATCAAAACAAGGCTGAAAAAGTAAGCAAAGATGAAGAAATAGCCATATATCGGGATTTGATCAGAGCCTCAGGTATTTGGGTGTTCCCCGGGCTGCAGAGATAACCTTCCCAAATGCAGGTCATGCGTGAAATAAAAATAGCATGAAGGACAAAGTTTTAAATGACTGCTTAAATTTTGTCCTTCATACTGTCAATGACGGACATTTTGCCAGATATTATTTGAAAAAGTGTCTTTCATCATTTGGGATAAAGTTCATGCCCACAAAATGATATTAAAAAAACACTTTAAAGCCGGTTGCACACTTTAAAGTGTTTATCTTACACATTATTCATCCATCATGATATTTTGATTGGTCATGACAACGCTATTATTCTTAAGCGACATTGTACGTATTTTGGTAAGAAGAAATAGCACAGATAGAACGGCTAATACCATTGTTCCGCCGCATAAAACAAGCGCTGCCTTAAAACCAAAGTATTGGGCAATAAATCCGGTTAATGCGGGAGAAACAATAGAGGCTAATGCCCCTGCTGTATTCATGATCCCTCCTAAAGAACCTGCTGTTCCTTTAGGGGCTAAATCTTGAGGCAGCGACCAAAGAATGGCTGTAGAAGCGGACTCTGCAGTCATTGCAATAACGAGCAGCCAGGCGGCAACGACCGCGGATTCTACAAATGCAGCGCCAATTACTGAAACCGCTATTAATTGTGCGATCACTAATATTGTTTTTTTAACCTTATTAACTTCATAGCCCTTCCCTATTAAATAGTCACTCAAAATTCCGACAAGCGGTTGTGCAAGCATACCCGCTATCCACGGCAAGGTCGCGTAAAAAGCCACACTTCCCAAATCCATATGGCGGGCTGCAATAAGATATCCGGGCAGCCATGTTAAATATAAATAATATACATAATCTTGGAAAAATTTAATAGCTATAATCGCCCATGTATTACGTAATTTAAGTAGTTCAAGCACAATGGACCCATTCATTGATTGCTTTTGGCTCTTTTCTTCTGCATCTTTCCTTTTTTCCCGAAATGTCAGGAACCAAAGGATGACCCACAAAAGGCTGCACAAACCTGTAATAATAAAGGCGATTCTCCAATCCGGATTTTCTTTGGTTCCAAGCCAAACCATCAAGCCAAGCATCAGTCCTGGTGTCAAAGCATAACCCAAACGTAGTCCGGCGAGATAAATCCCTGTTGCTGTTCCCCTCTTTTCCTTTTCAAAGTTCTCGGCAACGACTTTTGTTGCTGCCGGAAAATTGGCCGACTCACCGGCACCGACAAGTAAGCGGCTGAAGAAAAGCATCCCGGCACCTCTTGCAAGCCCCGATAAAGCCGAAGCAATGGACCATAAAAACGCCGCTATCCCGTAAACTTTTTTTGATCCAAAACGGTCACACAGATAACCTGCAGGTAAATTGAAAATAAGATATGTCCAACCGAATGATGATAAAATCAAGCCCATTGTTCCCAAACTAAGATGTAAATCCTTTGCTATGAAAGTATTCGCGGTAGAAAAACTTCCCCTGTCAATCGCATTAATCAATGTTCCTGAAAAGATAAGAAATAACACCCATATTTGCGAGACATTGAAATACTTTTTCAATATTTACACCCCTCGTAATAAAAAGTTGGACCTAAATTTAATGAGTGACGACAGAACCCGATGTCCTTTCAATCGTTTTACGTCTTGTCATCACTCACCAACTAAACTTATCACTTACCTTCTCTAACCAAAGGGTTAGGAAACGTTACATTTAATGTATCTCCCAGCTCAATTAATTCTTTTTGAACATCTTTTGATAATGAAATCCCTTCGCTGGAACGCTTATCAAGCTCCCTTTTCCTCCTTTCGCCAGGGTAGCGGATCTCTTCAACTCCGGGTACTTTAGGTATATCCTTCATTTCATGCAGCAATAGATTAATGGTTTGAGTAAACTGTTCAAGAGGCATAAACTTTTCAATATCAAAAAGAATAAAGAAGTGACCAACATTAGCGGGGGCATTGGATTGTTCCTGGTAGATGTTATTGATATGCGGTCCAAAGGAGGCACCGGTTAAAATACCTGTTAAAATTTCTACAGCCAGTGCTAAAGCCGACCCTTTTGCGCCTCCGAGCGGTAAAACTGCGCCTTGTAGAGCTTCGTTCGGATCATTTGTCATGTTCCCTTCTTCATTAATAGCCCATCCATCCGGTATGGATTCACCTTGTTTTGCGGCTAAGATGATTTTTCCCCTTGCAGCAACACTTGTAGATAGGTCAATAATAATAGGCTTGTCATTTCCCGTTGGAAAGCCGAAAGCTATTGGGTTTGTTCCAAAAAAAGCCCTTCTGCCTCCCCAGGGGGCGATGCCGGGCGGAGAATTAGTAAAAGCTATCGCAGCAAGGTGTCGTTCACACGCTATTTGACAAAAATATGAGGCTGTACCAAAATGGTTGCTATTTCTAATGCCAACCGCTGCAACGCCTGTCTCTTTAACCATTTCAAATGCCTTATTCAGCGCATGATAACTGACAATCTGTCCCAAACCATTGTCACCATCAACGTTTAATACGGATGTCCCTTTTTTCTTAACAGATATGTTAGGCTTTGGATTAATTCGATTATCCATCAGGCGTTTTGAATAAACAACCAAACGGCTGATACCATGGCTGTCTATCCCTTCTAAGTTTGCTTTTACAAGTGCATCAGAAACGACCTCAGCATTTTCATGACTGACGTTCAATTTCATAAGAATATCCTGACAAAATTTTTTTAATTGCTCTTTATCAAATAATGCCATTTCACTCGTCCCTTTTATTCAGATCTTTCATAATCGAGTTTTCAACACTGTCTAAATGTATGGACATATTTTTCTGGGCTAAGGGAATATCTCTGTCTTTAAGCGCATTTAAAATATTTTTATGCTCACCGACCGATTTTATCGCCCTCCCGGGAATTTGCATAGACTGGCTTCGGGAACTTTCCATTAAATCAATAAGACTGTGCATAATACGAATTAAAACTGAGTTTTGTGACATATTCGCTAAAGTTAAATGGAAGTTATGATCTAAGCGGGAAAGTTTTGTACAGTCAATATGGTCTTTTTTGATTTCTTCAGCCGCTTCTTCTACAATCTCAGTTAACTTTTTTATTTGATCATCAGTTAAATACTGACTTCCCCATTCAATAGCGCTGTTTTCTAAGACCCTGCGAATGGCAAAAAAGTCTTTGAGTTGATCTGTAGATATGAAGAATGATGAAATCATTTTATTGATTCGTTGTTCTTCCGTTGCCACAAAGACACCCGTCCCATGCTTAATAGTCAGGTAACCAAATGCCTCTAACATCTTGTAGGCCTCTCTTACAGTATTCCGGCTAACATTTAAATTCACAGCCATTTCTCTTTCGCCCGGAATCTTTTGCCCAGCCTGATATTTATTTTCATGAATTTGCTTTTTAATATGTTCCGCGACCTTCTCGGAAACGCCTTTTCTTTCAATATTAAACGTATCAGCCATGACTTAGCTCTCCCATCGCTTTTTTCTAAATTATACAATACATAATGACTTCTCCTTTCATCAGGGTTCAAAAAGGAGGACAAAAAGAGCCGACACTGGCTAAAAACGTCACGTCCATGTGACAACGCCAGTACTAGCACGTCCTGTGCGTCGGAAGTTCAAGGAAGCGCCGCCTCCGAGCACCGGAGCGACGAGCATATCTTCTCGAAACGACTGCGAGTTGCGACGAGAAGTTGGTGATACATCTGTGAATAAATTACGGCGCAGGAGCACAGATGCATCTTAGAATTTGCTCGATACGTGAGGAGCGGAGGAGCCAGCTGACGCGGAAATTCGACAGCTATTTTTCCCGGACTTTTTGAACATCCTCATATAATAATTTCCCTAACTCGTGAGCGACAAGTATTGAAGTGCGAATTTGCGATTCACGGGTCAGCCCGGCAACATGCGGTGTTAATATGACATTTTCATAAGATAATAGATTGTTTGTCGGGGAAATCGGTTCAGATTCGAGAACGTCTAAAAACGCGCCGGCCATTTGCTGATTTTCTAATGCCGAAGATAGAGCTGTTTCGTCAATGATCCCTCCCCTGGATGTATTAATGAGATAAGCATGGGGCTTCATCACTTCAAATTCGTTATAAGAAATGAGATGTTTAGTATCAGAAGTTAAAGGCACATGCAATGAAACAAAATCGGAAATGCTCAGACACTCTTGCAAAGAGTCTAATTGATGAACACCGGTTTCAGAAACAATATGATCATATTCAGCCATAAAAGGATCATACCCAACGACATTCATGCCAAATGCTTTGGCTCTCTTTGCAACGCGGTGTGAAATCTCGCCTAATCCAATCAAACCTAACGTCTTGCGGTATAGTTCCTCCCCTGTATATTTTTTTCTATCCCAATTTCCTTTTCTAATGTCCTGATTAGCTAAATGAATAGGCCTTTTGACACTTAAAATAGCAGCCATCACATATTCCGCAACAGAAGTCGCATTCGCATTCCGGGCGTAAACAACTTTAATGCCCTTTTCCTGCGCTGCTTTGACATCAATATTATCGAGCCCCACCCCAAGCCTTCCTACCGCTTTTAACTTAGTTCCGGCATTGATAAGCTCTTGATCTACTTTTGTTTGGTTTCTGACAATAATGGCATGATAGTCTTTCAAACAACTCAGACATTCCGCCCTGTTTCTCCACAAATTTTCATCATAGTCAACATCAATGCCCAGGCTTTCTAATTCCCTTATGCCTTCCTCCCAAATCAATTCGGTTATTAATACCTTCATATGAAAATCTCCTATTCTTACATTGATCTAAAATTTATCAATACAAAAAATCCTGAGTATTTTAATAACTAAAAGGAAAATCTAATATTAAATATGTCCCCCCATCCTGTCCGCAACGGGGAGACTAATAGATAAATCAAGCGCTGCGATAAAGCTTCGTCATGACAAACTCACGATGGCCCAACGCTTCAGCACTTGTAAGACGGCCATTAACTGTTCTATAGAGATAATCCATCAATAAATCGCCCGCTTCTGTTAAAGTTATCTCTCTGGAAAGCAGCCCTTTGACATCAACATCTATATGTTCTTTCATTGTTTCGGCTGTTTTAGGATTAGCTGTTATCTTAACAACCGGCTCGATTGGGTTGCCAATAATATTCCCTTGTCCAGTTGGGAAGAAATGAACAACTGCCCCGGCTGCCGCCATTAAAGTTACACATTCCGCTGCAGCTGAAGAGGTATCCATGAAGTATAAACCATTGCCACTTTTCGGTGCCTCAGCCGGCTCCAATACACCAATGATTTCTTTAGTGCCCGTTTTCGCGATATTTCCAAGCGCTTTCTCTTCAATTGTAGAAAGTCCACCGGCAATATTCCCTTGTGTCGGCTGCGAACCTAACAGATCAACACCCTGTGATGCAATTTCACCGACATAATCATTGTAAATAGCCATAAATTTTTCCTTTAATTCAGGCGTGGCCATTCTTTCCCTAATAAGGTGTTCACCGCCGGTTAATTCTGATGTTTCACCAAAAAATACTGTTGCACCGGCATCAACCAGACGATCGACAGCCTGCGAAACCGTCGGGCATGATCCCATCCCTGTCGTTGTATCCGACTCGCCGCATTTAATGCTAACGCTCAGATCTTTAAGTTCAACCGGTTCTCTATGTAATTCTGATGCCCATTGAACATATTCCTTTGCTGTCCAAGAAGCTTGACGAACGGTTTCGAAATCCCCATTGCCTTCAATTGAAAAATAAGACACCGGTTTCCCCGTCAAAGCAATGCCGTCTGCAATTCTTTTTGACCAATTTTCTTCAATCCCTATCACAACAACCGCCGCCACATTAGGATTCGAACCGATGCCGATCAATGTTCTAAAATGCAACTCTAAATCTTCACCGTATTGCAATCTTCCATAGGCATGGGATAAGGCTAAAGTTCCTTTAACATTATTTGCAACAGCCTCACAAGCAGCGTTTGAAATGTCGTCAACCGGTAAGATTACGACATGATTACGAATGCCCACTCTGCCATTTTCCCTGCGATAACCTAATAGTTTTTCCATTTTTACCACCTCGCCGTTTTTATATTATGGGTGTGAACATAGTCCCCGACTTCCCATTTGCAAGTTGTTAATCCAATTTGAATGCCATATTTTAAAACCGGTTGATTTACATCTAAATTAACCAATGCAATCTTATGTCCTAAAGAAATGTTGTCATTAGCAACAACTTCAACCGTTGTTCCATCATCCATATAAACGCCGACCACTTTTTCCCCTTTCCCGATATCTGTTACTGCAACCCCAACATGATCACCCTGATTATGAATGAGAAATTTGTGAGTACTGACAGCTTTTGTCTTTAATTCATTATCTTCCATTGCGACGCCGTAACCATTTTTTTGCATAGACTGCTCCCTCCCGAAAGTTTGAATTAAATAGGTTGGGTGGCCCAACCACTATTTATTTATATTAAAACATCTGCCAATATTAAAATCAACATAATTTTCTATTAATTCTAAAAACATTACGATTGTACTACACTGCATATTTTAGATAATAAAATTGATCCGGATGCCGTTGATTCAAACAAGGCAGATAATTAGATGAAAATATTAATTCTTCTCCACCCTTAATATACAGTGTTTTATGTACAAGTATTTTGCATAAAGGGTGCAAAATAAATAACGTTACAGCAATTACTTTTTGCACCCTTGTTTCTCTCACGCTAATTAATATCGGTATTAAATTTGGCACAAAACTTGCAAATTAACTGAATATACAATCAATTAAACAAAAGAAAAATAGGGGGGAATAAAGAGAATGAAAGAACAATTGTCGATGATTCTGGTCATTATTGCTATACTTAGTAGTAGAACGATCGGTTATGTATTCGGTTCATCTAGACAGTATTCAACACAGGTGCAGGCAACATAGGGAGCTGCTGTCACACACCAACGGAAACAAATTTTCTACTAAATTTTATAATGAGGTGTTATATGGAAAATCTGGAACGTAAGTATCAATCAAAAGGACAAGCCCCAAAGCAAGAACACCTGGAAAGAAAATTAAAAACAAGGCATTTATCGATGATTGCCATAGGCGGAACCATTGGAACAGGGCTCTTTTTGGCGAGCGGTGCCACGATTCATGACGCCGGTCCCGGCGGAGCAATCGCAGCTTATCTTATCGCCGGTATTATGGTTTATTTTTTGATGACGAGCCTTGCCGAAATGGCAGCCTTTATCCCAATCTCTGGTTCATTCAGTACCTATTCATCCCGATTTGTCGACCCGGCATTAGGATTTGCTGTCGGCTGGAACTATTGGTATAACAATGCGATTATCCTTGCCCTTGAATTATCTGCTTCCTCACTAATTATGAAATATTGGCTCCCTCATGTACCGGGAATTATTTGGAGCTCCAGCTTTCTTGTCGTTATTTTTTTACTGAATATTTTATCAGTTAAAGGGTATGGTGAATCAGAATTCTGGTTCTCAATTATTAAAGTTGCAACCATTATCATCTTCATTGTTGTCGGACTATTAATGATTTTTGGAATCATGAGCGGCCATTCAGGCGGATTTTCCAATTTGACGAAAGGCCAAGCACCGTTCAAAGGAGGGCTTCTCTCAATCTTTAGCGTCTTTATGGTCGTAGGTTTTGCTTTCCAGGGAACGGAAATGGTTGGTGTCGCTGCAGGTGAAAGTAAAAATCCAAGTAAAGACATGCCAAGAGCTATTAAACAAATCTTTTGGCGAATCCTTTTGTTTTATGTATTAGCGATTTTTGTCATTGGCTGTTTAATCAGCTATAAAGACCCTAACTTATTAAGCTCAGATGTTACCAATATTGCGGTTAGCCCATTCACGCTTGTGTTTAAACATGCCGGTTTAGCCTTTGCCGCTGCTGCAATGAATGCCGTTATTTTAACAGCCGTTTTATCTGCCGGAAATTCAGCATTATATGTTGGCTCCCGTCTCCTTTGGACGCTGGCTGAAGAAAGAAAAGCACCTGCCTTCTTGAAAAAAGTCAGCAAAGGCGGCGTTCCTTATAATGCTATCCTGGCAACAACTTTAATTGGTATGCTTTGCTTCCTTACTTCTTTTTTTGGTGATGGAACAGTTTATAATTGGTTATTGAATGCAGCCGGTTTAGCTGGCTATATTTCATGGTTAGGTATTTCAATTACGCATTTACGATTCAGAAAAGCCTATAAGGTACAGGGAAAAAATATGGCGGACCTGCCATATGTAGCAAAGTGGTTTCCGCTTGGTCCAATTTTGGCAACCGCTCTATGTTTGATTGCCATGTTAGGAACCAATTACAGTGCTTTCATTGGGCCTAAAATTGACTGGTATGGCATTTTAGTTTCCTATATTGGACTTCCTTTATTCCTTGCAGGATATTTAGGGTATAAAATAGTAATGAAGTCTAAAATGGTCCCATTACAGGACGCTGATTTTAGCCGGGAGTAAATTTTTTAACGGATAAGTTAAAAAACCACTATCGCAATAATGAGTCCAACCATTATCATAAACACATATTTTGAAGAACGCTTAGAGAAGAAACGGTTTAAATAAAGATAAAAGGACAATATATAGTATTGGCGTACCACCATTGCGGTACGCCTTGTATTATTTTCTGTTATATGGAAAGGATATAGTTGAAAAGTAAAAAAGAGGAATCAAATGGAAATTAGTATGAGTGTTGAAGAAGTTGTAAATCAAATTTCTGAACTGGCAAAAGAAGAAGGAAGACCGCTTCGCAAAATGCAAGTAAAGAAGTTAAATCCAGAGCTAATGAAAAACGCATTGTATTACTTTTCAAGTTGGGAAACTGCAATAGAAAAGAGCGTTGGATCTTAATCTTCAATAGTACATAAAACATTTATTTTCCAATTGATTGTATCATCCTTTTGTTTTTGTAAAAGTTAGAAATTTATAAGTCGAACCACAGGATCTGTCTGACGGAAAGGGCCAGTTTCTGTGGTTTTTATTTTGGGAATAGCTTAAAAAAGGTCTGCCTCATACACAACATATGTTTTATATAAGTCGAAAAAAAAGCGCACTCTATGCACCCTGCCGTATGCCCCCAATAACAAGAAAAGCCGTGTCCATATATTGAGAAATTGTTTTTTTTAATATTGTAATTTCCTCATCGTTGAAAATCCATATTTCCCCGGCGCTGCCTCTATAAGAGCGATTATGGAAACTCAAAATTACATCAAAGGATTCAATTGTATTTAACTGTTGTATACATCACCCAACTCGGGCTGGAACAGGTTAGTTTCTAAAAGGTTTCTCCACATATGTAAAATACGGGAATGTGTTTATTAAACTGTCATAGTTTTTTACAAAATAATGGTTTTCGATACAGACCTTCTTGATAGAATATAGTACAATTAGATTTAAATTACTGTGGTTTGCCGGGTTTTTCCACTTTGATGTGTACAGATTTTTGTAGATTTCATGCATACTGTACTTTTTTATACATTTTTATGCAGGTTTTTAAAAGGAGTAAGAATAAGCATGGGGAAAAAACAGACAATGGCGCTTGTTATCGTTTTATTAAATTTATTTATGGCCTTTTTGGGGATTAGTCTCGTTATCCCCGTCGTGCCGACTATTATGAATGAACTACATTTATCTGGTTCGATGGTTGGTTACCTGGTTGCCGCTTTTGCTTTTTTGCAGCTGCTTGCTTCACCTGTTGCCGGGCGGTGGGTGGACCGTTTTGGCCGAAAAAGAATGATTCTGATCGGGTTAGTCATCTTTGCTTTTTCGGAATTTCTGTTCGGTATCGGCAAGGATGTCGTTGTACTGTTTATTTCGCGTATGCTTGGAGGCATCAGTGCTGCTTTCATCATGCCCGCAGTCACGGCGTATATTGCTGATATTACTTCAATCGAATATCGTCCGAAGGCAATGGGGTATATGTCAGCAGCTGTCTCGACGGGGTTTATTGTCGGACCCGGTGTTGGCGGCTTTTTAGCAGGAATAGGAACGAGGGTGCCATTTTTCTTCGCTGCCGGTTTCGCATTGGCAGCGGCTGTGATCTCGGCTGTTCTGCTGCATGAGCCAGAGCGGCACCATGACGATGTACAGATGGCTGAAACGCAAAAGGGTTGGAAACGGATATTTATACCGATCTATTTCATTTCTTTTTTGATCATCTTTATTTCTTCATTCGGTCTGTCATCGTTTGAATCGTTGTTTTCCTTATTTACTGACCACAAATTTGGATTTACACCGAATGATATTGCCATTATGATTACCGGCGGCGGGATGCTGGGTGCAATATTTCAGGTCATCTTTTTTGACACTTTAATCAAATGGTGCGGCGAGATTCGCTTGATTCGCTACTGCCTAATTTTTTCCACAGTGCTGGTATTTTTAATGACTGTCGTACACGCATATTTTAATATTTTGCTAGTTACGATTACCGTTTTTGTCGGCTTTGATCTGATGCGTCCGGCTGTAACCAACTATCTGTCAAGGATCGCTGGAAAAGAGCAGGGATTTGCCGCCGGGATGAATTCTATGTTTACCAGTATCGGTAATGTTATCGGACCGGTAATTGGCGGACTTTTGTTTGATATGAATCTGAATTATCCTTTTTACTTTGCTGCTGTAATGCTGGTGATAGGTGTAGGAATTACGCTTGCCTGGAAGGATCCTGCCAAAGCTCCCGGTCAATAAGCGATCGGTTTCTAAATAGCTATAATTATTGTTAGGAAAAAATTATGATGGGCTGTTTTATTTGAACCTTTCCAAACTTAAAATCATCGTCACGAGCTCATGTATTTGTGAGTGAACATTTATAGCTCGTCCAAATGTAAGTTCAGAGTAACTTTCGATAAAAATTCTTTATTAATCTATCAGCACGACCAAACAATACGAAACAGGCTCCCCGCATTTTGTATATGAACACAATGCGGGGAGCCTTATTTCATAAATTGAATAGTTGAGTTATAGAGTATTCCTGTAATGAGGAATGCTTTTTATCTTGTTTAAATTAAGCGGATTAAATATATAACAACTATAATATAATTAAAGTCAATAATTATTTATTGTAAAACGATAAATTTTGTATTAAAATCAATAAAAATAATTCAGTGAGGTGTTTTTTAATGAGACGAGTGTCAACGCTCTTTTTAAAGATAGCTGTTATTTTTATTGGACTTCCAGTACTTGCCTTATGCATATTTTTGGTGCCCGAAATAGGGAATATTACAGCAAAATTATTACCAGAGTTTTCTTATGTAAAATATCTCGTTTCCATCGATTTTTATGCAGCAGCGATACCCTTTTACTTTGCTCTGTACCAGGCTTTTAAGCTTTTAAGCTATATTGACAAGAATAAAGCCTTCTCCGAATTATCCGTAAAAGCTTTAATGAAAATCAAATACTGTGCCATCACAATCAGTATCTTGCATATGCTAGTTTTGCCGCTCTTCTATCTATTTGCGGATAAAGACGACGCTCCAGGTGTGGTCTTTATCGGATTGGTTGTTCCTTTTGCTTCAATGGTTATCGCTGTATTTGCCGCTGTTCTCCAAAGACTTCTACAAGAAGCGATTAATATAAAATCTGAAAATGATTTAACAATCTGAGGTGAAAACAATGGCAATTATAATTAATATTGATGTGATGCTGGCTAAACGGAAAATGAGTGTTACAGAACTTTCGGAGAGAGTCGGAATAACGATGGCTAACCTTTCCATATTGAAAAATGGAAAGGCAAAAGCGATTCGTTTATCAACTTTGGAGGCGATTTGCAAGGCTTTAGAATGCCAACCTGGAGATATTTTAGAATACCGAAGCGACGATGAAGACCCCCAAGATTAATAAGGTAGGAATAGTTAACATTGAAAGGAAAAGAAAGCTTTCTTTTTTCATGATTTCAATGAATATAAGGGGAGGTACTCATGAATTTAAACATTCAAAATGATTCTATGAAAAAACCATTGAAGGTAAAAATCATGAGAGTACTAAAACAACTCGTTCGTTTCGGTTGGGAGCAGGCCCTATCATGTTTGTTCCCTGTCGTTATTTTTGCCTCTTTGGCTTTTACACAAATCATGCCGCTTCCCTTTCTTCCAAGGTATGATTGGCTGCTCATCATCTGCCTTCTGATGCAGTGGTGGATGGTGCGTTCCGGGCTTGAAACACGGGATGAATTAAAGGTTATCACATTGTTCCACCTTATTGGACTTGCTCTTGAATTTTTCAAGGTACATATGGGCTCTTGGTCTTATCCGGAGGAGGGATATTCCAAAATTTTCGGAGTGCCTTTGTATAGCGGATTCATGTACGCAAGTGTAGCAAGTTATCTTTGCCAGGCGTGGAGAAGGTTGAAGGTTGAACTGATTAAGTGGCCGCCGCTTTTTGTAGTTGTACCTCTAGCAGCTGCGATTTATTTGAACTTCTTCACCCATCATTATTGGATTGACATTCGTTGGTGGTTATCTGGACTTGTCATTATTGTCTTTTGGCAATCATGGGTCACATACGAGGTTGATGGAACTCGTTACCGTATGCCCCTCGCACTTTCTTTTGTGCTCATAGGATTTTTTATATGGATAGCTGAAAATATCGCAACGTTCTTTGGAGCTTGGGAATATCCAAACCAAACCGGTGCATGGCGTCTCGTTTATCCAGGAAAAGTGAGTTCCTGGCTCTTATTAGTTATTGTCAGTTTTCTTATAGTAGCGACGTTAAAGCAAGTTAAGGGAAAAAAACTCAACTAGGAATGATACTGTTTTTAGTAAACTTTAAGGGTGCCACAAGCAACGCTCGAATATGCAACGTTAACGAAATTCTATTAAAAGCCCCAACTTCTTTATGTGATAGAGATATAGAAAAGTTGTTGCTACAAATTAAGCAACAACTTTTTTGTTATAGTCAGTTTACCGTCCTTTATGTGTTTAACTTTTTGCTGTTTCAATTCTCTTTTGGATCGACTTGAACTTGTTCCATCGTTTTTTAGATCAAAATGAAATTCTTCGATCACAAAATTTGGTACCTTGTCTTCTTTGCCACAATCCATACATTTAAAAATGGTTGTCGTTATATCATTTGTCTAATTCTAGCGGATCCTTTTCTTCTAACCATTTAAGAAATTCCGTGCTCATATCATCCCGCTAAATGATCCTTCAATATTTGTTTAATCACACCACTTTTTTGTTTCCTCATATCCTTACTCACCAATATGTCTACCGAACGGTTATCCACAAATCGATATTCTAAACAATGAAAAAGGGCATCTGCTATTAGCAGATGCCCTTTTTATCGTGCTTTAAAGAATTCAAACCTCTTACCATCGGCTTAGAAAGCCGATGCTATCCTATTAGCTAAGACGCAAATCTTTCTTAAATAAAAATGACCCGTACGGGATTCGAACCCGTGTTACCGCCGTGAAAGGGCGGTGTCTTAACCACTTGACCAACGGGCCATAGCATAATAATGGCTCCACAGGTAGGATTCGAACCTACGACCGATCGGTTAACAGCCGATTGCTCTACCACTGAGCTACTGTGGAACAATATTAATAATTAATTCTGATATTTATCATTATAAAAAATGTGCCTGGCAGCGTCCTACTCTCACAGGGGGAAGCCCCCAATTACCATCGGCGCTGAAGAGCTTAACGACCGTGTTCGGGATGGGAACGGGTGTGACCTCTTCGCCATTGCTACCAAGCAGTTTTATTTAATTGAAGATTGAACCTTCAAAACCAGTAGCGAATATAAGACATGCTTTGTTTTGGTTAAGTCCTCGACCGATTAGTATCTGTCAGCTTCACGTGTCACCACGCTTCCACCTCAGACCT